>JANOVY010000043.1:0-15048 GCA_031417635.1 Bacteroidota bacterium | reverse complement strand
GATTTATTAATTGATACGTTGTTGCTATATTCTTGTCCGGGCATCCATTCGTATACCAAGGCCGGTGCTTTGGTGAAGGCTGCGGCAATAAACAAGAAGAAACAAATAAAAGCAACCCAGCCATTTACTTTTAATCTTTTGGGTAGGATAATGAAAGCAGCAATAATTGCTGCTAAAAAAATAATGAGTAAAATAATAATGGATGTTTTGATTCCGCCCGATGCCCCAATTGTTTGTTTGATATCGGTTAATGAATAGCCCCAAAGATCGGCCCCTAAGGGTACCAGTGTGCTGATAAAATATTGCGAAAGAGAAACCTGAACAAGTAATAAAAATACCGATATGATGATAAAACCAATGTGTGCCAGTTTTTTATGAATTAGGTACAGTAAAACAAAAAGCAGATAACCCCATGCGCATAGTTGAAAAAAGTAAGCAACATCTTTTGCAAGGCCGGTAGCAATCACCCTGCCAAATAATTTTGGGGTACCGTGTTGCATAAATTCAAAAAGCAGTTCTAATGCCCTGGTTAAAATGAACAAACATAAAAGCACCCATGCATGACCAAGATAATATTTGATTGATCTTGAAATGAACCCGCCAATTTTGGTAATGAATGGAATAATGGTTGTTTCCATAATCCAAGTAGATTCTTCATTCTGTGCCTCAATCGGCGGGGTTGATGCGGTGAAGGACTCTGCTGTCGCGGTAGTAACAACCTTTGCCGCTATAGAAATGCCGGCATTTGTTTTTTTTGCAAATCCTTGCCTAGTCATTTCTCCCCATCCTTTTTTCTTTTTTAGAAGGTCGAGATATCCTTTGATGGCGCTCCAAACTACAAAGGGGTGATAATAAAACGGTTCTGTTAAACCGGTTAGCATAAGTCGCAATATATCAATACGCCGTCTGTATTGATGAAAGGTTAGCACTTCCATTAAAATAGCAAAACAAGAGTATAGATACCCAAAGAGAATAATAAATAATAGGAAAGAAAAGAAAAATGCCCAGTCTAAAAAGCCTGTCCATGCAAAAATAAAGAAACAGGCGAAGCCAAAAAATTCAATTACGGGCGCACACAATTCAAAGAAAAACCAATAGGGATAACTCAGCATTCCCAGCAATCGGTATTTGGGATTAAAAAACATAATCTTGTGAAACTTCAGTGTTTCATAAGTGCCCCGAATCCAACGGTTTCGTTGCCTTCCTAAAATAGTAAATGATGCCGGAGCTTCAGTCCAACACAATGGATCCGGAATATAGGTAACAATATAGTCTTCCTTTTTTTCTTCCATATACCGACGCATCCTAACAACCAGTTCCATGTCTTCACCAACCGTATCGTGATTGTATCCGCCACTCTTAATCACAATTTCTTTATCAAAAGCCCCAAAAGCCCCTGATATCAGCATAAGGCCATTTAATCGGCTCCAAGCCATCCTTCCTAAAATAAAGGCGCGTATGTATTCTAGGATCTGCATGCGTGGCAGGTAGTCTTCTGCTAATTTTACTTTAATCAAACGGCCGTCTTCTATTATACAAGAATTGGCTATTCTTACCACTCCGCCTGAGGCTATTACCCTTTTATCGGTTTGTTCTAAAAAAGGTTTCACCATTTTTAACAGAGCGTCCTGTTCTAAAATGCAGTCAACATCAATACAAACAAGGTAATTGTTGGCAGATACATTGATGCCAACATTTAAGGCATCTGCCTTGCCTCCATTTTCTTTATCAACCACAACAAGTTTATGATAAATACTATTTTTGCTTTTATAGATGCCCCTTATCTTTTTTGTAGGAATTTGTATGTCCACAAAAATATCCGCCAATTCCAAGTCATACGCATCAATTAGTTTTTGCAGGCTATCATCTTTGCTTCCATCATTAATAATAATTACTTCCAGATTGGCATAAAAAATAGACAAGAGCGACCGTACATTTTCAACAATGGTCTTTCCTTCATTGTACGCAGGTGCCAGAATACTTACGGTTGGTGCATGCACAGATGATGCCAAAACCCTGTAATCGGTAAACCTATTTTTCCATATATATTTTTTAGTTTCGCCAACAGAAAACAACCCGATTAAAATATAAGAGAGTATTAATAATACAGAATAAATGAAAATTCCGAATGTGAGAATATTGAATAATATGTCTGCTGCCATATTCCAGTTCATCGTACTGTTTTCATATGATTGAGAATTCTTTCAAATGGTTCGGGTTGTTCTGCTGCTTTTGTTTGCAAAATAGCTAATCCATTTTTAGCGCATTTCATCAATACTATCGCTGCTTTTAATTTTATTGTGTTGTTAATATGGTTTAACAGGTTTATCAAAAACGGCACTTCTTTCTCTGTTGCCATATTTTGCAAGGCTTCTAAAATAAAAACCTGATTTGTAAAGGGCTCTTTGTTAAAATAGCCCAGTAAAATAGTTGGCGTACTTTCATCTGCTAACCGAATTAGTGTTTTTAAAGCTTGGCTCCTTACAGACTTTTTTGGGTGAACCAAACAATTGATGACAAAACTTCTGACAGAAAATTGCTGAAATTCATCGGCCAGTTTCAATGCAAACACAACAACGGTTTCATTCTTAGAAAGAAGCCAATGAGGAATTTTTTCAGTAAGGTCTTCTTTTACCGGGTTCAATCGCAACTGTTCAAGTAATTTTAATTGTTGCCATTCTGTTAGTGGATACGAAATAATGTCTAAAAATCGAAGGCCGGGAAATCCGGTTAAGTGTATTACGCCGGTTTGTGCCTCCATTCTTACAAGCTCATTGTTGCTATTGGTATTTCTATAAATAACTGTTATTACATCCATCTGATCCATCATATACAATTCCTGTATACCCCTGGCCTTGATATGCCACTTATTTTTATTTAGCATTTTTTTTAATGAATACGCTTTTAATCCCAATTGTAAATAAATAGCAATAATATTTTCTCCGGCAAGGCCCGAAAAACTTTTCTTTACTCTTATCAACTCATCAATCACAAACTGCCTGGCCGCCCTATTATTCATTTTTCGTAAAAATTTGGCAGAAATATCAATTGGGCCTTGTAATTCTTCCATTACAATTTGTGCTACCAGTGTTTCTAGGTCTTTTTTAAGCCGATTGATATACAAAAAATTTCTCTTCTTATAAAAAAGATGTAAGTAAATTGCTAAAACAACAATCAGAACGCAATATGCTAAAATCTCGGCACCAACCAATAGTATATCCGGGTTCATGTATTTTGTAAGCACGTTTCCAATAACTGCATTCAGCCTTCCCTGTATGCCCCAAATTAAATAAAGCGTCTTATAAGATATCAATTGAGAGATGTTGAACATTGATTTTATAGCAGTGTTGCCGCTGATTGTAAAGATATAAAAACTGACGACTTCGCTATTGGGATCATTTTCAATGAAGATTACATGTTATTTTGGGCCGATTACTTGTAAATGAATACTGAGAACTTGTTTACATTTACTTCTTTCTAAGTAGGTTTGTAAAAGTTTACTTTTGTTATACATTTTTTTAAAAGTGAAATCGGTAAGGTAATAATTTCCGATGCCGTTTCTATAAAAAGAACATATGAGTTTTCGCAATTTTAAAATGGTTAGTTATGTAGTTTATGGCAGGGGCAGTTTTAACCAATTAGATGAAATATTGGCTCCGCAACGAAAAGCAGATGCCCCAATGATTTTTTTAGTGGACCATTTTTTCGAAGGAAAGCCTTTGGTAAACCGGATTCCACTTCGAGGGAAAGACAAAGTTATTTTAGTAGACGTTACTTATGAACCCAAAACCACTCAGGTGGACGCATTGGCATATCAATTGAAAGAGGAGTTTGGAACCATCAGCGGCGTAATAGGTATTGGTGGGGGCTCAACCATGGATCTGGCAAAAGCTGTTTCGCTAATGATAACCAACCCCGGGTCTTCTGCAGACTACCAGGGATGGGATCTGGTAAAACTCCCCGGCGTTTATAAAGCCGGTATTCCTACTTTAAGTGGTACAGGTGCAGAAGTGAGTCGCACAACAGTGTTAACAGGACCAACGCGTAAATTGGGTATGAATAGCGATTTTACACCCTTTGATCAAATTGTTCTCGATCCTGAATTAACCAAAGACGCTCCATTCAACCAACGCTTTTACACAGGAATGGATTGTTATATTCATTGCATTGAAAGTTTAGAAGGAACTTTTTTAAATGAATTTAGCAAAAGCTATGGAGAGAAAGCCTTACAATTGTGTCAGAAAGTTTTTGTTGAAAAAAATGCATGGGATGATGAATGCGACGATCAATTAATGATGGCCTCTTATGCAGGAGGTATGAGTATTGCTTATTCGCAAGTTGGCGTAGCGCATGCTGTGAGTTATGGGTTAAGTTATTTATTAGGAACCAAACATGGCATTGGAAATTGCATTGTAATGAATCATCTTGAAGATTATTATCCTGCCGGCGTAAAAGAATTCAAATACATGGTAGCTAAAAATAATATTGAGATTCCTATCGGAATTTGTAAAGGGCTTTCAGAAGAAAATTTTGAAGCGATGATGAATGTTTCATTAGGCATGAAACCCTTATGGGAAAACGCTTTGGGTGCTGATTGGGAGAAGATTATGACAAGGGAAAAATTGCGGGCTTTATACGAAAAGTTGTAATCTCACTACTTTTGAGAAATAAGAAACATGTTATCGGCAAGAAGTATTGATGATCAATTTTCAATATACAGAACAATTGAAAAACATCTTTGCTTCTTACATTTACGATTGATCTCAATTAAAAATTAAAATTGATAGGCTAGACAGATGATTGCAATATCAACCCTCCTTTTTTAGCCCTGTATACCTATCTATTAATTATTTTCGATCTGTATTCATTAATCTCGTAACTTAATTGTCAGCTAAACCAATACAATCCCTCATGAAAAAAATGATTGCTTTCTTTTTTTGTTATACAGCCATGGCCGTTGCTTTCGCTCAACCTTTTCAGCCATCCCTATTCAATAGTATGCAATGGCGCATGATTGGCCCACATCGTGGCGGCCGAACTGTGGGTGCAGTTGGGGTTCCTTCTCAACCCAGTGTTTTTTATATTGGCGTAAACAACGGTGGTGTTTGGAAGACAAACGATTATGGCAGGGTTTGGAAACCCATTTTCGACCAAATGTCTACAGGCTCTGTTGGTGATATAGCCGTTTCAGAATCCAACCCCAATATAGTGTTTGTGGGTTGCGGCGAAGGCATTCAAAGACCCGATTTGTCGATAGGCGATGGTGTTTACAAATCAACCGATGCCGGAAAAACCTGGACAAATATGGGTTTAAAAGATGGACAGCAAATTGGTGGTATTGTGATTGACCCAAAAAATGAGAACCGCATTTTTGTAGCCGTACTAGGTCATCCCTATGGTCCTAATACAGAAAGAGGCGTATATAGAAGTGTAGACGGCGGAAAAAATTGGGAACGTGTTTTATATAAAGATGAGAATACAGGTGCTGTTCAAGTAAGCTTTGATCCCAATAACGCTAATATTATTTATGCCGATTTATGGGCCGGTAGACAAGGCCCATGGGAAAATGGTGCATGGAATGGAAAAGAAAGCGGCTTATACAAATCAATCGATGGCGGTAACACCTGGAAGAAGCTGACAAAAGGATTGCCTACCACTGAACAAGGATTGGGTAGAATTGGTTTTGGCATTGCACCAACTGATAGCAAACGTTTATATGCAACAGTAGATGCCGGAAATTATGGCGGAATTTATAGAAGCGATGATGCCGGAGAAACTTGGACCATGATGAGCAACGATGGAAGGTATTGGGGAAGAGGAAGTGATTTTGCAGAAGTAAAAGTAGACCCCACCAATGCAGATATTGTGTATAGTGCCAATGTAGTAACCTGGAAGTCTATGGATGGTGCCAAAACATGGACAGGTTTTAGAGGCGCACCCGGTGGAGATGATTATCATCGAATTTGGATTAATCCAACCAATCCAAAAATTATGTTGATTGCACTTGACCAGGGCGGTATTGTGACTGTGAATGGTGGCGAAACTTTTTCATCCTGGTATAACCAACCTACTGCACAATTTTACCATGTCATTACCGATAATTCTTTTCCATACAATGTGTATGGAGGTCAACAAGAAAGTGGTTCTGTGGGTATTTCATCCAGGGGTAATGACGGACAAATTACATTTAGAGAATGGCATCCGGTGGGCGTTGAAGAATACGGCTATGTGGCCCCTGATCCATTGGATCCAAATATTATTTATGGAGGAAAGATTACCAAATTCGATAAAAGAACCGGTCAGGTACAAAATATTGCGCCCGAATCAGTGCGTAGTGGTAAGTATCGTTTTGTAAGAACGGTTCCGGTATTATTTTCTCCTATCGATCCCAAAACTTTATACTTCGCAGGTAATGTTATCTTCAAAACAAGGGATGGTGGAAACAGTTGGGAAACGATAAGTCCCGATCTTACTCGAGAAAGTTGGGATATTCCAGGCAGCGTTGGTATATATACTTCAGAAGAAATGAAGACAATGCCCAGGCGCGGGGTGGTTTATACAATTGCGCCCTCATTCAAAGACATCAACACCATTTGGGCAGGAACCGATGATGGGTTTATACAAGTAACGAAAGATGGTGGTAAAAATTGGAAAAATGTAACGCCTCCCGAAATAACATCCTGGAGCAAGGTTTCTTTAATGGAAGCAAGTCATACTGATGTAAATACTGCTTATGCCGCAGTAAATCGTATTCGTTGCGATGATATGAAAGCTTATGTTTACAAAACAACAGATGGTGGTAAAAGCTGGAAACTGATCACAAAAGGGCTTCCCACTAATGAACCCGTTAATGTTGTTCGCGAAGATCCAAAACGAAAAGGTTTATTATTTGCAGGTTCAGAAAATGCGGTGTATGTGTCGTTTGATGATGGCGAAAATTGGCAGTCATTGCGTTTAAACATGCCGGCTACTTCTATTCGTGATCTGGTAATTAAGGATGATGATCTGGTACTTGGAACGCATGGCCGTGGCTTTTGGATAATGGATGATATCACTCCACTAAGACAAATCAATACCTCATTGGCAACCGAAAAAACAATTTTATATAAACCACAAACCGCGATACGCGTACGTTGGAATATGAATACAGATACCCCTTTGCCACAGGAAGAACCCGCAGGACAAAACCCACCCGACGGAGCCGTGATCAATTATTTTTTAGCGGAAAAAGCAGCAGGTGAAGTTACTCTCGAAATACTTGATGCTTCCGGTAAATCGATTCGAAAATATAGCAGTAACGATAAACCGTATGTTGTTCCGGATGTAAATATTCCATTGTATTGGATTCGTCCACAACAAATATTATCAGGTGATGCGGGTTCACATCGTTTTTTATGGGATATGCATTATAAACCATTTGATGAGCCGGCCTCTTTCCCTATGACAGCCATTTATGAAAATACCCCACCCGTTATCACATCACCCTGGGTTTTACCGGGTAATTACATTGTGAAATTAACAGCAAACGGGAAAACACTCACACAATCATTGGCTGTAAAAATGGATCCTCGCGTGAAAACGTCCACGATAGATTTACAAAAACAACATTCGCTATCTGTTATTTGTTATGAGGGACGTGAAAAAGCGAAAACACTTATGACAGAAATATCCGCATCCAGAAAGCAATTGAAAGAATTGATAACAAAAGGTGCCGCCAATGTTAGCTCACTTACAACACTTGAACAGGAAGTGGCAGGCTTTGATGGTGCACCCAGCGGTAGAAGAGGGGGTGGCGGTGCACAGCAACAGGCGCCCAGTTTTGTAGGGGTTGAGTCTACTTTTGCAGGACTGCTGGGTCTTTTGCACGAAACAGACATGCCCCCAACCACACAAACCATTGCCGGTGTAAAACAAACCAATGACCAGTTAACGGAGTTGGTTACAAAATGGAATATTGTAAAAGGAAAGTTAGCAAAGGAAAGTAAATAGCAAACTGCATTTAAAAGGGAGGAGCCGGTAACCCATCTCTTCCCTTTTTTTAGAAAGCTAATAACGTCGGTTAATTATTTGAAGCCATAATACTTTCAATAGGAATTATAAAAAAGAAAGTAGACCCTATTCCCTTTTGGCTCGAAAAACCAATCGTGCCTTGGTGTAGTTCTATTATTTTTTTAGCAATGGCCAGTCCCAATCCCGTTTTTGTTTCATTATCTGTTGGTTTATTGGTCGTAGTTATAAACGGATCAAATAATTTATCCTTAAAAACCTCATCAATACCCATTCCATGATCTGTTATTTCAGTTATTAAACACCCGGGGATCTTTTCGGAAAGTCTAACGTTAACATGAATTTCATTATTGAAATCAGAATATTTTATTGCATTGGTCAATAGATTATCAATCACTTGCGACAATCGAATTCTATCAAATGCCACAAACATTGAATCTTGTGAAAATGTAAATCGAATGTTTTGTTTTTTCTTTAAGGCCTTTTGGTTGTTATGTATGATACAATCCCTAATAAATTGAATATAATCGTCTTTCGCAAAGGTAAGCTGAAGGGTACCCGATTGAATTTGGCTAATATGTAAGGTGCCGTGTAAAATTTCTAATGATTTTTTAGCAGAAATATTGATATATTCTATCATTTTAATTTTTTCTTCTTCAGACACATCGTGTTCCAATAAAAGGTCGGAAAAAGAAATAATATTTCCTACCGGATTGCGAATATCATGTGATGCCATTCCAATAAATTTGTTTAATTCTTCATTGGTGGAATGGAGTTTAATAATGGTGTCTTCCAGCGTTTTCTTTTGGGATGCAATAAGGTCTCTTTGCTCTTTTTCAATAACAAGTCGCTTTAAAATAGAAGCAGATAAAATGAAAACTACCGCACGCGCAATCCAATTATAAAAAAAATATTCAGCTGAGGAATAGGGTTGAGAAATATAATTAAACCACCCCCATACGAAAGCAACCAGGATGCTAAATAGTAAAACCGATTTGAGAGAAATGATACTTTGATACGAAAAAGTATAAATGGGTAAGAGATAGATAGCGAATGTAGCAATTTCAAACGTGAGATTGAAATCAATGATAGCTACTAAAACAAGTAAAAAAAGACTACATCCAATTATTTTACTTTTCGTATTTAGCATGCAAATCCTTTGGTGGCTTTATTTAAACACCTAAATATGAAATTACCCCTTTTTTCGTTATTTCATTAAAATAAGAATATTGAAAATATATAAGATAATAGATTTGTTTGAGTTTAACCCTTACAACATGGTTCTAAATGTAAGATTTACCCTAGCATGTTTAATCCTTGTTGACTTTGGTAAACGGTGCCACCAATGGGATTGTGTTTGGTCTTTCATGACCAATAAACTTCCACTTTCTAAAAAAATAGATATGCGCTGTTTATTGAGCTTGTGTTTAAATAAAAAATTACGTTCTGCGCCAAAACTAAATGAAGCAATGGTGGCGTTTTTACCCAACGATTTTTCATCATCACTATGCCAGGCCATTCCTTCATCACCATCATGGTAAAGATTTAGTAGACAAGAATTATAAGAGGCCCCGGTTATTTTTTCTGTTATTTTTTTCAGTTCCAACAATTCTTTTGTCCAAGGCAGGGCTTGTTTGGTGGTGTTGGAGTAGGTATACAAATAAGCTTTGTCACCATACCACGCTGCTTTTCTTTTGGTAATCATGTGTTTACCAAAAATAATTGCTTCATCGTTTTTCCATTGAATGGTGTTGAGTAACTGATCATAGTAATGTTTGGATTCTGTTTGTGAAATTACTTTTCCAAAATAATGAACAGTGCCCTCGTAAGGCAACAAATTAATCACTTCCCCATTACTGAATAAATCCATTTTGCCATTGTTTATGGTGCGATATTACACAATATTCAAATTGAAAAAAAACAGATTACTTTGCTGTATTCTTCTTTACAATACCTGTAATAACTACTACCGGGATATAATTGAACCCTGAAAAGTTGTAGCCATAACGATGTCAAGTTTATTTTTTTGACTTTTGATTTACCTTTAATCCATATAATATTCTGGTAATCAAAAACCGTTTTATTATAAAATGATATAGAAGAAGTAAGGAAGCGAAACACCCTATTACTAATACAATTAATTTCAATAATATGGGTATCGGCCATTGAACCACATAATAGCCAAAAGCAACAATCAAAGTTTGATGTAATATGTAAAAAGGATAGACTGCCTGATTACAATATTGTAGAAATGCGTTGCTATCATTCAAATGTTTTTTGGCAAAACCCAAGATTGATAACACCAACATCCAGATATGCAAGGCACTTAATGTTCCATACATATATATGCTATTGTCTTTTTGTCGATGTCTACTCAATTCACACCAATCACTATAGAATAATAAAATCGCACAGATTGCTGCAATAGCGATAAAATGAAACCGAAATTTTTCACAAGTATCCCAAAACCGATCTGATCCGGCCAGAAAATATCCATAAAACAATAGGGTGATGGAAAAAATAAAAACAAACCAATCGTCTACCAAGCTGCCTTGTTCCGGATAGGGAATATACAATAGGTAATAAATAACAGCAAGGGGAATAAATAAAGATCCTGCCATCAAAGGGTGAGAAAGTTTACCGGCCATGAATGCTTTAAACTGCTCAAAAAGTTTTATTTTAAAAAGACCGAAAACGGGTAATAACAACATACAAAAAACAAAAAGATACACCACAAACCACATATGGCTCCAGGTAAGTGTGCCTTGAGGATAAGGAACCATTTCCCATACAGTTGGATAAAAATTGGCATAGCTGCCGGTAATTTTTCCTTCCTGTAATCTTTCAAAATATACTTGTAATGGGATTGTAAAAAACATGGCAAACAGCAGCGGAATTAACAACCTGACCACTCTTTCGCCGGCGAAATAGATAACCGATCTTTTATGTAAAGAAAAATGAATACCAACCCCTGAAACAAAAAAAAGCAATGGCAAACGCCATTGATGCAACCACAGAATTAAACGAGTGAGTCCTATTGAGTGTTCGGTGTTTTTGATCTCCCAACCAAATGTTACAAATGGCATGGCGCAATGAAAAAATATCAATAAGAAAAAAGCCAATACCCTTACCCAATCAATGAAATGTTTTCTTTCTGACATATGAATTCCTTTCCCTTTGGTTGAAGAAAGTATCAATAAAACGCAGTTGAATGAATTTTGTTACATGCAGAATGTGTTTTTTACGCAAAATACTTTATTCAGACTTAATTTTTAAAAATTGATCCACCAATTGAGAAAATTTTTCCGGCGACTCTTCCATAGGTACATGTCCTACTCCTTTTAAAATTTCGAGTTCGCTGTTTACAATACTTTTCTTAAATAAATAAGCACAATCAACGGGTATCAATTGGTCTTTTTCACCCCAGATAATAAGGGTGGGCGTTTTGATTTCTTTCATTTTTTCGGAATTGTTGCTTTCAAAACCTTTCTGCATTCTATCAAGAATGGCTTGCCTATTTCCGGTTCTTAATAACATATCATAGTATTGATCTACCAATACAGTCGTAACTTTGGTTTTATCTCCATATACATCTTCCAAACTTTTTTTGACCAGGAATTTAGGCGTAATCACTTTTAATAGCTGATTCATCACCGGCATTTGAGCCAATTTGAAACCTAAGGCCCCGTTAGATTTAGTAGAACTTGTAAACCCTACGGCATCTACCAAAATTAATTTTGAAACCTTTTCAGGATACACCAATGTATAATTCCAAACAATGCCGCCGCCCAATGAGTTTCCGGCTAGCGTACAATGTTTTACTTGGAGGCGATTTAGAAAAGAATCTAAAAAAGTTGTATAATAATCAAAGCCATATTCTCTTTCCGGGTTAGGGCCGGTAATCCCATACCCCGGTAAATCTAAACGGATAATGCGGTGTTGTTTTTGTAATATTCGAGCACTACTATCCCAAGTTAACAAAGAGGAGGATGTGCCATGTATTAACACTAGCGGATTGGTATCTGTTGCATCTCCCTCATCTTTATAATGAACATTCAAGCCCATCAGTACCATAAACTTGGAATCTGTATTTGCATATTTTTCAATTAATTTTTCCGGGGCGATGTCTTTTTGATAAAAAACAATGCCAAAAATCAATAGTAGAAAGAAAATAAAACCAAGGGTAGCAAATAATATACGGATGAGAAATCGCATTGTGTTCGATTGATTTTAGTTAAACAAAGTTTTAAAACTTGGTGATTTAGTTTTTATTAGGATCTGTATATTTCATCGTTGCATCATCTATCATGAGTACCCAGTCATTGCCAAACATAGGGGGCGATAACGTGGTATGGCCTTTTGAAGTGATTGCAGCAGTATGAATTGTTTTGCCGGTTCTTGGATCAAACCAAGAAATATTTTTGGTTTCTCCGTTTACTTTACCCAGATCAATAGTCACGGGTTTATTTTGTGGTAAATGAACCATGGCAAAACTACCTTTTTCATCTCTTGTGGCAGAAATATAATCTTTATACGTTGTTCCTATTTCTGATAGAACCAAACTTTGATCGGGTATTCTTGTAAAATAAGGGCGTGATAATAGTAGTATTTTTAAATATTGCATCTGCCCTGCCGCTTCAGAATGAAGTGCTTTTTGCCATCCAATTAAAGTATCGCCAATATTTATCGTTGGATACAATTTTTCATTCAGGAATTGCCAAACTTGGTGATCGCCGTAAGTTACACCACAGGCGCCTGCAAATAAGCCTCGATAGGTTCTAACCCGAACATCATACCCAAAAAAATATCCTCTCTCGCGAGTCCATTTTCCATCCCATGGATTTACAGGATGGTCTTCATAACAGGGTTCTAAATCAATTGTGGGCTTAATAGGGACTTCTTGATAATCTTTTGCCACCCAATTCCAAATATCGGCTTCTCTGGATCCGTGCCCGGTTTGCATGGCATTCATGGAAAGCCAAGATTCATTTTGTAAGTAATGAGACGTGGTACTCGTTTTTCCACCGGATGGGTGATAAGCAATAAATACCTCATTACCCATTACACTTTGAATTCCCTTTGCCATCGCCCTCCAAATAGGTCTGTCATCTGACGCTACATCTATTCCATTTATTTTATTTTTATATACGGCAGGCCTATCACCACCCAGAATCCAAATAATATTCCATTGTTTTGCATATCGCTTGGCAATCATGGCGCCAAAGTTTTCTGCATTTTGGCTATTGAACACAACAGGACCATCACCCCACATTTGTGTAACCTTATCGCCCCAAGTAGGTAATAAACCAATATACAAATTCCGTTTTGCCGCTTCTTCTATTACAAAATCCATATGATCCCAATAATCGTATTGTACACTATCAGCAGGGTCATTTCCCTTTGTAATGGCGGGTTTTGTTGGATCAAAATTTATTAAGGGATAATCTCCATATCGGTTGGGGGTTCTCAACCCTTCAAATTCAGCCAAGGCCACTGCCTGAATAACATTGAAACCTTGATGCTGTCTGGTATTGAGGAAGATAATCGTTTCCTCTCTTGTTAACCTGTGAAATAATTCCCAATCGGTATCACCCAACCAAAAAAAAGGTTCCCCTGTTTTGGTTGTCAAATAACGATTGTTTTTACTCACCTTAATTTGAGCCTGTGTAAAAAAACACATGACTGAAAAAATAAAAAAATAAAAAAAACGATTTATCATTTGTCCATTTTGGATATATAAACTAAGCCTTGAAATTTACGAAAATAAATATCAAAGTCTAAAAAAGAGTTCATTCATACCTGTTATATGTATTACTACACTAAGAATGAATGAATTATATCAAATATGTTTTGCTGTCAAACTAGAAATTATTAATTTGGGCAAAATATTGATATTTGTTACCTAAACAACCCAGTTTCGTAGTTTCGTATTTAAGAGTAGGAAGACTCCTATACTATTCTTTAATCCTATTTGTATTAGAGTCTTGGTTTTATTGGACAAAGTTAAAGACGGCTTATCAATCACTTTCGTGGATATATATTCTGTTTTGGTTTTCCTTTTTTCTTTTTTCTTTTCTGCATATCTATCTGGTAATCATGGATGGGTGGTCGCGTTTTCAAAATTATAAAAGAGCAAAAGATCAGTTTTATGTGCATGGTTTTCATCGAAAGATTGCGGATACGTATATAGGTTCAAAATGCCAACGAATGGCGGCAGAAGTGGCCGCTGAAGAATTGGGTATTGGCGAAGAAGTAAAAAACTATTATACTGCCAAGGGCGTGAAGTGGTTCCATTGGATCCCTTATTTTATGATTAAAGAGCCGCTTTTTCTATTTAAAAGAAAGTTTTGGTCACGCACTTTTCTTGAAAAAAATTATATCCCAAAATTTGATTATCGGAATATGAAACCCATCTTACTAACATGATGATCTCCGGTAGCAACCTGTCTAAATCTTTTGGCAAAAGAAAAGTATTGGATGAAGTAAGTATCGAATGTGCCGCCGGCGAAATCTCCGGTCTTTTGGGTGCCAATGGGGCCGGTAAAACAACCTTATTTAAAATATTGTTTGGATTGATCACGCCTGATAGTGGTCATTTTTCTATCAACAGCAAAAGTGTAAAACCCATCGGTGGTATTATTGAAAAACCTGCATTGTATGAATATTTAAATGCGTATGATAATATCAAAGTATTTGGAAGTATACAAAATGTTCGCATCCATAAAAATTTTGTAAATTCTTTATTAACAAAAGTGGGTTTGCCCCTTGATAGAAATGATCCCGTGGCCAATTATTCTTTGGGTATGAAACAAAGATTGGGCATTGCCATTGCCTTATTGAACAACCCTGCTTGTTTGGTATTGGATGAACCTTTTTCCGGATTAGACCCAATGGGGGTTGCGGCTTTGAGAAACTTAATTGTTGATCTTGCCGAAAAAGAAAACCTGGCTATCATCCTGTCATCACATATTATAGAAGAGTTGAGTAGAATTTGTCATACGCTGGTGGTGATAAAAGAAGGCAAAATTGTAAATGCCGGAC
>JANOVY010000042.1:0-7218 GCA_031417635.1 Bacteroidota bacterium | reverse complement strand
CTTGAAAGCGCTAAAGAAAAAGGAGCTTTTATTTTTGGAGTAGTCAATACAGTAGGCAGTAGCATTGCCAGATTAAGTCATGCAGGTGCTTATACTCATTCGGGACATGAAATTGGCGTAGCCAGCACCAAAGCCTTTACAGGACAATTAGCGGTCTTAACCATGATGGCATTAAAGATTGGTTACGCTAAAGGAACGATTGATCAAAAAAGATATCAACACCTTATGCTGGAATTAGAATCCGTTCCGGAAAAAGTAAAAGAAATATTAATAAATACCGATAACATTCAACGGATTGCCAAAAAGTACAAAGATGCTTCCGATTTTTTATTTTTAGGAAGAGGTTATAATTTTCCGGTGGCTCTCGAAGGAGCATTAAAGCTTAAAGAAATTACTTATATACATGCAGAGGGTTATCCCGCTGCTGAGATGAAACACGGACCCATTGCATTGGTTGATGATACATTGCCGGTACTTTTTGTGGCTACTAAAGATTCATACTACCAAAAAATTGTTTCTAACGTTCAAGAAATAAAAGCCAGAAAAGGAAAAGTAATTGCAGTTGCCACATTTGGCGACGAAATCATTCCAAGCATGGCTGATGATACAATGCTTGTGCCTGATGCTGATGAAATCATTGCACCTTTGCTAAGTGTTATTCCACTTCAACTATTAAGTTATTATGTAGGATTAGAAAAAGGATTGGATGTAGATAAACCTAGAAATTTGGCTAAAAGTGTAACAGTAGAATGAGGATAGTGGAAGATGGATACTAAAAAATTATTAGAATGATTAAGAACATTATTTATAAAACACCTCTTTCTGCATTAGGCTATAATTTCATTAAAGATGAATTTGTACCTAAAGGAAAGAATGAATATTATTTAAGGGATATGCAAATTAAAAATGGCATAACCTATCGTTGCTTATCTGCTTATGAAATAGAAATGCTTGTCAGAAATGGCAATACAAGTGATGACTGGAATAAAATTTTAGTTTCCGATTCATTTAATCCAGAATTGGTTAAGAACTGCAAATTCTATGGTTTAGTAAGAATTGGAAAACTAGACCCCATTTGTTTGGGCTTTAGTGATTTGAAAGCACCGGTTGGATTGTATAATTCAACCATCATCAGCTGCGACTTTGGCGATAATGTGGTTATTGAAAATGTGAGTTGCTTGTCTCATTACATCATAGGCACTGAAGTAATTATCACCAATGTAAATGAATTGGTAACCACTAATCATGCCAAATTTGGAAATGGTATATTGAAACAGGGTGAAGAAGAAGATATTCGTATCTGGATAGAAATATGCAATGAAAATACAGGCAGAAAGATCATGCCCTTTAATGGCATGCTTCCAGGAGATGCTTTCATATGGAGTCGGTTTAGAAATGATGCCATTCTACAAGAAAAATTTAAACAATTTACAGAACAAAAATTTGATAATAGACGCGGGTATTATGGTAAAATTGGTGATAGAACCGTAATCAAAAACTGTAAAATCATTAAAGATGTATGGGTAGGTTCTGATGCCTATTTTAAAGGTGCCAATAAACTAAAAAATATAACTGTAAATTCCGGCCCCGAAGGGAAAACACAAATTGGTGAGGGTTGTGAAGTGGTAAATGGAATAATAGGATTTGGTTGTCGATTGTTTTATGGTGTGAAAGCTGTTAGATTCATTATGGCTTCTCACTCACAATTAAAATACGGGGCCAGGTTAATTAACTCATACTTAGGAAATAATGCAACCATTTCTTGCTGCGAAGTGTTAAACTCACTCATTTTCCCGGCGCATGAACAGCACCACAACAATTCTTTCTTATGTGCGGCATTGGTCATGGGCCAGAGTAATATTGCTGCAGGTGCCACCATTGGCTCAAATCATAACAGTCGGGGCGCCGATGGCGAAATCATTTTAGGCCGAGGCTTTTGGCCGGGACTTTGTGTGAGTTTGAAACATAATTCACAATTTGCCGGTTTTAGTATTTTAACCAAAGGTGATTATCCCTCTGAATTAAATATTCCCATTCCCTTCTCCTTGGTTAGCAATGATGAAACAAAAGACCAATTGACCATCATGCCCGGCTATTGGTTCTTATACAATATGTACGCATTGGCCCGAAATTCATGGAAATATGTAGATAGGGATAAACGTGTTGAAAGAATTCAACATTTAGAATACGATTATTTAGCCCCCGATACGATCAATGAAATTTTTACTGCTTTGGACTTGATGGAATCCTTTACCGGTAAGGCTTATGGAAAGTTTGAGAAAGTTGAAAAAAAACCGGCAGATTCTATTTTAGCGGGAAAACAGTTATTAAAAACGGGCAATAAAATTGTAAATGAATTAGAAATTATTGCAGAAGATTTTGAAAACAGTAAAAGAAAAGTCGTATTAATAAAGGTATTGCCCGCTTATCGCATATTCGAAGAATTGGTTATTTATTATGGGGCAATTCAATTATTACAATTTATTAAAAATCATTCTGTCAAATCGCTTGAAGAACTAAATAAGTTAATTCCCGCCAAAATCAAAAGAAAAGATTGGATAAATATAGGTGGCCAGTTAATGGAAGCAGATGACTTGCTGACGCTCAAAGAAAAAATTCGAACAGGAAAGATAAAATCATGGGATGGTGTGCATGAATTTTATCAATTACAAGGTGAGAAATATTCCGATCAAAAATTAACACATGCTTTAGCTTCTCTTACTGAAATTACCGGCATCTCTCTTAAGAAAATAGATGCCCATCAATTTAATAACTTACTCAATTCCATCATAGCTACCAAAGAATGGATGACCAAGGGCATTTATGATTCTAGAGCTAAAGATTATAATAATCCTTACCGTAAAATGGTTTATGAAAGTGTGCCGGAAATGAATGCTGTATTAGGAAAATTGGAGGATAACAGTTTTATTAATCAACAGATTGAAGAATTACAAAACTTCAAAAAGGAAATTAACGCAGTTAGAAAATGCTTAACACGAAACGCTTAGGGCTTAAAACAATACATATTCTGCGTTAAGCATTTAGCGTTAAGCGTTCAACATTCATCGTTTACAACCGAATCCCAACTCCAAATTGCAATTGTTGATTGGTCCATTTGTCTTTATTATCGATATCATTGATATTCATCAGCCCAATATTATATCGACCATAAATCCTAAGGAAAGTAAAATTTAGTTGCACCCCCCCTACCATTGAAAAATCGCCATTCTTAAAAGCCGACTGTCCGTTCTGAAGAAGCGTATTATTGTCTTTTATCAGAATACCAAATTGAGGACCTGCTTGTAAGGTTACCATACTGCCCACATTATACCGAAGTAGAACAGGAATGGAAAGGTAATTAAGCTTGATATTCTCGCTCCCGCTCGGATTGGCCACTGTGGAATACAAAGTTTTAAAAGAAGACGTTGTGCCGGAAGTCTGGTTCCATAAAAGTTCCGGCTGGATACCCCATTTTTTATTAATCCCAATTTCGGCAAACCCACCTAAATGATAGGTAAGGTCAAAACTGCTGTTGAATGACTGTCCATCAATCATATTCAAATTGGCTCCCGCTTTAACGCCTAACCGAATCCCCCTTTGTGCCTGAGTAGCAACCAGTAGCAGTAGCATTGCACTAAATAATAATAATATTCTTTTCATAATGTCTTTTTTGTTTCATTTTGTATTTCCAAAAACATGCCAAGATTAGAAAAGACAAAAAAAATGCAAGAATGGGTAAGAATTATATACACATCAAAAAATATTCCTTAATTGTCATAACCTTAACTTAATTCTATCACCGTAATTTCCGGCAAAATGCCAACTCTTCCCGGATATCCGATAAAACCATAGCCACGGTTTACATACAATTTTTGCTTGCCCTCTTCATATAAACCCGCCCATTGTTTATACATCCACTTAACAGGACTCCATTTGAAGTATGGGTTTTCTAGCCCAAACTGCATACCATGCGTATGTCCGGCAAGCATCAAGTCAATATCAGGATATTTTGTAATAACTTCTGCGTCCCAATGGCTGGGGTCATGGCTCAATAATATTTTAAAAGGTATTTTTTCTGTACCCGGATAAGCTTCATGCATTTTCCCATATTTTGGAAATCTACCTTTGGCACCCCAGTTCTCAATACCCAATACCGCTATCATATCCCCCTCTTTCTCTATTACTACATGTTCATTCATCAATAAACGCCATCCAAGATTGGCATGAACCTGTTTTAGCCTTTCCAAATTTTCAGTTTTAGCCATGGCACTAGGCCAAGAAACATAATCGCCATAATCGTGATTACCTAATGAACTGTATACCCCCATTGGCGCTTTCAAAGTATTGAAAATATCCATGTATTCTGTCATTTCATCCGCACGGTCATTAACGAGATCCCCAGTAAATAAGATAAGATCCGCTTCTTGTTGAAGTATCATTTTTATCCCTTTATGAACGGCGGCTTTATCATGAAAACTTCCGCTATGGATATCACTGATATGAACAATTCTTAACCCCTTAAATGCGGGTGGTAGATTAGCAAAACTCAATTGTAGTTTCCGTATCTGATAGTTATACTTATTATTGAACCCGTATAACAAAGTGCCAAATAGAGTCCCTCCTAAAATCAATCCTAGCCAGCTCAAAAAACCTGAGCGAGGTATCGTATTGCCTTCCCCCATATATTGAGCACCCGCTTCCCTAAAAAACTTACTCATCAGCCAAACTGCCATCCTTCTTATATCGTCCATCATAAAAACCACAGAACCTACCAATTTGGCAAAAAATAAACCTACCATTATGGCAAAAACATAATTCCGAAATACCTTGGATGTTTGCAAAGCCTGGATATATGGAAATGATAACAGTGCCGCTAATGTGATTACTGAAATCGCCCAATACGCTACATGGATGGCCATTCTCGTTTTTTCGCCTGAATACTGTGTAACGGTTTTAAGGGCTTGATATACATATAGGTCTAATAATAACATCATTACTGCTATCACCCACCAAGTACTTGTATTCTTCATAATTTCTTATTTGTCTTAATGTAGGAAAGACGTTTCATCCTACCTATTATTGTAAAAACCATTGAATTGTTATTAGCTCTCGCAAATATACCCATCAATCCCCCGCTCTCACACTTAGTACTTTACTTAACCTCCCTGGCAAAGTCGTTCATGTAAGAAAACCCAACTAAGAAATGGTCTATTGCAGGGTTAATCCTTTAAAACCTAATCGTAGCCTGCTTTTCTACCAGAATTGTCAAATGTTGAAAACTTAACAACCAATCATAACACCATTTGGATAATATTGTTTCAGAAGATGTTTGCGAAAGTGTATTTTTGACGACTTTCAGTGAAAAGCTTTTTATGAAACTTACCTATTTTGGTCATTCTTGTTTTCAAGTGGAAATTAAGGGCAAAAAGATACTTTTTGACCCTTTTATCACTTATAATGATTTGGCAAAAGACATTGATGTAAAAAGCATAGAAACGGACTATATTTTCCTCTCTCATGGACATATTGATCATATTGCAGATTGTATCGGCATTGCAAAAAGAACCGATTGTAAAGTTGTGGCCAACTGGGAAATTCATGAATGGTTGAATAAACAAGGAATTACCAATACTCACCCTATGAATTTGGGCGGAAGCTGGCATTTTGAATTTGGCAAGGTAAAAAGTGTTGTTGCTCAACATAGTAGTAGTTTGCCGGATGGCTCCTATGGCGGCAATTCCATGGGATTCATTTTCACTTCTGAAGAAGGGAATTTTTATTATAGTGGAGATACCGCCTTAACATTGGATATGCAGCTAATCCCCGGTTGGGCAAAATTGAACTTTTCTGTTTTGCCCATTGGCGATAATTTTACGATGGATGTAACCGATGCAGTTAAGGCAGCCGACTTTATTCAATGCGAAAAAATTATAGGGGTACATTACAACACATTTGGTTTTATTAAGATTGACATGGACCAAGCGAAAAATGCTTTTGCCGATTCAGGTAAAGCACTCTTGCTGCCTGCTATCGCTGAAACCATAGAGGTATAAAATTCATCACAAAAAGTCCGCCTCAGGCGGATTGGGGGTAACTATGGCAAGAATTATTGGAGTGGCTAATCAAAAAGGCGGCGTAGGTAAAACAACTTCTGCCATTAATGTGGCAGCTAGTTTAGCAGTACTGGAATTCAGAACATTACTGGTCGATGCCGATCCACAAGCCAATAGCACCACTGGTGTTGGCTTTGATCTGCACAATATTACCAACAGTTTATACGACTGTATGGTTAACAATGTACTGGCGGCTGATGTTGTATTAAAAAGCGATGTACCCAATCTGGATATCATTCCCTCTCACATTGATTTAGTGGGTGCAGAGATTGAAATGATTAATTATCCGAATCGCGAAAATGTCCTTAAAACGATCCTTGATCCATTGCGTGACCGGTATGATTTTATCATTATTGATTGCTCACCCTCACTTGGATTGATAACAGTGAACTCATTGGTTGCATCTGATAGTGTGATCGTACCTGTTCAATGCGAATTTTTTGCTTTAGAAGGCCTTGGTAAATTATTGAACACAATTAAAATTGTTCAAAACCGACTGAATCCCGAATTGCAAATAGAAGGTATTTTAATGACCATGTATGATGGTCGATTGCGTTTATGTAATCAAGTGGTTAGTGAAGTAAGAAGACATTTTGATGATATGGTTTTTGATACCATCATTCACAGAAACACAAAATTAAGTGAAGCCCCTAGTGTAGGCAAACCCGTTATATTATATGATGCCGAAAGCAAGGGTGCTATTAATTACCTGAACCTTGCAAAAGAAATTTTACAAAAAAATGGTATGACTAAAATGTCTAACTCGGAAAGAATTATTGAATAAGTCTAAAGTTTGGACTCCGGAGCCTGGAATAATTATCAAAAACCCAACTCCTAACTCCTAACTTTTAACTCCTAACTAAAAATAATGACCAGTTCTAAAAATAACAAAGATCTAATAGGTAAAGGGCTCCGCTCTTTATTACAGAATATTGATGCTGATTTAAAAACCACAGCAGGTACTTTAAAAACAGATGTAGCTGAACAAGTTACACATACCAGCCGCATCCTGCTATCAGATATTCAAATCAATCCCAAACAACCCAGAAGAGATTTTGATGCAGATTCTTTGAATGAATTGGCAGCTTCTATCAAACTTCATGAT
>JANOVY010000041.1:0-1767 GCA_031417635.1 Bacteroidota bacterium | reverse complement strand
TATACTTTGTGTTTGTACAAACACATTTGCACAGTATGAAAGTTTTAAACATGAAGGAGAGTTTGGCGTTCAGCTTGGTACCGCTCATTATTTTGGCGATCTCAACCCTAATTCAAGACTCAACAGACCCAAAATTGCAGCAGGTATCTTTTATCGTAAAATGGTAAATGAATATGTGGCTGTTCGGTTAAGTGCAAACTTTGCCCAGCTTGGGTACAGTGATATTTATGAAACAAAGAATGAATATCGCCAGCGCCGAAACCTTAGCTTTAATACCAATATTTGGGAGTTGATGCTACAAGGCGATTTTAACTTCTTCAAATTTAATCCTACAAACCCAAACGAAAGATTTACACCCTATCTAACATTTGGAGTAGGTGTTTTTGGCTTTAACCCCTACGCTTATTTAGGAGATAAAAAATATTATCTACAACCATTAGGAACCGAAGGGCAAGGCTCTACTGCGTTTCCTGAAATAAAACCGTATTCAACTACAGCCATTGCTATGCCTGTAGGGTTAGGAATTAAATACTCAATTAACGAACAGTTTAATATCAATTTTGAAGTGGCTCATCGGTTTACAACTACTGATTATATTGATGATGTTTCTACAACTTATGCAGGAGCCGGAGCATTTCCCCTTGCCGGAGGCAACAGAACACCAGCTTCTTTTTTACAAGACAGGAGTTATGAAACGGGAACTATTATTGGTACGCAGGGATTTCAACGAGGATTTAGTCGCCAAAAAGATCAATACATAATGGCAATGGTGGGCATTACCTTTAATTTTTCTTCATACAAATGCCCCACTTCAACTGGTAATTAAAAATTGAGTTTTTTATTTATACTAGCACAATATCAAAGTTCATTAATTGTACAAATTGCTGAATACGTTCCTTCATATCATGTTTTGAAATTTCTTTAAGACGAGTAATTCCAAATTTTTCTACACTAAAACTAGCCATAGCGCTGCAAAAGATATTGGTTATAGTCCTTCTTCTCAAAACTCACAGTTCGGATTGATTTGCAGGTGGAGGGCGATATTACAGTTTTGCCAGAAATGTTTTCTCCGGACAATGGTGGTACAGATGATTTTTTAACCATCAATTATCGCTTTAATTAAACAGGGTATGTAATGAATATTACTGTGTTTAAAGCAAATGGAAGAGTAGGGAGAGCTTTGCAACGAAATACTTTATATGGACAAACAGGCTCGTTTCGATGGGATGGTTTAGATGATAAGTTTGCCAAGCTTCCTTTAGGTCCTTATTTCATCTTTACAGAAATCTTCAATTTAGAAGGAAAGGTAAACGATTTAAAAATCAGGTGGTGCTGGTAAGGAGATTCTAGCAGCCGGTTATTTTGCAGCATTACAAAGAAACTCTGCTTCATCCCTATCAACATAAAAATTGATCTGTATCATTTCTCAATAACAGGCTTCCGTTATCTTTAAACTGAACTTGTTCTTACATGATCACCCGTAAAAAAATTATCTATCCCGTTAATTAAGCCTTACGCCGTTATCTGCGTTTGTACCAGCGTGAAAAAAAGCTGCCTGTTACCTATATGCAGCTTCGTGATTTTTTAGAAACCATTCCTGTAATTGATGCAAGGGGAAAAGATACCTTGTGGGAAACTGTATTGTACCCGCATGAACAACAAAATGACATTCATAATGGTCTCAAAAAAATTTATGCAATGCTCAAAGCAGGTGGTGATGAAAAAGTGCAACGCCATTTATATATTGAACGGATTGATTTCTGCACT
>JANOVY010000040.1:0-1681 GCA_031417635.1 Bacteroidota bacterium | reverse complement strand
GTCTCGGCCTTTTGGGATGGTGAACTTGAGTCCGGATATGAATGTAAAAGGCACTTGGAATACCGGTTATCGTTATAATGAAGATACCATTCGGTGTTTTAGTCATATACATTGCTGGGAAATGTCCGGTATTCCTGTTTTGCCTACTACAGGTATCTTCAAAGGACAATTGGGCTCTTCAAAATATGGGTCTTCTTATTCACATCAACAAGAAATTGCCAAACCCGGATATCATAAAGTGGTTTTAAAGGATTATGGGATTACTGCTGAGTTAACTTCAACCACCAGGGTTGGGTTTCATCAATATACTTTTCCAAAAACAGCTGAAAGCCATATTCTATTTGATTTTACAACTATTTTAGGTTCTGCTGAAACAAAAGAAGCCAGTGTATACAAGGTGAATCAACAATCGATTGAAGGCGAAGTAACCATGGCAGCCACCGTTCGAAGACCCAAGCCGATTACCATTTATTTTGTGACTGATTTTGACAAGCCATTCGACACTTTCAATGGTTGGAAAAATGGTTCTTTAATTTCGATGAAAGATACTGTAGAAGGTGTTAAAACGGGGGTTTATGTGAGTTTTGCTACTGCAGCCAATGAAATTAGGAAAATGAAAGTAGCCATCTCTTATGTAAGTATTGAAGAAGCCAGGAAAAATATGCAAGCCGAACTTTCGCATTGGGATTTTAATCGTGTTGTGAAAGAATCAGCGAACGAATGGAATAGTTGGCTAGGAAGGATTGATGTGGAAGGAGGTACCCATACAGAACAAAGGAGATTTTATACAGATTTGTGGCATGCTTTGCAAGGCAGAAGAATTGTAAATGATGTAAGTGGAAGCTATATTGATAATACCGGCGTTAAACCAAGAAAAGGCCAACTACCCCTTGATGCAAAAGGGAAACCCAAATTCAATTCTTATAATTCAGATTCTTTTTGGGGGGCACAATGGTCATTAAATACATTATGGCACTTGGTATATCCTGAATTGACAGAATCGTTTGTCAATTCTTTGTTACAGATGTATGATGATGGCGGATTAATACCCAGAGGTCCATCAGGTGGAAATTATACCTATGTAATGACGGGTGCACAAACCACACCATTCATAGTAAGTGCTTATCTAAAAGGTATTCGTGGATTTGATATCAATAAAGCCTATGAAGGAATGCGAAAAGACCATTTTCCCGGGGGCATGATGAGTAAAGCAGGCTATGAACATATTACATTCAAAGGGGGAGGCATTGAAGAATATATCTCAATGGGTTATATACCCTATCCCCTTAGTAAAATTAAATATGGTTATCATATGGATGGGTCGGCCCAAACCTTGGAATATGCTTATCAAGATTATGCATTGGCGCAAATGGCAAAAGTGCTGGGTAAGAATAACGATTATGAACTATTTAGTAAACGAGCATTACAATATAAAAATATTTTCAATAAAGACATTGGTTGGATGTGGTCAAAAAATAGGGATGGTATATGGAATGAGCCCATTGATATTTTACAATATGAAAAAGGTTTTGAAGAAGGAAATGCCGCACAATATTCTTGGTGGGTACCTCACGATGTAAAAGGGCTAATTGAACTCATGGGTGGGGAAGAGCCCTTTACCAAAAAATTAAATGAGGCATTTACGACAGCAAGAACACATGGCTTTGTATCCGGGAAATCT
>JANOVY010000039.1:0-2299 GCA_031417635.1 Bacteroidota bacterium | reverse complement strand
GTATGATGGTAAGCATATTGAGGTCCGTGTTCAGTTTTATTCCTTTCTGCAGCTTATTATTTAAAGTGAGCTGTTTTTCATTCATCGCCGGTTTCAATAACCCCAAGACCTGTAATACCAGCGCTTCCGGGTCTACCTGTTCAAAATTTGGCGTGAATTGATGCAGTTGGGATTTACTCCATATAAGCAGGTCTTCAAGTGTATCCAGTAATTGTTCTGTCTGCCTGCTGACATTTGCCTCGTTACTTGTTTGCTGACCTCTGTTTTGCATTTGCAGGTAAGCATATATACTGCTGACCGGCCCACGGATATCGTGGCCGATTACCGAAAATAATTTTGACTTCACCTGGTTGGATTCATCCAGTTCTTTGTTGAGCCTTTCGATCCGATCGTTTTGTTGTTGCAGGGCAATATTCGCTTTTTGTTTGCGCCTGTAACTGGCAAAACTGATCGCACCCAAAGCTACCGCCAACGCAAGCCCGATAAGTGAAAGAAGCAGGTTTCTTTCTTTTAGTTTATTCTCTGTTTCCTGTGCCCTGATCCTTTCGTCCTTTTTATCGCTCTCATACTTTTCCGATAGTTCTGTTGCAAATTTTGATTTTTCAATGTTAAAGAGGGCATCGTTTAATTCTTTTTCCTTTTGGCTGTAGAAATAGGCCTTCTTATAATCGTGCATGGAATCATATACATTCGAAAGGTTGTGAAAAAGGATGCCCAGGTCAGTTGAATCACCATAATCATTGTTTAGGGCCAGGCTTTTTTCCAGGTAGAGCAATGCGTCTTTGAAATTCCTTTTCTGCTTCGAAAGATCTCCTATATTCAGGTATATCCCGGCCAGTGAGGAACTGTCTTCAAGATCACTGGCGATCAGTTCTGCCTTTTTATAATAGTACAAAGAGCTATCCGTATTCTTTTCATCATAGCAGTTTCCGAGGTTTATATAATGCTTGCATAATGTTTCTTCCGAGAGGTTATTATTATATTTTTCAATAGCAGTTAAATGCAATTGTATGGCAGACTCCCTGTTTCCTTTTTTGGATTCGATCACAGCAATATCATTCAGCAGGTCGCCGTTTCGGGCTGAGTCATTTAGCTTAGTGCTGATGTCAAGCGCTTTGTGATAATAATCTGCGGCTTTTGCCAGTTCATTCAGTTTATCATATCCATTACCAAGATTACTGAATGCGGTACTTACCCTTTCTTCATTGCGGAGTTTATCAAATATCCTGAGTGATGAAAAATAATCAAGGATTGCTTCTTTTGGTTTTTCCATATTGAGAAGACAATTGCCCCTTCTCATAAAAGAATTTCCCAGGTCGAGCTGATTGATATGAATACTGTCTGCAATAATGCGTGAGTAGGCATTGGCTGCATTCGTAAAGTCCCCGAGTGCTGTCAGGCTATCGGGGACTTTGGTAAGTTGCGCATGGCCGGGAAAAGACAGCAGGGCCATTATAGCAAATATGAATACGTTGATCTTTATTGCCATTACATACATTTCTACCTTACAGATATACTAATCACACAGCTCTTCAAAGCTGATGAAACAAATCCAATTGCACTCCCATAAGATGGGCTTCTTCCTTTCATGTAGGTCAATATTTCTTTTTTACTGAATTTTTTTCCTTTTACAGAAGCGAATGCAGTTGGGCTCACCCTTGTCAGTGGTATACGGATCATTATCTTACCTGTTCTTTTATTCACTACCGAAAGTGATGCCCCGCTTGTGCTTTTGCCTATTACGAGCTTAGAACTATCGGACATTGATTTCAAGTGTTTTAACCAGTCTTCGCTCTTCACTCCCGTGGTTACGTATTTTTTCTTGTCAAGTGCGATCAGGATCTGGTCTACATCAATGTCCAGGCTGCAGGACTGTGCAGCTGCCTGTACACAGTTAAATTTTTCCTCAGAGTCTTCAGAATCTGTACAAAGATCGAGCTGGCTGCAGGAAGCCTCCTCAAGTGTTCTCATAACCTCAGCCTGCCCAAATACAAATGTAGAAAGCATTAAACAGCATATCAATGATAAAAGCTTTGTCATAAAAAAAGTTTTATATTATTCTTAAATGTTTTACCGATCGGAAGTTTGGTGTTTTGCACGAACAGGTCATTTGTTTCTACTTTCTTTACTTTATCTATTGCCACTGCATAGCTTCTGTGTATTCTTGTAAATTGTGTTTGCGGGAGTTTTTCAATAAAATGCTTCAGCTTGGAAAGGGTCATGAATTTCTTATCCCTGGTAACTACTTTGCTGTAGTCTTTCAATGCTTCAATATACAAAATATCATTGATATTGATAA
>JANOVY010000038.1:0-22678 GCA_031417635.1 Bacteroidota bacterium | reverse complement strand
CATTTAATAGGACTACTAAAAAAGTGACTAATAATAAAATGGCTAATGACATGCTGGTGGGTCTTCCTCCTAGAAAAGGTTGGGAGCAGTATTATAAAATGTAGTTGGTCAGGCAACAAACAACGGCAAGAGAACAATTACGCCACAGATGCATAGATGAATGGGCAATTCCTATATTCATATATGCATATGTGGCGTAATCATTTGCCGGGAGGGATTGCGTTTTTAAGAAATAATCTTTATTTCACTTTTTTCCCATGCTTATACACCAAATCAACTTTTTGCAAAAGATCAATATACCTTAACACGTCACCTTTTACCGCAATAATATCTGCGTATTTTCCTTCGCTGATGGTGCCATATTCTTTGTCTACACGCATAGCCAATGCAGGCCAATAGGTAGCCGCTTTAATGGCATACATGGCATCAAATCCAAACTTATTTACCCATACATCTAATTCATTCCAGGTACTCTGACTATGAAATTTCATAGGGATACCACTGTCTGTTCCTACCAATAAAACAACACCGGCATTTTTTAATTGATTGATCTTTTTTTCTAAAGTAGGTCTGCGAACCGGAGTCAATTGAAAATAAGGCATACGGGCCGGATACTTTAGTGACTCTTTGATATCGTTGATGATCGAATCAGGTAAATCTAAACGCCAAGAGGGATCGTCTAATTTTTCGGGGTTGTCTCTTACATATTCATAATTGTATAACCCTTCTACAGTGGGTGTCCAGAATAAAGGGCCCTTGTTCATTTGTGCTGTTCGTTCTTTTATCATTTGTATAATATCATCCGGATATTCAGGTGCGGATGATAGTCCTGTATGTTCAAAACAATCCACGCCAATTTTCATTCCAACCCTGATTTCATTGGGACGGTGAGAATGCGCCACTACCGGTAAATTAAATTTGTGAGCTTCATCTACTACAGCTTGTGCTTCTTCTAATGTCATTTCATCCTGGTCAATTAGTTTTACCACATTAACGCCGGCTGCTGCTATTTTTCTCACTTTAGCCCTAGCATCTTCAACTCCATTCACTCCCCAACGGTAGGCTTCTGTGTGCGGGTAAGGTTTGTGTTGAATAAAGGGTCCGGATACATATAAAGTGGGTCCGGGTATTTCGCCTTTGTCTATTCTTCGTTTCACATTCACACTGGCTTCTAAAGGGCCGCCTAAATCGCGGGCACTGGTTACACCCGCCATCAATAATTGATGTGCTGAAGCAGGCATGATTGTTTTTTCAAAATCTTTCATATAAACACTATCCCAATGATCGTAATCACTATGTCCATTTATCATTAGATGTACGTGCATATCCCATAAACCGGGCAATACACTCATTCCTTCCGTAGAAATTATTTCTGCGTTTTTAGGAATAGGTGTTGAACCAACCGTTCCTACCGTTTTTATTTTTTCGTTTTCAATAATGATTACACTGTTATAAATGGGCTTACCGCCAAAGCCATCAATTAGTGTACCACCAACCAAGGCTTTTATGTTTTGTGCAGAGATTGGTAATATGGGTATAAAAAATAAAAAGCTTATCAATACATATATTTTTTTCATTTTTTTTAAGTATTTATTAGTAGGCAGGAAAAGAAATTTGTAAACAGATGTAACTTACTGATTTTTCATTATTTCTTTTGCAATTTTCAATTGGAAAGTCAATAAGCAAATGGCTTTTATCATTTTTAGATATGATTTCTTAAATAGGTATGTAGTTAATTATTTAATGCCATGCTTAAAATGGTTACAATTAATTAATACACTTTTATATTCAAGTAACATTGGCGACTGATTTTTATACTTAAAAAATAGCGATGAAACATGTTTTATTAAGTTTATCAATTTTGGTATTGTTCAGTTGTAAGAAAACAGATTTAACACCTTCAATCCCTCTTGAAAATACGGTGAATGAAGACCTTGGTTCTTATAAGGAAATTGCTTCGATTAATTTAGGTGGATTGGGTTCTGCAGAAATTACCACCTACGATCCGCTTACACAACGATTGTTTTCGGTTAATAACGGATCGATTAATAAAATTGATGTTATTGACATTGCAAACTTACCCAATGCAACTGTTATTCATTCTATAAGTTTGGCTCAATATGGCGGGTACGTAAATAGTGTTGATGTATCTAACGGAAAACTAGCGGCGGCTATTGAAGCAACAAATAAACAAGCAGCCGGAAAAGTCGTGATTTTCAATACAAAAACGTATGCGGAAGAGAAAGTAATCACCGTAGGTGCCTTACCGGATATGATTATATATAGTCCGGACGGAAAATATATTCTCACCGCCAATGAGGGAGAGCCAAGTGCCGATTATACCAATGATCCCGAGGGAACTGTATCCATAATTGATGTAACTAATAATTATGTAGTAAAGACAATAAATTTTGCCTCAATGGCAAACCAGTTGAATGCATTAACGGCAAAAGGATTTCGAATCTTTGGTCCGGGAAAAGATTTTGTAAAAGACATTGAACCTGAATATATCACCGTTTCAGATGATTCAAAAACGGCTTGGGTTACCTTACAAGAGAATAACGGAATAGCTGAGATTAACATAACAGATGGCACCATTACAAAAATCATGCCCTTAGGATTCAAAGATTATAATACTACTACCAATGCTTTTGATATCAGCGATAGGGATAATTCAATTGCTTTCGCGCCCTGGAAAGTGAATGGAGTTTTTATGCCCGATGCAATTAGTTTTACCAGATTTAATGGAGTGCCCTATTTATTTACCGCCAATGAAGGAGATGCCAGAGAGTACACTGCATTTTCTGAAATTAAGCGTGTAAAAGACATTGCGCTTGATGCTACTGCATTTCCAACAGGTACTGCTTTAAAACAAGACGCTCAATTGGGCAGATTAAACATAACCAATACACTTGGCGATACAGACAATGATGGAGACTTTGATGCTTTGTACAGTTTTGGTGCACGCTCTTTCAGTGTTTGGAATGCCAATACCGGGGCAATGGTATTTGATAGCAATAATGAATTGGATGTAAAGACAAAAGAATTGAATTTATATGATGATACTAGGAGTGATGACAAAGGAAGTGAACCTGAAGCCATTGCCATTGGACGAGTTGGTGATAAGTTGGTTGCCTATGTAGGAATGGAACGGGCTGATGCACTTGCTATTTATGATATTACAGACCCTACCAAACCGGTATTCATCAAAATAATTACCACCGGTGATGCGCCCGAAGGTGTATTATTTATTTCAGCTTCAAAAAGTCCTTTGCAACAAAGTTTAGTGGTTGTGAGTAGTGAGAATGATGGGGTAGTAAAAATTTATAAAGCTACAAAGCGGTAAAAATACTTTTACAAGTTTTTTCAATGAAAGAGATCCCATTCCCGGGGATCTCTTTCATTGTAATTTATTATTTTATATCTATTTATTCTTTTTCACTTTTTCAGGTAACAATTCAAAATAAGTTACTTGGTATCGGTCATTGAGCAATTCTCCCTGCACTTTCGCTTTTCTAATAGAATTACAAAATCCATCATTCGCATGGGCATCACCGTGAGAATCAATTTTGGTTCCGTCAATAAAATAAGCTTTCTTATCAATTCGGATGGCAAGATCACAGGTTTTTCCGGGCAGACCTAATTGACATTGTCCACAAGAAACCTCGGCAGTAATTACTGGTTTGTTTTTATCGGGTTCGGTTGATTTACTTTTTTCGGTTTGCGCAATAACAGTGAGAGTGGCAAAAAAGCAAAGTATTCCCAGAAAATAATTTTTCATGATCTTGTGTTTTGAATGAAATAAGGAAAACAAGTTACTCATTTTGTATGAAAGTTTACATGGGTAAAATGATTACTTACTCTCTTACAAATATCTTTCTGTAAATTCCCATAAAATTTGCCTTATGTTAAAATACACTTTGTTAAAGCGTTTGCGGGTTGTTATTGTATTTATTTCGATCTTAATTTCTCATTTCAGCTATTCTCAGCCTGCTGAGCAAATGGTGAAAGTGATTGTGGCACCCGATCATTTCGACTGGAAATACACAAAAGGAGAAAATGTAAAATTTGCTATTTCTGTTTTACAGAATGGTAATCCTGTAAAAAATGCAAAAATAAAATATGAAATCGGCCCGGAAAAAATGGATGCGACTAAGAAAGATTCAATGGTTATTGAAAACGGAACCATAACTATTGATGGCGGCAGTTTACAAGACCCGGGATTTCTGCGTTGTGTGACAACAGTTTCTATCAATGGAAAAACTTATAGAGGCTTAGGCACTGCTGCATTTGATGCACAAAAAATTGAACCTACTATTGCCAACCCTACAGACTTTGTAAGTTATTGGGATAAAGCAAAAGCAGACAATGCCAAAATTCCACTCGATGCAAAAATGACTTTGTTGCCCGAGCGTTGTACAGAAACCGTAAATGTGTACCAGGTAAACATTCAAAATTTTGCACCAGGTGCAAGGATATACGGTATTTTATGTGTTCCTAAAAAAGAAGGAAGGTATCCGGCCATTCTAACAGTTCCCGGTGCGGGAACTCGGCCGTATGCAGGAGATATTGCTACGGCAGAAAAAGGGTTTATTACATTGGTAATTGGTATTCATGGCATTCCGGTTATCATGGATGTATCAGTTTATAATAATTTGGGAGCGGGCGCATTGGCCGGTTATTGGAATAATAATTTAGATGATAAGGATAAGTATTACTACAAGCGTGTTTACTTAGGTTGTGTTCGCGCCAATGATTTTATTTGCCAATTGCCACAGTTTGATGGCACACATTTGGGTGTAACAGGCGGTAGCCAGGGCGGCGCTTTGTCTATTATTACCGCAGCTTTAGATAAGCGTGTAAAATTTCTGGCTGCTTTTTATCCGGCACTCTCAGATCTTACCGGTTATTTGCAAGGGCGTGCCGGTGGATGGCCGCATTTATTTAATAAAACCAATCTATCTTTCAATAATACCAAAGAAAAAATTACAACAGCCGGTTATTATGATGTGGTAAATTTTGCTCGGTTTCTAACGTTTCCCGGCATGTTTTGTTGGGGGTTTAATGATGAAACCTGTCCGCCTACTTCTATGTTTGCCGCCTATAATACAATTACTGCCCCCAAAGATTTATTGATTGTACAGGAAACAGGTCACTGGACTTACCCCGAGCAGGGTGAGAAGCTGGGGAAATGGTTAATGGAGAAATTGGGTGGGCAATAAAGGAGAAAAAATAAAGTACTGACAATCAGTAAGATAAGAAAAATTTGGCTAAAAGATAGTTTACAAATTATTTTGAATGTAAACTAAATAGAGTTTTAGTTTACATTTGTAAAAACAATGTTTACTAAAATATAACAATGTCTATTGGCAAACTGATAAAGCAAAAGGAAGGATATACGGCTTTTATACCCGATACTTTTCCTAGCAAAAAGCTGTTGGATTTTCCGACAGAACTGATTACTAAAGCAGCTAAAGCAGAAAGGCTAATTGGTAAACTGGATGGCATTACACATGTATTACCTGATGCCGGCTTTTTTTTGAGTATGTATATTATTAAAGATGCCACCCATTCTGCGCAAATAGAAGGAACTCGGGCTACCATGATGGATGCTTTGGAAATGAATGCAGGGGTTAATCTGAAAGATACCGATGCCGACGATATATTGTTTTATATAGAAGCACTCAACTATGGCACAAATCGATTGCGCGAATGTCCATTTTCGCTTCGGTTTATAAGGGAACTGCATGAAGTGTTAATGCAGGGTGCACGTGCTTCTCATTTTGCAGACCCTGGCCAATTTAGAAAATCGAAAAACTGGATTGGCGGAACTACCTTACAAAATGCAGCATTTGTGCCTCCCCCCGTTCATTTCATGCAAGAGGCATTAGGGGATTTGGAAAAGTTTATTCATAGTAGCAAATTGATGCCCGTATTACAAGCCGGCATACTGCATGCACAGTTCGAAACCATACATCCGTTTCTTGATGGAAATGGAAGAATCGGTCGTTTGCTGATTACATTGCTATTATTTGAAAAGGCAGAATTGGAGAACCCTGTTCTATTTTTAAGCAGTTTTTTCAAAAAACACCAACAGTTGTATTATCGAAAGCTGAGTGCCTACCATCATAATAAAACAAATGAATGGCTGCATTTTTTTCTGGATGGCGTAATTGAAACAGCCAAAGAAAGCATTGACGCATCCAAAAAGATAACAGCACTGTGTGAAACCGATATGCGTAAACTACAAGCCTTGGGTAAAAGGGAGGCAGCCAGCGGTGTGCTGTTTCTGCAATATTTATACAAGAACCCTATTGTAACCAATGCCAAAGTGGTGGATGCTATGAAATTCAGCCGCGTCGGGGCCTCTAAATTAATTGAGCGCTTTGTGGAATTGGAAATTTTGCAATCAATGGATGAAACCGCCAAATATGGTAAGACGTACATTTATAAACGACATATTGATATTTTTAATGACTAAGTATTGAACAAGAGTGCAGCAATTACCTAAAAATAAACATTTACCGATCAATCTTTTAGTTGCTTGTTTTAATAAAACATCTGCGACCTACAAATACTATTGGTTATTGGGAATCATTCATTCCCTTGAGTCGGGAAAAACAATGATGCTTAAAAAAGAGTTATTTGCGAGAATGATTAGTACTGCTTGGTATACTGTAAACTATTTTCATGTTTCATTTGGGATACAAGATAAATTACAAAGGGCTATTGAAAACATTAAAAACGAAGAAAACCTGACTATTGATGCTGATAAAGAAATAATATTTAATACGCTTATAGAAACAAAGAACCGAAATACATTACAACACTTACAATATTTTAACAATCAAGTACCACATTGGTTTTTAAGTCCATGGTTTCCCGGAACGAACAAACAAAAAATATATAAAGAGTCTCAAAATTTTAAAGACCAATGTCCTTATGCATTACATGATGATTTCATCCAAATAAACTTTTCATGGGTTAATTATTTTCTTGAAAATGCAGGCCTAATAAAAGATTTCTGCTACTGGAATCTTGTTATGTATTTACAGACGAAGAATCCAAACATTCCTGATATTCCTAGTAAACTAATAAGACCTGCAATGCGAAATAACCTTACAAAGCAGCGGCATTTTTGGGACATCGTTTTTAGAGAAAAGGGATCTGTGAATTGTATTTATACAGAAAAGCCACTTTCAATAGGAAATTATGCTGTTGAACATTTTGTTCCATACAGTTTTGTTTCACACGATCTGATTTGGAATTTAATTCCGGCAGACCAATCTTTTAACAGTAGTAAAAGTGATAAGCTTCCATCAATGGAAAAATATTTTAATTCTTTTTATAAATTACAGAAATCGGCTATTGAAATTATTAAAGAAAAGTCGCCATCACACAAGTTGCTTGAAGACTATCTGACCATCTTCCCGAATATTTTCGATATGCAAAATCTAGATATAGACTTCACGGAACAAAGATTTAAAGATAAAATACAACCACTGATTACCATCGCATCAAACAATGGTTTTGATTTTTTGAAATGACAAAAAAGCAGAAACTTTCGTAGTGGCTTTTACATCTTCTTCGCCCTAATATTCCTAAACCTCACCACATCACCATGCCCCAGAAAACCTATATGGCCGGAGGGTCGTAGTAGGCCGGGGTGTTCTTTGTGGTCCATTGTTCCGGTGGCGGATGCTTCTTTGATATCGCCATCAAGTATGGTTTCTCCGTTCAGGATCACTTTTACTTTAGATCCGTTTACAATTACTTCTTCTTTATTCCATTCACCTGCGGGTTTTAAGTATCCTCTTTTTGCAGGGATCACACCATATACAGAACCGTGATATTGGTAGGGCTGCAAACTTTTGTATATCGGCGCTTCATTATCTAATATCTGTAATTCCATTCCTACATAAGCAGCATCGCCTTCTAATGGCGCACGAATGCCTAAACCATTATTAGCTCCGGGCGTTAATTGAAATTCGAAACGATAATTGAAATTGGCAAACTCTTCTTTGGTATATAAATTACCGCCACTTTTTTCGGGGTGCACCACAATGGCGGCATCTTCTACTAAATAGCCGGCCGTATTGCCTGTCCATTGATTTAAATTACTACCGTCGAACAATTGTTGAAAGCCCTGATTTTTCTCTTCATCACTTAATACCGAAACAGTATTTCTAGTAATTTCTTTTAGATAAATATTTCTATATGCTACATAAGTACCATGCGCCTGTAATTCAATTTGTTCTTTTGGAAAGATGGGAAGGTTTTTATCCCAGTAATTTTCGAGCGTTGTGTTATCCGTAACCATCTGTCCATTTAAGGTTACGGTCACTTTATCTCCTATCATGACAATATGAAATGTATTCCATTCCCCAATTTTATTATCAGCAACCAACATGGGTTTACTTTGATTTATTTTATTATTATATAAGCCACCGGAGCCCACTTGTGCGCCAACTTCTCTGCGGCTGGTATCCCATATCTGTACTTGTGGCGTTCCTCTCAGGTATATGCCTGCATCGCCTTTTTCGGTAATCTTCCAGTCAACATACATATCAAAATCGGCGTAGTGTTTATCGGTAGCCAAGTTATCGCCATGACCGGTAAAAACGAGTAAGCCATCTTTTACAATCCAGTCATTTTTTGTTTTTTCATTCGCGGCAATTTGCGCCTTTTGTAAATCTGTTTCAGACATTTTTGCACGTGTTATTGGATTACCTACCAAAGCTTTCCAACCCGTTAAGTCTTTGCCATTGAACAAAGAAACAAAACCATTATCATAGGGCATCGCTTTTACATGTGCCATTAATTTTTTAGAAAGAATAGCGCTATCCTCTCCTTTCAGAAGCATCAACGATTTCTCTAAAACATCTCTGACAGCTTTACCTCGAATTTCAGTATTAGCCAAGGCAAGTCGGGTGGTAATTAAAGCTGCTTCGTTGTTAACGTCGGGGTCGACTAATGACTTAGCAACAAACATGAATGAAGTGAACCCGGGTATATGTGCAGCTTCTGAAAGGATATTCTTTTTTTGAAATGGATTTTTAGCGGCATCCATTCTGTCTTGCAATTGTAAAAGGGTTTGAACAGCATTTAGTGTTGGTGCAACAGTTGTTTGATTATTTTTAATTTCCGGAAGTGGCTTATTTACATTGTCTAAAGCTGCTTGAATATGTTTGGCCGAAATGCCACTTGCTTTGGTTAATGCCTTATTTAAGGCTGCAATGGATTTATTAGATTTAATAACTGCAAGGGCCCTAGATGCATTACCCACATACAGTTCATTCGTAAGCAAACCTGCAAGTGTATTAACAGCAGCGTCATCCCCCAATAAGCCCAACTCTTTAATAATGAGTTCATTTGCATACGGTGTTTTTGCAGCCCGCAATCCTTTAGATAAAATATCAGATGCCATTTTTTTCTTATCAACACTTAGGGTAGCATCATTGGTAAATGCATGTAAGGCATAAGATGCTTTTAGTTGCAGGGAGTCATCATCCAGCATATCAAAAAAACTTTTCCAACTAGCGCTATTCCATGATTGCATAGCAGCAATTGCATCAGTGGCTTCTGAAGTTTTTTGATATGGAAAAACATAAATGGTTTTCGTAACAATATCGCTTTGGGCGAAGGAATGGATGAAAGAAAAACTGAGAACTAAGAAGAGATAAAAGCCTTTTTTCATATGCTATTTTTTAAAAAATCAATTGATAAAATTGTACTCGTTTCGAATTTCTACTTACAGCCGTTCCTGTTCAATATCAGTCCTTGTGTCCGCCTTAGGCAGACGGCCTTGAGCGAAAAGGGTTCTGAATCGGCAGCGTGTAACATAATAATGAGAAGTTTAGCAATAATTGAAAAATGTGTAAGGTTAAATATTCCACGGTGCCCGCATCGGCGGATTTATCATTCTATTCGCCTCATCATCATTAATAAAAACTTGTAATACTGGATCAAATCGCAATGACCTTCCCAATTGTAATGCCATCTTTCCCATATTAATAATCGTACAAGACCGAAACCCATTGGATTCATTTAGTGCAAAAGGCGTTCTGTATTTAACACTCTCTAAAAAATCTGTCACCTGTGGAGCAGGATCCGGCATCATGGCCAGTTTCTCTTGCAGATTGGGAATATCTGATTTGAATCCTGCAAAAAGCTTTCCTTTAGGTCCTTCAATATAAGCCGCATTGGGATCTTTGGCTTCTCCATCTAAAATAATCTTACATCCATCTTCGTAGGTGTAAGTAATTTTTCTAAATGTACCACAGGCATCCGGGTGTTGTTGTTCTGCATCCACTTCAACCAAAATGGGACTCGTATTGTCTTTTCCTAAGAAATATTGAATGGGGTCAATATAGTGTTGGCCCATATCACCTAGTCCGCCTCCATCATAATCCCAATATCCTCTAAATGTGCCATGTACTCTGTGTTCGTTGTAAGGCTTGTAGGGTGCGGGTCCCAACCAACGATCATAATCTAGAACATCAGGAACGGGTTGTGTTGCCAATTTGGTTTTGCCTACCCAATAAAATTTCCAATCAAAACCGGTTGTTTTACTTACGGTTACTGTAAGTGGCCATCCCAATAAACCCGATTCAATTAATTTTTTGATAGGTTTTACGGTGGTCTTCATGCCATAAAAATTATCTTCAAATCGGAACCAGGTATTTAGTCGGAACATTCTACCGTATTGTTTTACGGCTTCTACTACTCTTTTACCTTCACCAATTGTGCGGGTCATCGGTTTTTCACACCAGATATCTTTTCCGGCTTTTGCGGCTTCTATGGCCATAATTCCATGCCAGTGTGGGGGTGTGGCTATGTGTACAATATCTACTTCGGGCAATTCAATGAGTTCTCGATGATCATGAAATGTCTTCACACCGCCACCAATCATCTTTTCTACTTCAGTCAAATGGTTTTTATCAACATCGCAAATAGCCACAACCCTTGTACCAGCATAAGGTATATGACCTCGGCCCATTCCGCCTACACCAATGATTCCTTTCGTAAGTTGATCACTGGGGGCCAGAAATCCTCGTCCCAATACATGCCGTGGAACAATGGTAAATCCCGCAACAATAGCTGCAGCATTGCGAAGAAACTTACGCCTGCTTTTTTGTGAAGCCATATTCATATTGACTTGTTTTATTGATTTTAAAGATAGAGAATACATTTAATAATCAGGGCATCAGTTTTGTATTTTGGAGCCAAAGCCAATTATCAAATAGTTCACCGATTAAATTCATTATCCGATAACTTAGTTTTACATTTATCAATACATTTATTAAAAGAAAGATTCCTATGCCGAGCGATTCCACCTATATTAATAATAAAGCAAAAGCAGAAAACACATTTGATGCTATTATTGTTGGTTCCGGCATTAGTGGCGGTTGGGCAGCCAAAGAACTTTGCGAAAAAGGATTAAAAGTTCTGTTACTTGAAAGAGGTGAAAATGTTTCTCATCCGAATTACCCCACGGCCAATAATAATCCATGGGACTTCCCTCATCATTTAAGTATCACTGCTGAAGAGAAAAAACGACAATATGTCCAAAGCCGACATTATTCTTACAGAGAAGACAATAAGCATTTTTATATTAACGATGCTGAAAACCCTTACGATGAAACGAAGCGATTTGATTGGATTCGAGGAGATATTGTAGGTGGCAGATCATTATTATGGGCTCGCGCATGTTACCGATGGAGTGATTTGGATTTTGAAGCCAATCTAAAAGACGGACATGGTGTTGATTGGCCAATTCGTTATAAAGACATAGCGCCATGGTACAGTTATGTAGAATCTTTTATTGGCATCAGTGGTTCTAAAGAAAATATACCCCATTTACCCGATGGTGAATTTTTACCTCCATTTGAAATGAATGCCGTTGAAAAGTATTTTAAAGGGAAAGTCGAAGATCGTTTCAAAGATCGTAAGGTAATTATTGGCAGAACAGCCAATTTAACCAAGCCTGTGCAGGGTAGGGGGCAATGTATGGCCAGAGATCTTTGTCATAGAGGATGCCCATACGGAGCCTTCTTTAGTACCAATGCAAGTACGATGCCCGCAGCATATGCCACCGGTAACCTAACTGTAAGACCTCATTCTTTGGTGAATACTGTTTTGTATGATGAAAAGAAGCAAAAGGCAATAGGGGTAGAAATAATAGATACCGTAACCAACCTAACAGAAGAGTTCTATGCGCGAATTATTTTTCTGAATGCCTCAACCGTAAGTACCGCTTTTATTTTATTAAATTCTACATCATCAAGATTTCCCAATGGACTGGGAAATGGCAGTGATCAAGTGGGTAGAAACTTAATGGATCACCACAAAGGTTTACGAGCAACCGCTGTGATAGACGGGTTTGAAGATAGCTACTATTTCGGACGAAGACCATGTAATATATTTATACCACGGTTTCAAAATATCACCACGAAAGAAGATAAATTTTTGCGTGGTTATTATATTATGGGAAATGCATCAAGACCTCGAATGCAAGGCAATGAAGAAATTGGTGAATCATTAAAATTATCGATGAGTGAGCCCGGCATTTGGAAAATTAGTTTAACGGCACAAGGAGAATGTTTGCCTTATGCTGAAAATCGTATCACATTAAACCACGACAAAAAAGACAAATGGGGTCGCCCAATGGTTACTGTTAATTGTGAATTTAAGGACAATGAAAAAGCGATGCATGAGCATATGGCAATAATGGCAAAGGAATTACTGGAAACTTCCGGGTTCAAGAATATTGAAATTGATAATCCGATTTCGTTTCCGGGAAATGCCAATCATGAAATGGGAAGTGCTCGTATGGGTAAAGATCCCAAAACATCGGTACTAAATGCTTTCAACCAAATGCACGAAGTACCAAATGTATTTATTACCGATGGTTCATGCATGGTATCTAGTAATTGTGTAAATCCTTCTTTAACTTATATGGCATTAACAGCGAGGGCTTGTGATAATGCCATCAAAGAAATGAAACGATTGAATTTGTAATCGTAAGCAATCGGTTCTATATGTTTTGATATAAAAAACCATGAATTCATCAACGCTTCTTTAAAAATAATACAACCATGAATTATACCATAGGATTGGCATTGATTAGAATGATTGTAGGCTTGCTTTTAATCTATCATGGATATGATGTTTTTAATGCAGATCAAATGAGCGGTAATGCCAAATGGATGTATGATTTGCATTATCCATTTCCCACTTTTTTTGCCTTTGCGGGAAAAGCTGCAGAATTCATTGGTGGACTATCATTGCTATTAGGTTATCGAGTAAGGCTTTTTACAATACCCTTGGTGGTTACTTTATTATTGATCACATTTACGATGGGACATGGAAAAATATTTACCGATGATCAACATCCGTTCCTTTTTGCATTAATTTGCGCAGTGTATTTTTTTCTAGGATCGGGGGAATGGAGCTTAGATGAATATATGAAGAAAGAAAAACAGAAGCATAAATAAAAGCTTCTTTTGTACTCAAATCTTTTGCCAATTTGCTTACAAATAATCTTCTACACCTTCTACAATTTCTCCATAATCAACAAACAACTCTTCTCCATTCTTAATATCTCGAATAGCTTCAAAATATTCTCCATCTGCAACTGAAATAATATTGGGGATTTTAGAATGATTTAGATAATTCACCAGATCTATTACTTTAAATCCATAATCAGGAACAAAATAATTTTCTTCATCATACAAGCAATAGGTTTCAATTAAATCTTTTGAATGATCCGGCAATTTTTCTACTTCTGTGATACTCACTTTTATCCATTCTCCTATATTTTTAGAAAAGAAATTTCGACAACCTTTCGGAATATCTCGAATGGCAAAAACGCCAATACCATGAACCGGTGAAACTTTGAGTGCTACATAAGTTTCATTTTTGAGTTCGTTTAAGAGTTCATCTTTTTGCATACACTTATGTAAATCTTTAGATTCGCAGATGGATTTATTGATTTCAGAAAAGTCGATAATTTTTTATTGCCGCATAAAAATTAAAAAAAAATTCAATAAGCGAAACTATCAAGTACCCATTATTCTTCCAAGTTGAACAAGAACACCTTCCCACCAAGGTGCTATATATCGAAGCCTCGGATTTTTTGCTTCTACCGCTTTTACTATTTTATTCACAATAGAATCTAAAGAATTATATTCTGTTGCTTTAAATACAAAAGCCTCCATTTTTTTTATTTTATCTATCACATTCCAAAAATAAGAGGAGGGCCCCATCCATTCATATTTTTTTGCCATCATTGCTTGGTTATAACCGGTATGATAACTCCCGGGTTCAATTACACAAACCGTTATATTTTTTGTAATGTATTTTAATTCTTGTCGAAGAATATCTGCAGCTGCTGAAAGCGCATATTTCGACATGCTATAAGGTCCCAAAAAAGGTCTGGGGCTGCGACCTGCCAGTGAGCTAATAATAATTATCCTTCCTGAATCTCTTGGAATCATTTGCCGAAAAGCATGTTGTGAAGTGGCAATGGTTCCAAATACATTTACTTCAAAAGTCAAACGTAGTCTCTCCATGGGAACTTCTGTTAAGGAACCAGATTCGCCCATGCCTGCATTATTTATTAATGTATCAATTTGTAATGCATCTATTTTATTCCTATCTTCTTCATTAGTAATATCAAGTTTAAAACTCTCTATGGAAAGATTGGCATCCTTTAAAAATGCGTTCATCTCATTCACGTCCTCATCAGAATGACCTGTAGCATACACTTGATGGCCTTTGTTTGCCAATGCAATGGCGGTTGCTCTACCAATACCACTGGTGGCTCCTGTAATTAAAATAGTTTTACGCATAAGGTAGTTTTAAAGGTAAGCCAAGTTAGACGTTTAAATTAAATCACTTTTTTGATATTCATTAACTGTGTAACTGAAAAGATATAAACTGAATTTGTGTTATTTAATTTTTATTTATTAGTAGTGCTATCTGTACAAACAAGGTGAATATAAAAAACTACGGAGAATAATTTTTCGAAAATCGAGTAGGTTCGATTAATGAAAGTTATTCTCCGTAGCGTTTGTGTACATTAGTCTATAGAACCCTATTCATTTTTATATTTTTTTGGATATGCCGGCCGTTTTGGTTCTTCAGGCGGGTTTTTTTGCAATTCTTTAAGAGCAATTTCTATTGCTTTTTCTAATTGTGGATCTTTCCCTTTGATCACATCCGCCGGCCACTGTTCTACTTCTATATCCGGTGCAACCCCCAGGTTCTCTACAATAAAACCATCCTTGGTCCAGATTGCTACATTGGGTGCTGTTACACCGCCACCATCCATAAATTCAGGGAAACCCAAAATGCCCACAAGCCCACCCCAGGTTCGTTTTCCAACCAGGGTGCCTACTTTAAATTTGCGAAACATCCAGGGGAGCATATCTCCACCCGAACCGGCAGTTTCATCAATCAACATTACTTTGGGTCCTTGAATGGAAGCACTGGGTGATTTTAAATCTTTACCATATCGCATATTCCAATGTGCCTGGTATGGCCGTTGTAAAATATCAATATAATAATCCGCCAGCGAACCTCCTCCATTAAAGCGCTCATCTATGATAATGGCTTTTTTATTGGCTTGCGGAAAAAAATATCTTTTAAAATATTCGTGCCCTAAGCCTGCTGTATTGGGTACATACACATACGCCACTTGACCGTTGGTTGCTTCATTTACTTTTTTCAAATTTCCTTCAACCCAATCACGATTGCGCAATGCATACTCATTAACAACCGGCACAACTTTTACAACCCTCGATCCGCTCATATCCGGATTATTGCCAATGGTTAACTCAACAATTTTTCCGGCTGTGTTTTCAAAAAAGCGATAAAAATTATCGGCAGCGGTAATTTGTTTCCCATTCACAGCTAAAATATAATCCCCTTCTTTCGCATTTACGCCGGGTTCAGTTAAAGGAGACCTAAGACTTGGATTCCAGTTTAATCCACCATAAATTTTCTTAATTCTATAATGATTATTTTCTACGGTATAATCTGCGCCCAATAAACCACCACCTACTTTATCCGGGTTATTTAAAATGTCTCCTTGATCAGTTATACGATGATGACCCACAGATAATTCGCTACACATCCATTGTATCAATGTATTCAAATCTCTTCTGCAAGCCAAGTCGGGCAAAAAGGCTGCATATTTCTTTTTCATTTCAAGCCAATTGGCACCATGCATACCCGGATCATAAAAATAATCGCGGTTAACTCTCCAAGCTTCATCAAATATTTGTGGCCATTCTGCCACAGGGTCTATTTTTACTTGAACGTCAGCCATATTCAACATTCCTTTGCCCGGTTCATTTTTTTCACCTGCATTGGCAATCATAAAACTCAATCCCCTGCTGAACATCATTTTTTTACCATCTGCAGAGAGAGCGTATCCATCCATCTCCATCACCTCATTGTCTTTGCGTTTTTTTATATCATATTTATGTAACATGCCGCTTCCGGAATTGTCTTCAGGATAGGCTATGTATAATAACTCATCTTCTTTGCCCATCCCTAAACTTGCATAGTTGCCTCCTTTTATGGGTAAGTCAATAATCCTGTTTTGAATGCCTTCCCAGTCTATTGTAAAAAGGGATGATTTTTTATCTGAAGGGGCGGCTTCTTTTTTACCTTTCGAAGTATCTGCAGGTTCTTTTATTTTTTCTTCATCACTCTCTTTGGCAAAAGGGGAAAGGGTTTCTTTTTGCAGCGTAACTAAATATAATGAATTCGTTGCTCGCATGTCTGCATTTGACTGGTCAAACCAGTTGAGAACCGGTCCGGCATTGGTAGATGCAAAAAAGTAGAGATATTTGCCCCCTTTGTCAAATATGGGCTCAGATGCATCACTTAAACCATCTGTTAATACAAAAGATTTTTGTTGTTCAGTAGAATACAAATAAATACGCTTAAACTGTGTTTCGGTTACTTTGGTATAAGCAATCCATCTTGAATCGGATGACCAATCACCAAACATCTCTCGAAAAGGACCTGGGATATACAATTCGTCTGCGTCAATTTTTTGAATAGCACCAGAGGCAACGTCTAATACATATAAGTTACGACCATTGTCCACGAAACTTATTTTTTTACTATCCGGCGACCATTTGGTAAATGCATAAAACCCGGTGCCGGTTAATTTGTAAGATTTTGCTTCCGTTTTTCCATCTTGTGCCTTCAAGGTTAACTGGTAATCTCCTGAAGCATCTGAAAAATAAGCAATGGTTTTTCCATCGGGCGACCAAGCGGGATATTTTTCGTGTGCATTGGTTGTTTGTGTAATGTTACGTGGATCTCCTTTTTCCGCAGGTACAGTAATGATTTCTCCTCTGAAATCAAACACGGCTCTTTGTCCGGATGGAGAAAGATTACCGCTCCTTATAAATTTAGCACCTTTTACATAACGAGAACGGAGTTCTAACAAATCAGCGGCAATGCCAATTTTTACTTTTTTTGTGTTGGATTCGCCGGGTGTATAAGTATGTAAAAAACCCGCTTGTTCAAAAACAATGATTCCGTTTCCGGTAGAAGAATTAAGAATTGGGAAATCAGCAAATTTTGTCAGCTGTTCTATTTTTTTTGATTGTGTATTATAAGAAAACAAATTAAACTCGCCATTTCGGTCACTTCTAAAATAGATGGAATTGCCCACCCACATTGGGTTTACATCGTTACAACCTCCATCAGGTTGTGGAATTTTAATAGTGCTTTTATCTGAAAATGAAAAAATCCAAATATTTGAAATAGATCCACCGCGATAATGTTTCCACTGACGAAAAGCATCGCTGATTGGGTTATAAGCCATCTGTTTTCCATCGGGCGAATAAGTAGCCCAACTTGCATTCGGAATTTCTAATTGAATCGGCATCCCCCCTGTTAAAGGAACCGTATATAATTGAGCATACCGATTGGAAAAAGTAGCTTGTTGTGAAGCAAATAAAACAGATTTACCATCACTCGTAAATCCACGAACAATATCAGGAGAAGGGTGCCAGGTTAATCTAGTGGGAATACCTCCTTCAACAGGAATGGTGAACACATCTACATTACCATCATATTCTGCATTAAAGGCAATGGTTTTTCCATCGGTTGAAAATACCGGATTGGATTCAACCCCTTCATCAACCGTTAAACGACGAGGTTGAGAGCCATCTTTATTGGCAACCCAAAGATCTTCGGCATAAATAAACGCAATATGTGTAGCACTAATACTAGGTTGTGCTAACATTCTAGTATCATTGGGATCTATGGCAAAAAGAGTTGCCGGAATACTAAGTACAAATCCTAGTATGCCTAGAATAGTAAGTTTTGTTTTTTTCATAATAATCCATTTATTCGTTATGAGTTAGAAATGAGTCCGAATGAGTTTCTAAGATAATAAAAATATTAGGTTGCCTGTTAATATCTCTTTATAAGCGGTAAAATTAAATTCATAAATTTTCACCTTTCTACCAAACCCCAGTTGTCAATATTTTCCAATCAGTTGAATAATAGACAGATATTACTATTTCTGATAGGTAATTCTTTTTACAACAGCAACTTGTTATATTTAGTATTCAAACCCTAACATTATGAAATCCATTGTAGCTTGTATTTTTCTTTTAATAGGAATGAACGTTTTTGCACAAACAGGATCAGAAATTTATCTTTTTGATTTAAATACCAAGAACGGAGTTGTAACGCTATCAAATTCAATCAATATCACCAATCGAAAAGGGTATGATAATCAACCCTCTTTTGATGCGAAAAATTCACTCATTTATTACTCCTCCTTTAATGAATCTGGTCGGTCAGACATTAAGACCTATCAATACAAAACCGGCGAAACAAAGTTTTTCACCCAAACGAATGAAAGAGAATATTCGCCAATCCTTACCCCGGATAAGCAATTTATTTCCTGTATTATTCAACGTGATAATAATGCACAAGACCTGGGTAAGTATCCCATCAAAGGGGGTTCTCCTGTTACCTTAATTGATAACCTGGTAGTGGGCTATCATGCCTGGATAGATGAGAGCCGACTGGCATTATTCGTGCTTGGAGAACAAAGCACACTTCATTTATATCAATTAGGCACAAAGAAAGATACAATTTTAGCCAAAAACATTGGGAGATCGCTTCATCAAATTCCGCATACGAATGCGATTGGTTTTATCCAAAAAATAGTTGAAAAAAATGGAATTATTAAAAAGATAGATCCAGATTCCTATGAAATAACAGACATAACAAACATCATTCCAAACCATGAAGACATTGCCTGGACCCCAGATGGCAATATTATTAGTAGTGATGGAGAAAAAATTTTAGTGTTTACCCCCGGCATTGATAATAAATGGAGAGAAGCTGTAATTAATAGCGGGAAAGAAATTTTAAAAGGCATAACAAGAATAGCGATAAGTGCCGATGGTAAAAAAATGGCCGTGGTGGTTAGCGAATAAAAATAAAAGCCATTGCTCAATTTATTTTTTTGATTCTGTGAAATTCAGCACCCCATTTTTAATTCTAACTTGATTTGAATTTTGCTGAAAGCAATCATGTAATGAATTGACGGGAACCCCTTCTTTTTTCCCTTCTATGAAGAATACAGAAATTCCCGGTTTGTTTGAATTCCATTCAATGGGTTTTTCACCGATAAGAAAATTGTCTGCATTGGTGTGTAGAAAAAATACTTTTCCTATACCGAATACAAAGCCTACTCCTTTCTCATCAAAAACCAATGCTGTTTTTTCATCTATCCCAATTCCTTTCTGCATTTGTCCGAACTGTTTTTGAATACGCAACATAAAAACGAGGTGTCTGCCCATTCGGTTTCGTGCCGAATAATGTGAATCTGTAATCGTATTGTTTAGTAAGGGGATATCCAGAAAACGATGAGTGATTGAGATTTTGGGGCCATTAAAATCTGTAAAAGCTTCTTCACTGGTAACACCATCTAATTTTGCATCAAAAACATATTCACCCATAACAGCTAAGCCGGCACTTGTTCCACCAATGGGAACTTTTTTCTCTTTCATTGCATACTGTAAAGCTTCCTGTAAGGGCGTGTTGCCCCAATATTGTATATAATTCCACTGGTCACCGCCGGCAATAAAAATTCCTTCTGCATTTTTTATTTTCAGTAACATTTCCGGAGACGCTGCCTCTTCTCTACTATTGATTAAAAGGGTTTCAACAGAATTTACTTTCGAAAGTGAAAACATGTATTGATTATAACCGGCTCCGCCGGATGAACGAAGAACTATGATATCGCCCCCGCCGGATTTTTGTAAAAACCATTTGATGGCCTCATCTACATCGGTACTTCCTCCCATCAATAAATACCCCGCTTGTGTTTTGGTTATTGTATCATTTCCATTGCCAATTCGTCCCAAACTATTGGCAAACGAAAAGTGAGCAATGAACAATACCAATAGAACTAGAAAAATAATTTTCTTCATTAAAAATTTAATATCTATATAGACTGAAAGCGAACAGCAATTGTTTATTTTAATGTACCCATCATAAATTCAGTCACATCTTTTTTAAATTGAATAGCCGATTCGTTATGGATATACATCATATGCCCTGCTTCATAATATTTCATGGCAATGTTTCCTTTTAATTTTTTATCCAATCCCATATGATCAAAGCCATATTCTGTCCCTCCAAAGGGTGTGGCTAAATCATAAATACCATTTAAAACCAGCACTTTCATTTTTGGATTATTAGACATGGCATTTACCAAATCCGGACCTGTATTAGGTGTTGAAGCATCTCCAAATAAACCCTGACTACGCTGATGTTTCCAATCCCATTTAAAATCCGGTAAACTATATGCGCTTATATTATATGTTTTATCTTTGCTTACTTTTAATTCGGTAGTGTAATAGTGCATAAATGCAGAAATAAAAGCCGGACTAATATCAGAAGATTGAGGATCATTAAAAGCAAATTCGCTTAATGGATTTTGTGCAATTCCTTTATATCGGGAATCTAAGCGTCCAACGGCTACCCCGGTACTTCTTAATAATTCTTGAGCATATTGCGGTTGATTCACACGAAGATTGGCTTTTTCCCAATAGTCTTTGCTAAGGCCTGTAAACGAGACCAATTTATTAGCCATTTTATCTTTTTCATCTGCAGAAATGCGATCGCCTTTTAATAAGGCAGCCGCATATTCACCAAATGAAAATTCTCTTACCTCTTTTAAAAATGTATCCAAACTAACTGACACATTGGTTAATTTTTTATGATACCAAGAAGTCGCAGCATAGGTTGGTAAATTAACAATATAGGATAAATCATCACCAGGCATAAAAGCTAACGTTCTGATGTCTAAAACATTTGATACCAAGACAACACCATTTACCGAAATACCAAAATTTTCTTGTAAATAGTCGGCAACTCCAGCCGAACGAAAAGTGCCATAACTCTCGCCTAATAAATATTTTGGGGAATTCCATCTTTCATTTTCGTGTACATAATTTTTTATAAACTGACTTACTGATTTAATATCTCCATCAACACTCCAAAAATCCGCATTTTTACCCTTACCCACAGAACGACTTAAACCTGTTCCAATGGGATCAAGCATAACAATATCAGAAACATCTAATAAAGAATAATTATTGTCTTCTAATTTGTATGGAGCGGGACCATTTGGAGAAGGGTCGTTTACCACCACTCTTTTCGGTCCCATGATACCTAAATGTAGCCACATAGAAGAGGAGCCGGGTCCACCATTGAAAGAAAAAGTAATGGGCCTTTTAGCAGCATCTGTTTCTCCATCTTTTATATAAGCGGTATATCCAAATGAAGCCACCGGTTCGTCTTTTTCATTCTTTAGAATGAGGGTCCCCACAGTAGCTGTGTAATTGATGGTTTTTGCATCAATTTTAATATTGTGCTTGGTGATAAATTTTTCAGGTTTTGGCGTTGAGTCTGTTGAAACAGGGCTCTGTGCAAATGGGTAAGTAACAATTAAAATAAAGAAAAGTAACAAATAAGGAATGAGAAGATTTCTTTTCATAAGAGGGTTTGTTTGTTGTAAAGGAAAGATAAATATCTGATAATCCTATTTTCATTTAATAAGTATTTGCAAGATTTCAAAATACAGTTTATTGATACAAGCAATTTAACCTTGGCGAAAATGTTCAAGAATTTTCTTAACTTGAAAAATAAAAATAACGCTTTAACTATATATCAACTCGAGGTGGTAAGAAGTACACAGATATCGATAGGGTGAACGAATCTTTGGTTTCATTTGCACATTTGGAACCTTCATTTACCAAATTGGTCAAACTGTCCGGTAAAGACCAAGCGTATATAGGAACAATGTGATAGCATACAAAGCTTTTACAGTTCTTCTCTAAATAAAATTAGATTGGCAACAACTTGTGTAGATAAGATCAATTACATTATAAAACTCACTATACTTAACTTACAGTGTATTTAATTTTTACAATGCTGATTTTTTCTATATGCGATTACTTGATAAATACAAAATAGGAATTCTTTTTTGTGTATTCATTTTTGTGGCTTTTTGCAATCCTTCCACAAGCACATTACTCCAACATAATACATATGAATTACCAGACACTTCATTGCTGCTGCTTTCTGAAAAATTGTTATATCAAGTAAAAACAAAAAAATC
>JANOVY010000037.1:0-2640 GCA_031417635.1 Bacteroidota bacterium | reverse complement strand
AGAAGAGGAAAAAGAAGTACTGGATAAACAAATTCAAGAAAACTACTTTGGACGAAATATTCATATAGCTAATGCTGACTGTAATGAAAAGCTAGTAAAGCTAGCTGAGTATTTAGCTGCAAACAAAGCTTTTAGAGCGCTTGCCTTTATTGATCCTTATGGGATGTCTGTAAATTAGAATTCAATTGAGGCCTTAAGAGGATTAGGAGTAGATTTGTGGATATTAGTGCCGACTGGTATTGGAATTAATCGGCTACTTAAATCAGATGGGAATATTTCAGAGGCTTGGCTTTTAAAATTGGAGAAATTTTTGGGATTACCACAAGTCGAAATTAAAAATCACTTTTATAAGTCTCAGTCTGTAAATACTTTATTTGGATTACAAACGACCATAGAAAAGGAAAGAGATACAGTGAATAAAGCTGGAGAACTTTATAGACAAAGATTAAATACAGTGTTCAAATTTGTTTCAGACTCTTTTGTAATGAAGAATACCACTAATTCCATAATGTATCATTTTATGATGGCAACGAATAATCCTAGTGCCCTCAAAATTGCTAATGATGTAATAAAACCGAAATATAAATTATAATGGCACAATCAAGTATCGAATGGACAGAAATGACCTGGAATCCAACTACAGGCTGCAATAAAATATCTGCGGGCTGTAAATATTGCTATGCTGAAGTGATGTCCCGTCGATTAGAAGCGATGGGTGTAGAGAAATATAAAGATGGGTTTAAACTTCGGATACATGAAGATGCTTTATTGATACCCTATTCGTGGAAGCATCCCAAGATTGTATTTGTAAATTCAATGAGCGACATGTTTCATAAAGACGTTCCCCTTGAATTTATCAAGAAGATTTTTAAAGTAATGAATGAAAACCCACAGCATACTTTTCAGGTCCTCACAAAGCGTTCAGATATTTTATTAAAGTATCATAAGGAGTTGAAGTGGACGCATAACATCTGGATGGGTGTGTCTGTGGAAGATGATAAAGTCAAGCATCGAATTGACGATTTGCGTAAAACAAATGCAAGAACTAAATTCTTATCGTGTGAACCATTAATCGGTCCGCTACAAAAACTCAATCTTAAAAAAATTGATTGGGTAATCGTTGGTGGCGAAAGCGGAAGAACTCCAAGACCAATGGATGTAGACTTGGTTTTAGATATTCAGCAACAATGTGAAAAAGCAAAAGTGGCATTCTTCTTCAAGCAATGGGGTGGCACTAACAAAAAGAAAACTGGCAGACTTCTCAATGGTAAGACTTACGATGAAATGCCATCAATCGAACAATTAGAATCAATCGAGCATTAATTTTTTATTATGCAACAAACCCGCAAATCATTCATCGCTAAACTTTCTGCAGCTACGGCTGCAATTGCCGGCTTATCTTCGTTCAAACAAAAACCAGTGGACAAAGAATTAAAAAACATCTTCATTCACCATGTCTATTTCTGGTTAAAGAATACCGATAGCATTTCGGACCGTGATCAACTGGTGAAGGGTTTAACCAAACTATCGAAAGTAAAAACAATTCAAAATTTTCACATAGGTAAACCGGCCGGCACCAACCGTGAAGTAATTGAGAGAGGCTATGCCGTTTCATGGCTTGTTCAATTTGCAAACGGAGCCGACCAGGAAAGCTATCAAACCGATCACATACACTTAAACTTTATTGAAGAGTGTTCTCATTTGTGGAGTAAGGTAATTGTGTACGACTCAGTGGATATTTAAGTTTGCTCATCTTTAACAGGATTTTTTCGTGAAAAATCAATCCTCGTTTCAATCAATCTTCGTTTCTTTAGCATTCATATACATTAACAAATGAAGAAATACATTTTTGCAGCACTATTCATCTGCACAACTACTACCATTTTTGCTCAGAGTAAATATGATCACAGAGAAGCGTTCCATCCGTTCTTTTATCCTTACCCAGGTAATGATGTAAGAAGTGCAAGTGGCGAACCCGGACCCAAGTACTGGCAAAACAAAGCCGACTATTTTATAAATACAACGATCAATCCAAATGATCATTCAGTTGCTGGTTCAATAGTAATTACTTATACCAATAATAGCAATGATGCATTGCGATTTATATGGCTGCAGTTAGATCAGAATATTTACAAACAAGATTCCCGTGGCTCTGCAACCACAACTACACAAGGTGGACGATGGGCTAATGGTGAATTTACAGATGGTTATAAAATTTCTAATGTGCTGGTTGAAAAAAACGGAGCAAGTGCTGCACCTATTGAAACAACAACCATTGATACTCGTATGCAAGTGTGGTTAAAAGATCCTTTACAAAAAGGCGAGTCACTCAAAATAAAAATGGAGTATGCTTTTACAGTACCTGAATACGGAACAGATCGTATGGGCAGGTTAAAACAAAAAGAAGGAATTATTTATGAAGTGGCACAGTGGTTTCCCCGTGTTTGTGTGTATGATGATATTTTAGGATGGAATACGAATCCTTATCTTGGAGCAGGTGAGTTTTATTTAGAATATGGAAACATTGAATACAATATTACTGCACCATCAAACATGATTGTTGTAGGTAGCGGTGCATTACTAAATGCACAGGATTGTTTTACTGCTGAACAAATTAAACGCTGGGGCGAAGCAATGAAC
>JANOVY010000036.1:0-6358 GCA_031417635.1 Bacteroidota bacterium | reverse complement strand
CATGCAAATGGCACCGTGGCTAAAATTGATAATAACAAAGATGGTTTTTTGGATATTCCTATCGGCCGACAATTTAATGTAATCAACCGTTGGAAATACCAAGACTCAAAAGGGGTAATTGCGCAGTTTGCCATAAAAGCACTGAATGATCAAAGGCAAGCAGGTGAAATAGCATTTAACCCTGAAACTGATAAATTAACGACCAATCAATATGGGGTAGGCATAGATGTGCAACAGCAAGGGTTCTCAGGAAAATTGGGTTATGTATTTCCACAACAAAAATACAAAAGCATTGGATTTATTTTTTCAGCCATTAATTATCAAAACAATTCCTATTATGGTTTAACAAAGTATGATGGTAAACAGTCTTCCATTTATGCAAATTTAATTTATCAGTCAATTATTGGCAATACGGCACATAAATTCAGAACCGGTATGAGTTTTGTAAATGATCAATTTACAGAAACGATTAATACTGCGAAATATGCAAGAAGGGAAACCGTACCGGGTGCTTTTTTCGAATATACCTATTCGCCTAGTACAAAGTTTACAGCAATCGTTGGCATTCGGGAAGATTATCATAACCAATTTGGGTTCATGACTTCACCTCGATTGCATATTAAATACGATATTTCTCCAAAAACAAATCTTCGATTTTCTATGGGCTCCGGATTCCGCATGGCAAATATTTTTGCAGAAAATGCAGGTGTATTTGTTAGTGCAAGAAAATATAGCATCCAAAATCCAACTAACAATTATGGATTTGGCGTTGATCCGGAGAAGGCCTTAAACTATGGAATCAATTTCATTCACAATTTCAGATTGAATAACCGATCAGGAAGTATTTCTATTGATGCTTATCGAACCGATTTCACAAATCAAGTTGTCACAGATGTAGATGCCAGCCCTCAAAAGATTTTGTTTTATAACCTCTCAGGTAAATCATTTTCAAATAGTGTACAATTTGAAATCAATTACGAATTGATTCAAAAATTAGAAATGCGTTTAGCTTATCGTTGGTTAGATGTGCAAACTACATATTCAAACACGTTGCTTGAAAAACCGTTAGTTGCCAAACACAGAGCATTTATCAATTTGGGCTATGAAACAAACAATCATTGGAAATTTGATTTTACAACACAATGGCTAAGCAAAAAAAGATTGCCAAATACAAGCAGTAATCCAATAGATAAGCAAATGGGAATGTATTCCCCTTCCTTTATACAAATGAGTGCGCAGGTATCTAAACAACTGGGATCCGTATGGGATATATATTTGGGCGTGGAAAATTTGACTAATTATATGCAGGAAAATTTAATTATTTCAGCGGCGCAACCTTTTAGTCCTTATTTTGATGGTTCAATTACATGGGGCCCGGTAAATGGAAGAATAGTGTATTTAGGTATGCGATTTAAAATAAAAAATTAGTAAGAGAGAGGTGAAACATGGGAGGTGAAACGTGAGAGGTGAAAAGTGAGAGGTGAAAGGTCAAAAGCGTAAACACTACTCTTGACTTTTCACCTTTGACCTCTCACTTTTCACTTTTCACTTTTAACTTTTATCTCCACACTTCCCCTATCTTCTGCTAGCAATCAATAAATTTAAATCTGTATACCGTAAATCAAATCGTTGGCTGATATAAAAATCGGTTAGTGCTCCTTTAAACATATAAATTCCTTCCCGAAGATTGAATTTGTGCCAAACCATCTCTTCCAATCCACCTTCGTCACTAATTTCTAGGATCAAAGGCATTAGTACATTGCTAATGGCTTGACTAGCTGTTCTGGCAAAACCACTGGGAATATTTGGTACACAATAATGAATTACATCGTGTTTCAAAAAAGTGGGGTCTTCATAACTAGTCAGTTCACTCGTTTCAAAACATCCACCCCTATCAATTGCTACATCAATGATAATACTGCCCGGCCGCATGGCGGCCACCATTTCTTCAGTAACCACTACAGGTGCTCGGCCATACTCATTACTTAAAGCACCAACTGCCACTTCACAGGTTTTTAATTGCTTGGAAAGTATGCGAGGTTCTAATACACTTGTCCAGATTCTTTGACCTAAATTATTCTGTAATTGTTTTAAACGATACACATTATTGTCAAACACTTTTACAGATGCACCCAATGCCAATGCATTTCTGGTAGCAAACTCACCCACAATACCCGCTCCAATAATAACAACTTTGGTAGGTGGAATTCCGCTGATGCCCCCCAACAATACTCCTTTGCCTTTATTGAAACTACTCAGGTATTGTCCTGCTATCAACATAACAGCACTACCGGCTATTTCACTCATACTTCGAACGATGGGATAAGTACCGCTATCATCTTTAAAATTTTCAAAACTTAGCGCAGTAATCTTTTTCTCCATCATCTTCTCTATGTACTCTTTCTTTAATGCAGAAAGATGAATCGGGGAAACAATCGTCTGGTTTTGTTGTAAAAGCGGCATATCTTCTTCAACAGGTGGCGCACTTTTTACTAGAATTGGGCATTTAAAAATGTCTGCCCTGTCAAAAATGATATCTGCACCGGCCTCGGCATAATCCTTATTAGAAAAATGACTTCCAATTCCTGCATTGTGTTCTACTGCTACTTTATTTCCATTGGCTACCAATACCCCAACAGCATCAGGAGTTAATGCAATGCGATTTTCCTGAAAAGCAATTTCTTTGGGTATCCCAATATGCAGTTTGGCACCTTGTGGTTTTACGTCCAATACTTCCTCCAAGGTTTCATAAGTAAAAGATGTGCTTATTGAAGGTTTAGTAGCCATAATAAGGAATTGGTTGTTATTTGGTTAAAATTACTTTATTTATGGGAAAGATGGAAAGAGTTAGGAGTAAGAAGTCTGGAGTCTGACTGTCCGGTAGGCAAGTCGTGAATTCAGCTTAATGATCTTTAAACACTTATTTTTCTTATATATCTGAAAAATTCAGATTTCTGACCCCAACTCCAGACTAATTAGTAACCAGCTTCCTAGTATTTTCATCAACTGTTGTGATATATAGATGAAATGTTTCGTCCGGTAATAATCCCGATGCTTTCTCAGGCCATTCAATTAGGCATAGATGTTGGCTTATTATGCTGTCATCTACACCCGCATTCATGGCTTCTATTTCATCTTTTAATCGAAACCAATCCATATGATAAATAATGCCGGCTTCAGCGCTATTGTATTCATTAATGATGGAAAACGTGGGACTGTTGATAGATGTGGTAACGCCCAACACCTCGCATACAGCATGAATCAAAGTAGTTTTGCCAGCCCCCATTTCTGCATGAAAAGCCCAAATATTTCTGGTTTTTCCTTCATTCCATAACTCAACAGCTATTTGCTTTATTTGATCCAAAGTAAATATTGCATCCATGTAGCAAAGATATAACCCAAAAATAGACCAATTTGAAACGATGATGTAATTATAATTCTAAAATCGAAAATAGACAGGTTTGGGGTATCGTACCTTTGTGCAAATATGTAATTAGTATTGAATGGCGAGAAATTACCAAGTAGAGATTTTGAAGAAATAGATATTTGTTATTTATGCCCAATTACTAATTACTAACTATTCATTTCTAATTAACATAGCTGTGGAAAAACTGAACTGGAAAGTTGAAGGCATGAGTTGTACAAACTGTGCATTAACAATAGACAAATATTTGACGGGGAAGGGAATGCAAGATGTGAAAGTAAATTTCATTGGGGGTGACGTGAGTTTTGAGTTAATTGACAATATTCCTAAAGAAGAAATTGCAAAAGGAATTGAAGGACTCGGCTACCATGTAATTACCGGCGATGACACTGAACAGAAAAAAGATAAACGTCTATTTAAAAATCATCTGCAACGGTTTCGTTTCTGCATTTTATTTACAGCGCCATTAATGTTGCATATGATACCGGGTGTACATATCCATTTTTTAATGGATCCTATTGTTCAATTGGTATTAACCATTCCGGTTTTTCTTGTTGGAATGGATTTTTATGGTAGAAGTGCTATAAAAAGTTTGTGGAAAGGCATTCCCAATATGAATGTATTGATTGCGCTGGGTGCCATTGCTGCATTTGGTTATAGCTTGTATGGCACTATTATTGGCGAAGCACAACAGTATTTGTTTTATGAAACAGCAGCTACCATAATTACCCTTGTATTTTTGGGTAACTGGATGGAAGACAGGTCGGTTCAGACCACCCAAGCTGCTTTAAAAAAATTAGCGGTTAGCCAGAAGGGAATGGCGAATATGATTGCATATGATGACCAACACCAAGAACATATTTTTCCGGTTGAGAGTACGAGTTTAAAAGTAGGTGACCTCTTATTAATAAAAAATGGAGAGCCTGTTCCCATGGACTGCAAAATCTTATGGGGAGAAGCTAGTGTAAATGAAGCCATCATTAGTGGTGAGAGCGCACCTGTTGACAAAACAATCAACGACAAACTCATTGGTGGAAGTACACTTGCCAACGGCACTGTAAAAGCATATGTAACAGCTGTTGGAGAAGATACAGTACTTTCCAATATTTTAAAGTTGGTAAAAGAAGCACAAACAGAAAAACCACCCATCCAACAATTAGCCGATAAAATAAGTGCCATTTTTGTTCCTGCAGTAATCAGTATTGCTTTGCTTACTTTTTTAGCTAATTATTTTTGGGGTCATCACCCTTTCAGCGTGAGTTTACTTAGAGCCATAGCAGTCTTAGTTATTTCATGCCCTTGTGCAATGGGCCTTGCAACCCCGGCAGCCATTGCGGTTGGACTGGGCAGGGCCGCCAAAAATGGCATATTATTTAAAAATGCCAAAAGCCTAGAAATATTCAAAAGCATTACCCAGGTAGTATTTGACAAAACAGGAACCTTAACCACAGGACAGTTTAGTATCTCGCAATTTGAGGTGGTGGGGGAGAATCATGAGGAGTCAGACGTGAATCGTGTGTTAAGTGGTAATATAAATACTCACGACTCACGATTCACGTCTACTGACGAGTTCAAGCGCATTACTTATTCTCTGGAAAAATACTCTAATCATCCTATTGCAAAAGCCATTACAAAAGAGTGGAAAATAAAAGATGACATTAGATGGGCTAAAATTGAAGAGATCAAAGGTCTGGGGATGAAAGCAACAGACAAAGAAGGGAATGAATACATAGGGGGATCCTATAAAACGGCTGAGAAATTAACTGATGATAATTCCCATAACATCTATATTTTGAGGAATGGTATATTATTAGGAACCATCGATGTAATGGATGAAATCAGACCCGAAGCAAAAACCGTTATCACCCAATTACAATCCAAAGGGATCAAAACAATTTTATTGAGTGGTGATTCAAAAGAAAAATGTGATTTAGTGGCTAAAGTATTGGGCATAGATGAAGTAGTTGCAGAACAAACGCCGGAACAAAAATTAGAAAAGATAGCAGCATATAATCTTCATAGCCCTACCGCTATGGTAGGTGATGGCATTAATGATGCCCCGGCATTAGCAAAAGCCACTGTCGGTATTTCTTTAAGTGATGCATCACATATTGCTATGCAAAGTGCTCAAGTGGTTTTAATGAATCATGGACTGAAGAATTTGCCCTTGTCGTTAGGTCTGGGTAAGCATACTTATATCACCATTAAAGAAAATCTTTTCTGGGCTTTTGCCTATAATATTGTAGCAATTCCGGTTGCTGCACTCGGATTTTTAAACCCCACATTTGGTGCATTGGCAATGGGCTTGAGTGATGTGGTTTTGGCAATAAATTCAGTGAGGTTGAATTTTAAGAAGGTAGAATAATGTCAGAAGGGAAATGTCAAAAGTGAAATGTGAATTCATATCTTTAAAAGAAATATGTTTTTACAATTAAATCACAAAAATCTCGAAGCATATAAGGAGGCACGAGAACTGCTAATTGCATGTTATAATATTACAAAAACTATGCCTTCTGAAGAAAGGTATAATATTACGCAACAAATCAGAAGAGCTGCATTATCGGTAAAATTAAATATAGCAGAAGGCTCATCACGAAAGTCAGAAATTGAGAGGAAAAGATATTATGAAATTGCAAGAGGTTCAATAATCGAAATCGATGCTGCAATTGAATCCGCTTTTGATTTAAATTATATAACCAAAGAACAAATTGAGCCTTTGGGTAAGATCTTAAATAGGTCGTTTGGATTGTTATCCGGACTACTCAAATAAATTATTCACTTTTCACTTTTACCTTTTCACCCCGACATGACCACCCCGTTATCCCTCCTCCAACAATACTGGCAACATGACCGATTCCGGCCTATGCAGGAAGATATTATTCATTCAGTATTGGAAGGTAACGATACACTAGCGCTACTTCCAACCGGAGGTGG
>JANOVY010000035.1:0-7794 GCA_031417635.1 Bacteroidota bacterium | reverse complement strand
CAATCGTCTGGTATTTATGGTAATGGTACAGCTGCTGATAAATATTAGATCTACTTAAGAAATTGAAATGATCAGAAAAGAATTACACATCATTGAACAGGAAAGTTCATTACGTAGCGCTTTAGAAAAATTAACAAGTTTAGGAGAGAACCTGACCCTATTTGTTATTGATAAAGAAGATAAAGTGTTGGGAGTAATTACGGATGGCGATATTCGTCGAGGGTTGATTAAGGGAGTAAATCTTGATGAACCGGTAAGTATCATCATGAACAGCCAATTCAAATATTTAGAAGAGAAAAAATTTTCTTTTGAATTGATAGAAACACTTAGGCAGAACAGTATTAAAATAGTTCCTGTTCTTGATGAAGATCGAAAGATTGTAAGGCTAATCAACCTTTCTATAAAAAGATCCATTTTGCCGGTAGATGCAGTAATTATGGCTGGAGGGCGTGGTGAAAGATTAATGCCACTTACCAAAACAAAGCCTAAGCCAATGCTGGACATAAATGGCACTCCCATTATTGAGCATAATGTTGACCTTCTTTCTTCATATGGGGTACACAATATTATTATCTCTCTGCATTATCTTGGAGAACAGATCGAGCAACACTTAGGCAATGGCAGTTCCAAGGATCTTGATATATCCTATGTTTCTGAGACCACTCCACTGGGAACTTTAGGGGCACTTCGACTAACAGACAATTATCAATACGACGATATAATCGTCATGAACTCAGACCTACTTACCAATATTAATTTTGAAGATTTTTATAAATCTTTCAAAGAATCCGATGCAGATATGGCTGTGGCTACTACTGGATACAATGTTACAATTCCTTATGCTGTTATTGAAACATCAAATGGGATTGTTCAATCTTTTAAAGAAAAACCTACCTACACCTATTTTTCAAATGCCGGGATATATCTCATTAAAAAAGAATGTCTAGCCACTGTACCTCAAGGCGTTTTTTTTAATGCCACTGATCTGATATCTGAATTAATTGCACAAAATAGAAAAATACTGTCTTATCCAATTTTGGGTTATTGGCTTGATATCGGCCGTCACGAAGATTATCTGAAAGCCCAGGAAGACTTCAGACATATAAAATTCTAATGAATATACTGATCACTATCTGTGCCAGGGCGGGTTCAAAAGGGATACCTGGTAAGAATACCAAGTTATTGAATGGTAAACCCCTGATCGCATACTCGTTAGAAACTGCTAAAAAATTTGCCAAATTATACAATGCTCATCTGGCTATTTCAACGGATGACGATACTGTTAAAAAAATCTGTACTTCTTTTGGTATTAATACAACATATACTAGACCCGAAATACTGGCTACAGATAGTGCAGGTAAGGTGGATACAATCTTTGATTTACTATTACACGAAGAAAAGAATGGTAAGCTGAAGTTTGATTATATTCTTGATCTTGATGTTACCTCACCATTACGAAATTTGCATGACCTTACAGAAGCTTTTAATATGATACTGACGGATACGGAGGCGTTAAATATATTTTCTGTTAGCAAAGCAATAAAGAATCCATATTTCAACATGGTCGAAAAGAAAGAAAGCGGTTATTATCATCTAGTAAAGCTGGGAAACTTTTTAACACGACAATCGGCAACTCCGGTATACGAGATGAATGCCTCTTTTTATTTTTACAAAAGATCCTTCTTTGAGCAGGTTCAAAAGAGTGTTGTAAATAACAGATCCTTGATATACCTCGTGCCACATACCTGCTTCGATCTGGATCATCCGATAGATTTTGAATTTATGGAATTTATGCTGGTTAATAATAAATTGGACTTTACTCTATGAAAGTTCTGATCATTGGGTTAGGTTCTATTGCACGAAAGCATATATTAGCAATAAAATATCTCAGGCCGGAAGCGATAATATATGCGTTACGTTCAACCGAAACCGCTACGGAGGTAGATGGGGTTCACAATATTTTCACTTTGGATGATCTCACATTAGCTCCGGATTTTGTTATTATTTCAAATCCAACAAGCTTACATGGGGTTACTATCAAACAGTGTTTGTCTTTAGGCTGCCCACTCTTTATTGAGAAACCGGTATTAAATGATCTTGCCGAGGCTGAATATTTAAATAAAGTGATATCACTGAATAAACTGATCACTTATGTTGCCTGCAACCTTAGGTTGCATCCTGTACTTGGATTTATAAAGGAATATCTTGAGAAAAGGAATGATCGTATAAACGAAGTCAATATCTATTGCGGCTCATACTTGCCTGATTGGAGACCGGGAGTTGATTTTCGGAAGGTATATAGTGCCCATACAGATTTGGGCGGGGGTGTACATCTTGATTTGATCCATGAACTGGATTATTGTTTTTGGTTGTTTGGATATCCGGAAAAAGTGACCTCACTAAAAAGAAATGTATCATCTCTAAACATTCATTCGATTGATAGTGCCCAGTATCATTTAATTTATAGCGGATTTACAGCAGATATTTCTCTAAATTATTTTAGACGTGACGCAAAGCGTACAATTGAAATTGTTACTGAAAACGAAACAATCGAGTGTGATCTTATAAAAAATACTGTAAAAAATATTTTTACAGGAGAGGCGCTATTCTATTCAGAAAAAGGAATAGCAGATACCTACATTTTGCAAATGGAATATTTTATTAACTGTCTTCAATCACAGACAATACCAATGAATAATTTTAGTGAAAGTGTGAAGGTTTTAAAAATGGCATTGCATGAGTAATCTCCTCAATAAAATCATTGTAGTAACTGGCGGCAACGGATTACTTGGTAAGGCAATTATTGGTCATCTTCAGACTAAAGGAGCCTTGGCGCTGAATGCAGAAATTAATGTTGAAACTGATTTGTCGAAATCAATTTTGGAATGCGATATTACTAACGAAGAATCTGTGAAACTCGCAATTAGGACTATTATTGATAAGTATGGAAGAATTGATGGTTGGGTTAACAATGCATACCCTCGTACAAAGGATTGGGGAAACAAATTTGAAGACATTACATTAACATCCTGGCAAAAGAATGTAGATATGCAGATGAATAGTATTTTTATCTGTAGTCAGGCAGTTTTGGAAGTAATGAAGAAACAGGGCGAAGGGAGTATGGTAAATATCTCATCTGTTTACGGTGTAGTTGGGCCTGATTTTACAGTATATGATGGAACATCCATGACAATGCCAGCTGCTTATTCTGCCATTAAAGGAGGTATGGTAAATTTTTCCAGATATCTGGCCGCTTATTATGGTCCCTATGGTGTTCGAGTCAATTGTGTTTCTCCCGGTGGAATCTTTGATGAACAAAATCCGCTATTTGTTTCACAGTATGAGAATAAAGTCCCTTTACGCCGAATGGGAAAGCCATCGGATATTGCTCCTGCTGTTGGTTTCCTTTTGAGCGAAGATTCATCTTATATTACCGGCCATAACCTGATGGTTGATGGCGGATGGACAAGTATATAAAAGATTAAAAGCAAGAATTGTATGAGTACAAAAATTTTCTGGTGTAAGAACTGTTTAAACATGTCAACAAGGCCGCGGATAAGTTTCGACGATCGTGGCTGGTGTAATGCATGTCAATGGATGGAGGAAAAAAAGACTTTCGATTGGTCTTCACGAGAAAGGGAATTGAAAGAATTACTTCAAAAATATAAATCTAAAACCGGAAATTTTGATTGTATTGTACCGGTAAGCGGAGGAAAGGATGGTTCGTATGTAGCCTATATGCTGAAATATAAGTTTGGAATGAATCCTTTGGCAGTTACCGTCAGGCCTGCATTATCATTAGAAATCGGGGATAAGAATCTGCATAATTTTATTCATTCAGGCTTCGATCATATTCACCTTTCTCCTAATTCAAAAGCACTCGACAGGCTTAATAAATATGGTTTTATAGAAAAAGGGTTCCCATATTATGGATGGTTGATTGCTATAATGACTGCTGTAATCAAAACTGCGGTAAATTTTAAAATTCCCTTATTGTTTTATGGGGAGGATGGTGAAATTGAATATGGCGGTTCCACAGAAAGTAAGAACAAGGCATTGTATGGTATTAACTATATGAAACGGATCTATCTTGAAGGTGGGCACCAGAAAGTATTTGACCGAATCAGTCAAGACAGTGATATCACTGAAGCAGATCTTTCATTTTTTAAATTTCCTTCAGATGATGAAGTTTCTGAAATTGGATTATCATTTACACACTGGTCATATTTTGAAGCTTGGGATTCTTATAGAAATTATGTTATAGCCAAAGAACATTGTGGTTTGATTGAAAAAGAAGAAGGTAATACAGATACATTTACAAATTTTGCACAAAATGATCAGGCATTGTATGCTTTGCATGCTTACTTGATGTATTTGAAATTCGGATTTGGGCGAGCTACCCAGGATGCAGGTATAGAAATAAGACGCGGTTCCATGACACGTGATCAGGCACTGAACCTCGTAAGAATGTATGACAATGCTTATCCAGCAGAATTAATAGATACTTACCTGACTTATTACAAAATGACAAAAGAGGAATTTGATAGTGTGTTGGATAAATATGCCAATAAAGATCTTTTTGAAAAAAGAGACGGAATATGGCAACCCAAATTCGTTCCGGGAATAGATTTCGAAATATGAGAATTGTTATTGTTGATTATGGGATGGGTAACATTAAGTCTATTTCAAGCACTTTGCAGTATCTTGAAATAAAAGACGTTTTATTTTCTGCCGACTATGAAGTTCTAAGAAGCGCGGATAAAATAATATTACCGGGTGTTGGCTCTTTTGCTAAGGCAATGAAACGTATACGTGATGCTAATCTGGATATAATACTTGAAGAATTATCAGTAAAAGGTACCATTCCTTTATTGGGCATCTGCCTTGGGATGCAGTTGCTAGGTTTATCCAGTCCTGAAGATGGGTTTAATACAGGGCTGGGTTTTGTAGACGGTATTGTGACAAAATTTGATTCTTCGGCCTGTAAAATACCTCATGTAGGTTTTAATCAGGTGAAGCCAAATTTATCTTCAAGACTGTATATTTCCCTGCCTGTATTTCCGGATTTTTATTTTACGCACAGTTATAAAATGAATAGTGATACGAATATTCATCAATCAATGTGTGAATATGATCAGGAGTTTGTAGCCAGTTTTGAAAAAGATAACATTGCCGGTGTTCAGTTTCACCCGGAATTAAGTCAGGGGAATGGACTACAGTTGCTTAAAAATTTTATTGAACTTTTCTGATGCTTAGAAAAAGAATCATTTTTGCACTGATATATAGTGACGGATATTTTACGCAGAGTAGGAATTTCCGGCTTCAACGAGTTGGAGACCTCAAATGGCTGGAGAAAAATTATCAATTTCAAAAAATTGCTTCCTCTCTTGATGAACTCATAGTAATTGATGCAAGCAAAGGGCAAAAGTCTATAACTTCATTTGCTTCGATGATCAGCGATCTGGTTAATGATGTATTCATACCGATATGTGCAGGAGGAGGAATCAGAAGTATGCAGGATGCCGAACTGCTTTTTAAAAGTGGAGCAGATAAAATTATTGTGAATCAAATACTTCTTCAAAATCCGGGTTTGGTAAGGGAATTAATTAGTAATTATGGTTCTCAAAGCGTAGTCGCTTCTATTGATTATAAACAGGTGAATGGTATTAATGAGGTTTATATCGATAATGGAAGTTCAAAAATTCCACAGAGGCTTGAAGAATATATACGTTATGTAGAATTGCTTGATATTGGAGAGATATATTTAAATTCAATTGACAAAGATGGTACGGGTTTCGGATATGATTTTGATACTATTAATGAAATAGCCAGGCATATTTCAAAACCTTTAATTATAGCCGGAGGTGCCGGAAATGAAAATCACCTCATTGGTGGTTTAGCTATCAAGGAAGTGAGCGCAGTTGCAACAGCCAATCTATTTAATTTTATTGGAGATGGATTGCCAAATGCAAGAAAAAAAATTATTGATACCGGTGTAAATATCGCAAATTGGTCTCCGGTTAATTCTTAGAAGATTATGCAATCATCAACTTTTACAAGACCGATTACTTTGTGTAACCAAGTTGTTATTCTTGACGGGCTAACAGGTACGGGTAAAACCATGTTTGGTCCTCTGGTAAGTTCTTTTGATCGTGTTCAGAATGGTAGGTTTGAATATATGTTTGAATACCTGGCTATATCGGCACAATCAGGCAAACTTAGTGAAGATGCTTCTTTTACAATGCTCAATCTGCTTGCCGATATTAAAAATTACGATGGCACGATTTCAAGAGAGGTGAACTTCAGACCCAAAGATCTTTCCAGCGTTTTGAACGGAGCTCAGTCTTTCAAATATCTCAAACAGCTTTTTATGGCAGATGGTGCAGCTGCAGGTGAGCGAATTAAAAATGAAAAACCGATTCTATTCCTGGTTATGCACCAGATTCTAAGCTGTATACATCCTCTGATGAAGGCATTTGATAAACGGCTACAGATAATTGAAATGACTAGGCATCCATTGTATCTGCTAGATCACTGGGATAGTTATATTGCTATGCATGGAGAGAGTCCACGTGATTTTACTATCTGGCTGGAACATAATGGTAAATCGATCCCATGGTTTGCAGGAGGATGGGAAGAAAAATATTTACAAGCTTCACAATTTGATAAAGTGATTTATTCAATAGATTCACTTATGCAACCTGTATTGGAAAAAGCAGGCAATAAGGAATTTGATGAAACCATAGCATTTGTTCCTTTTGAGCAATTTGTGTTAGATCCATTGCCATATGTTTCAACAATTGAAACACTGCTTAATACAAAAGCAACTGCTGCAACGCAAAAAGTATTGCGTTCCCAGAAAGTGCCGCGTAAATTCATCAATGCCGGACCTCAAAAAAATATCTATAAACGATACGGGTTAAAAAAGCAGGACAAAGAAGTTTCCCATGAACAGGATTATAACCGCTTATTGGAATCTGCAAAAAAAAGAAGTTCGGTTGAGGCATTTGCAGTTGTCGAAATGCTTTCTAAACAGTATGAAGATAGATTTGGTTTATGGTTTTAATTAATAATTTTTATGTCATATTATATTAATCCCAAAAGACTCAGTTCAAAAAAAACGTTTTACGGGAAGATTAAATTTACTTTTAAGAGACTTGTTTCAAAACCCTTTTTGGCCCTTGGATTTAAACATGTCGAGTATTATTATTTACATGGTGAAGGCTCGGGTAATACATTAACACTCGGTAAGAATATTTCTACCGCTGATGCAGTTTTCAATATTTCTAGCGGAAACATTGTTGTAAAAGATAATACTGTATTTGCACATGATGTTCATGTATTAACAGGCTTTCATCAGTTTTATAAAGGCCAGTTGGCAAAGCTTTCTAAAGATCCTGATGCGCCTCGTGAAGTGCCTTCCAGTGGCAATGATATTACCATTGGTTCTGGTTGTTTTATTGGATCACGTGTTACCATACTTAAGAATGTAACCATTGGCGATAATGTGGTTATCGGAGCAGGGTCAGTAGTTACAAAAGATATTCCAAGTAACGTTTTTGCTGCCGGGATACCGGCAAAAGTTGTTGCATCAAATATTTAAATAATTTTTATGGCTTCACACAAACTCATTGAAAACATTGACTATTCATTCACAAATAACGGATGTATAGTAGAAATCGGGTCGGCCCGTGAGACGTCCGGATCAGATAGCTCAACTTTCTTTTTTTCTGAATTAGCAGAAAAGACCGGATCAGAATTTTATTCTGTTGATTTTTCGCCCAATTCACAAAA
>JANOVY010000034.1:0-35330 GCA_031417635.1 Bacteroidota bacterium | reverse complement strand
AAAACGAGTGCTTTGGGATGCAATTGAAAATGTTATTTTAAAAGACGGGATTATCACGATTGACTTAAAAAACAATCATTTAATTCAAAAAGAAATACAATCACAAGAAGATAGAAAAACTGAATTAGAATTTAATTCTTTTTGTAGTGAGAGAATAAATGCTGAACGCTTAACGATTAACGCTTAACGCTGATCATAATTATCATGAAACAATTGTTAAGTTAATATGTAATTGATGCTTTTTTTTAGTTACCATTAAAAAGTTACATTTTCACTATTGCTAACAAGTTTAACTATTAACTTTTCACTTTTCACTTTTCACGCTTATCTTAACCCTATGGTCATAAAACAATCCCCTTACCTACTTTATTCTGATGGAAATGGAAATATTTTTGAAGATACCAGTTTATACGCCACAGGGCGAGCGGGTTGGGATGCCTTCCCAATTCCAACAGATGAATGGATAGAGTTACCGGAAGGGGGCAATCTTTACGAATTACCCGGAAGAAGGGGAATAGGCATAGATACAAATTCCGGCGAAATGCGCTTATGCGAAAAAGGCTGGGCAGTAGCTGCCTTTATTCCCCCTGCTCATACAGGTTTATATATTGCCGCCTTTGAAACTTTGCCGGATGCACCTACACTTCCTTTATTTTGTTATACTGCAGCCGGTTGGCAAAATGAAAAAACTTACGTGCCGGCTATCCGTATTGAAAAAGATATTCGCCAAGAAAATGCAGGTTATGATAACCAAAAAATAAAATCCGGTACCGACCATTTATTAAAAGTGTATCCACATAATCGATTGGTGAAACACCTGATGGAGAATTGTTGTATGACATATAACTGTCCCGCAGCCAGAAATTTTGCACTTGGAAGATGGGAATGTCCCATACCCACATCTCCGGCTTGTAATGCGAATTGTATTGGTTGTATTTCGTTTCAACCCGAAGAAGAAACCATTGTATCAACCCAGGATCGCTTAACTTTTAAACCTACAGCCGAAGAGATTGTAGAATTTACAGTACCTCATTTAATGAATGCCCCATTTCCCATAGTAAGCTTTGGTCAGGGTTGTGAAGGTGAACCTTTGTTAATGTGGGAAACGATTCGTGAATCCATTATTGAAATTAGAAAACATACACAAAGAGGAAGTATCAATATCAATACAAATGGTTCCAAACCGGATGCAGTAAGGGCTTTGTGCGAAGCGGGATTGAACAGCATACGCGTAAGTACCAATTCTGCGAGAAAGCATATTTATGAACCCTATTATCGTCCGAACAATTACCAATTTGAAGACATTGTAGAAAGCCTGAAAGTAGTACGTAGTTTTGATGGATGGGCCAGTATTAATTATTTTGTATTTCCCGGAATGACAGATAGTGTTGAGGAGTATGAAGCACTTCGGAAACTGATCATTGAAACAGATCTTAGCATGATTCAATGGCGCAATTTTAATATTGACCCGGATTGGTATATGGGCAAAATAGGCGTTAATGAAACAGGTGAAATGTTGGGTGTTACACAATTAATGGGACTAATACATGAAGAATTTCCAAAATTGCGTTTCGGATATTTTAATCCTTCGATGGAAAGAATAAAAGGAGATTATGAGCATAATTTTGCGGGCGGTTAACCTTATACGAAGCTTATTTAGGGCTAAAGCCCGGGTGCCCCTTGTTTGACAGGTTCCCCAGCTTAAAAGCTGGGGTTAATTGTAAACAATAACAACTCATTAATTCAACTCGCAAGCCTATCCCAATTGAAAACAAGTTATTACCATGGGTGTTAAGTTGAAATAACTTCAAACAACTTTAAACGCGCTTTTAAGTTCTACTTTGCTAAATGATTTATTAACCCCAGCTTTTAAACTGGGGTTAATTATTAACAACAACTCATTAAATCAACTCGCAAGATGGGGTTATTGAGAACAAATATTAATCATAGGTTAAAGTTGAGTTTTCTGCATGCAGCTGTAAAACAACTCAAATTGTGCATGGCTTAATATGATTTATTAACCCCAGCTTTTAAGCTGGGGATTACCAAATTCCTAATATTTTGGGCTTTAGCCCTGATTAAATCTAACAGTTTTCAGGAAGTGATTGTACTCTTCTTCAAAAGTTATTTTCCGATGATGCTCCTCCTGATTTCGAATATAATTTCGCACGGTATCCAATTTATCTTGACTAACTGATGCAGCAAAGTATTCATCAGCCCATTCAAGTTTACATTTCAGCATTCCCATTTTATTCACCCAGTTTGCAGCTTCCCCTTTTATCATCTGCATCTGCTTAGAAATACTCCAATCAGCTTTTAAAGGCATTAAGCAATGTAAATGTTCAAAGTAGCCATTTACCTCATTTACATAAAACCCTTTTGATGAGGCGTTTTGGTGAATATGAAGACAAATCATTTTCCTCACTTCAGGAATAAGGATTTTCTCACGATTTTTTGTACCCCAAACTGCATGGATCCATATCGAAACCAAAGACATAAGCTATTTTCTAGGCAAAATACACAACTCAGCAGAATCATAGTAGCGTATTTGCCGCAATCTTATATTTGCTAGTATTTTGTATGCAGAGCACTTAGACAATTATAATGACCAATCACCCAAAAAAAGATATTTATCTCGGCATTACACTTGCTATTATTGCCACCATTATTTGGTCGGGCAATTTTATTATTTCAAGAGGTGTTAATCAGCAGATTGGACCGGTAAGTCTGGCTTTTTATCGTTGGCTTACCGCTACCGTTATCATCGCTCCTTTTGCCTGGAAAAAATTTACAGCAGAAAAAAAGAAAATATCTGCCAACTGGAAATATCTGGGATGGGTAGCACTTACCGGTATTACGCTTTTTAATACGTTTGTTTATGTGGCGGGGCATTATACAACCGCTATTAATATGGCACTGATTGGTACTACCTCCTCCCCTATTTTTGCTACCATTATGGCTGTGGTATTTTTGAAGGAAAAGATGAACATGTATCGGATCATCGGGATGCTTATTTGCATCAGCGGGATTCTTTTATTAATCTCAAGAGGAAGTTTACAGGTACTGGCTTCTTTTCATTTTTCAACAGGGGATCTTTGGGTACTCGCAGGTGCTTTTGCTTTTGCTGTGTATAATATATTGGTGAGAAAAAAACCGGGCGTTTTGTTGCCCATCAATTTTCTGTTTGTTGTTTTTGCCGCAGGTACCCTTATGTTATTTCCGTTTTTTATTGTTGAATCTATTTTGGGTTCGCAAACGCAATGGAGTATCTCTTTAATAAGTGCGATCCTGTATTTGGGAGCAGGCACTTCTGTTATCGCATTTCTATGCTGGAATATTGCCCTCCACAAATTAGGGGCAGGAAGAACTGTTTTGTTTGGAAACCTAATTCCTATTTTTAGTGCTATTGAAGCTGTATTATTTTTAGGAGAGAGAATCACCAACATACATATTATCAGTGGTGGATTGGTGATACTTGGATTAATGATAGCCAATGCAAAACATAAAATAAATCCTGTTTAAAAAACTATCTCACTATTTAATCCAACACTATTTTACATCTACAACTCCTGATGGATACAACAACAATCATTTTTTTATGCCTTTTTGCTTTCTCTGCCGGATTTGTTGACGCCGTTGCCGGCGGTGGCGGGCTGATACAAACACCGGCTGCCTTAGTGCTATTGCCGCAATTTCCTGTGGCTACGGTAATTGGCTCTCTAAAAATTCCTGCTTTTACAGGCACTGCTTTTGCCGTTGTTCAGTATATAAAAAAAGTAGCCATTCACCGCCAAGAAGCGGTTTTAATGTGTGCAATTGCATTTGTTTCTGCATTTGCCGGTTCCGAATTACTTACTCAGGTGAACAACCGTTATATGAAGCCGGTTATATTCATTGTTTTGATGATAGTAGCTGTGTATACCTATACAAAGAAAAATTTTGGACAGCATATCCTTACTACTCATTCTTCAAAAAAGAAAACGGGATATATGATTCTCATCAGTATGTCAATAGGTTTTTATGACGGATTTATTGGTCCGGGTGCCGGAAGTTTTTTAGTGTTGGCCTTTATTAGTATACTGGGACTTGATTTTTTACATGCCAGCGCAAATGCCAAATTAGTAAATCTCTCCACCAATCTCGGTTCTATCCTATTGTTTCTTATAAAAGGCACTATTCTATGGAGTATTGCCATCCCCATGGCATTATGCAATGGGCTTGGTGGAATATTAGGCGCCCGTTTAGCCATTTCCAAAGGCAATCAATTTATCCGCATCTTTTTCCTTTTTATCATTACGGCTACTTTAGTAAGGTTTGGGTATGATGTGTTTTTTAGAGGATAAATGATTGTTGTGAGATGGCAGATGATAGATATTAGATCGGATGTCAACATCTAACAACTAGCATCTATCATCCAATCTTAACCTTTATTTATACCCCAAAAGTGGATTACCGCGCTTATAAGGATGTAATTTTCAACATTCTATTTTTCAATCTACTATACAGGTACATTTGATATGACCAATTATCAGTCTATGTCAGTTTCATTTGAAAGAGAAAAAAACATTAAGGCATCGGCGTATACCGGTATGATATGTCTGTTGCTGTTTTTGCTTTTCTTTTTTCTACAATGGACTTTGCCACAAATACCGGCACCCAGTTTTGGAGAAGGCATTGAAGTAAACCTTGGCAACAGTGAATCGGGGATTGGCGATGAAGTTCCCCAAAGTCCGGGAAACCCTTCATTAACAGAGGATTCCAAAACAGCACCACCCAAAACCTTGACTGAAAATGTAAATCAACCAAAGATTAATACTGATGAATATGCGGATGGAGAGGCGCCTGCTGTGAACAAGCCAAAAGTAAATAAAGTTACAAAACCAATAGTACCTCCTATATCAACCATAAAAAAAGCGAACCCGGCTACCATTGAAAATCCAGCCCCTGCCCCACTCAAGCCAAAAGCTGTTTTTAAAGGGGGCACAAGTACCACATCCAGTGGCAACAATGCTGATACTTACAATGGTGTGAAAAATCAAGGGATAGCCGGAGGAAAGGGAGACCAGGGAAATCCAAACGGTAACCCAAACGCTGATAGCTATAAAGGGAATGCAGCAAGCGGAAATGGAGGTAATGGTGGGGTTAGCATCAGAAGTGGATTAGATGGGAGAAGAATTACAAAACTTCCTTCGTTTGAAGATGATTTTAATGAAAATGCAAAAGTAGCGGTTGATATAACTGTTGACAAATCGGGCAATGTTACAAATGCAATTGTAAACCAACGAGGCACAACAACAACCAATCAAAATATTAGGAATATTGCTTTACGAAAAGCAAAGAGCCTAAAACTTAATAGTGGAAATGCAGAAGAGCAAACCGGCACACTGGTTTTTAACTTCAAATTACGGTAATAACATTCTTTCTGCGCTACTCAAGTACGCTCTGATTTCTGTGTTTTAATGCCCACTTTTTTGTATGCCATTTTTCAAACAGGAATATCATTGTAAGCGCAAATTGACACAGAATGCATTTTTCATAACTTAGTCCCCGTTTATAAAATTCGAATTGTATTGCAAAATGACTTATCCCGAAACCATAAACTATCTATTTAAAATGCTGCCGATGTACAGTCGAATAGGTGCTGCAGCTTTTAAAAAAGACCTTACGAATACATATCGACTATGTGAAGCTTTGGGAAATCCACAAAACCATTTCAAATCCATACACATTGCAGGAACCAATGGCAAAGGATCTTCTAGTCATATGTTGGCAGCCATTTTGCAAACGGCCGGTTATAAAACAGGTCTATACACCTCTCCCCATTTAAAAGATTTCAGAGAGAGAATTAAAGTGAATGGACAATGGTGTGAGGAGGATTTCGTGATAGATTTTACCAAACGTATTCAACCGTTGATTCAAGAATTGGAACCTTCTTTTTTCGAAATTACGGTGGCCATGGCATTTGATTATTTTGCAACTCAAAAAGTAGATATCGCTGTGATTGAAGTTGGTTTAGGTGGCCGCTTTGATAGTACCAATATTATCAATCCGGAATTAAGTATTATTACCAATATCGGTTGGGATCATATGAATATGCTTGGAGACACACTTGAGAAAATTGCGTTTGAAAAAGCAGGTATCATTAAGAAAGGAATTCCGGTAGTGATTGGAGAAGTGATTGCAGAATCAAAACCAACTTTTGAAAGCAAGGGGCTTGAATCACAAGTAATATATGCCCAAGAAAATAGGTATGTTGCCGATTGGAAATATACCGATCATCAATTATCGGTTGAAGTAGTTGATATAAAAAAAGATACGCATCAAACCTATCAATTAGACCTACCGGGAATTTATCAAACAAAAAATTTGTTGACGGTTTTAGAAGCTGCACATCAATTACATCTTCAAGGATGGAATACTGATATCAGCATCGTTCAAAAAGCCCTACCACATGTAAAACGATTGACAGGATTACATGGACGATGGGAGGTTATACACCAACATCCAACTGTAATATTAGATGTTGGACATAATGTAGACGGAATAGCACAAATAATTAAGCAAATTGAATTATCCAATTATTATCACCTGCACATCATCATAGGTATGGTAAAAGATAAGGAGATTGATGCCGTCCTCGCACTTTTACCAACACTCGCAACCTATTATTTTACGCGGGCACAAATCCCAAGAGCATTAGAAGCTGAAAGCTTAATGCAGAAAGCCAACCGCTTTGAATTGATAGGTAATGTGTATGAGAATGTAAATGCGGCTTTGCAAAAAGCGATAAGTCTTGCACACAAAGATGACATGATATTGGTTTGTGGCAGTGTTTTTTTGGTAGGTGAAGTGATGAATATTGAAAAATAAACATGCCCCCTTTCTGTAATCAGAAAATATTACAAGTGAATTGAAAACATTTCTATTCTTTCATACATTCTTTATTTCTACCAAAGGTAGGTTACATCCTTTCATTGTTCATTTACACGATATTCATTACCCAATTTGCAACCTACCCATTTTTTCCAAAGCGAGATAAATAGCTACCAAGTGCATTGACTGCATAAAATGTTTGTCTTTCACCAATTGAACAAATTCATCTAAACTTACTTGTAACACTTCAATTTCTTCTCCTGCATCTAATTGTTGTTTTTGCACCCATTCACCACCTGTAGCTAAAAACATATGCATCAAGTTGCTATTGGTTGAAGGATTAGAAGAAGTGTCTCCTAAATATTCAAATTTTTCGAATCGGTAACCGGTCTCTTCTAATAACTCACGGGCAATAGCAAACTCGAATGTGCTATCCGTTTTATCAACACATCCGCCCGGCAATTCTAGTCCGGTAATGCCTAAAGCATGTCTATATTGTCTTTCCAAAATCACATTTCCTTCTTTGGTAATGGCCACTGCTACCACCCATTCAGGAAAATCATATACATAATAAGGAGTAATTATTTTACCTTCCGGAGTTTCACAAGTATCAATCCGGATATTCATCCAGGTTTCACTGAAAAGTTTCTTGGAAGAGATTGTCTTCCACTTCATATCCCGTTCCATTACCAGCCTTTGTTTTCTCTAAGTGAAGTAATATGACTAGTATGATGCTTACCATGCCATGCGTACAAACCCAATAAAAACCAAAGGCTCATTTCTCTTCCATGTTCTGGATGTACGACAGTTTTTTCCCAATCAGCATCTTTCGTGTCTTTAATGGCTACATACCAACGTTGGTGTAAAGCATGCAAAATAGTTAATGATAGGTTGATGGGAAGTTCATTGTCGGGAAATACTGCCCATGCTTTTTCATCATAAGGCTTTATGGTTGGATTGATTTCTGTTAATCCTAATTTAAACCTTGTATATGCATTCATATGACTATCTGCCACATGATGCACCAATTGTTGAACAGTCCAGCCCCCTTCCCTATAAGGTGTGTGAAGTTGTATTGCATCTAAATTAATAATGGATTGCTCCAATTCTTCGGGAAGAAATTTAATATCCAATAAACATTTTTCTTTCTGTTCTTGTGAAAATGGTTGGGGCACATATTTACCAATTGGGTAACGTGGGTCAGTTGTCATAAATATAGATTAAAGTAAAAAAGGAAAAATTTGTAACATTGCATAACTAGTTGATGAATGTGAGTGGTGAGGCTTTTGTTGTGAGTAGATAGCTTAAATTATATAAAAACTCTCGACAGACATTAGACCCATCACGATAAGCTAATTCTCCTTCAAAGTATGCCCTGTTATACTGATAAAGACATCCTCTAAATTTGCTTGCTTAATTTCTTTGGTTTTTTCGAATCCGGAGGCCACTAGATCATCAATTAATTTGTCGGGGGAATTTATGGCAATTATTTTGCCATTATCAATTATTGCAACCCTTTCACACAATACTTCTGCTTCATCCATGTAATGCGTTGTAAGAATAACAGTGGTACCCTGCTCTCTAATTTCTCTTATCAAATCCCACAAATTTCTTCGCGCCTGTGGATCCAACCCGGTTGTAGGCTCATCTAAAAAAATAATTTTGGGTTTGTTGATTAAGGTGGTGGCAATTGAAAACCGTTGCTTTTGCCCCCCACTCAGTTCTTTGTATTTAGCTTTGGCTTTATCCCTAAGGTTTACTTTATCCAGTAACAGCATTGGATCGGTTTCTTGATTATACAATCCTGAAAACAAAGTGATTAATTCAACCAAATTAAGACTAGGATAATATCCGGAGGTTTGCAATTGTACACCAATAATTTTCTTTATTTCATTAGGCGATACATCCAGATTTAATCCATCTACCCACACTTCCCCACTTGTTTTATTACGGAGCGTTTCAATAATTTCGAGTGTTGTTGATTTACCTGCTCCATTTGGGCCTAATAAACCAAAAATTTCCCCTTCAAATACTTCAAAGCTGATGCCTTTTACAGCATGAAAATCACCATACTTTTTATGGAGATTCGTAACCTGAATAATTGATTTGCTCATTGTATTAAAATTTATACACTAATCCAACATTGTTCTTAGTTATTCCAATACCCAAACTGGATTTATTTTGTTGTTGATTAAACAAAGTTACAGCCATTTGAAGATTTCTTTGCCCCATTAATGTAAAGTATCCTCCCGTTATCGTAGCTGCAAAACCGGTACCAAAAATAATCCAAGCAGTACCATTATTGCCGCCTGATGAAAGCATGCTCAAACCAACAATGGTTGCGATAGTACCCGAAATGCCAAATACTTGACCCGCAATTTTATTTGACTGATGTCTTTCATAAAGTTGTATCAATTCATAATTACCGTTACGGTAAAACAATTGTTTAAATTGAACACTCCCTTTATAAAGGGTGTCATGATAAAGGATGCTATTTGGCTTAGGAGCCATTAAATAATTCATTCCATTTTTATCCATTTTTTGCTGTGCAAAACCTGAAACAAATATCAGGCTTAAGCAGAATACGAATAATCCAACTTTTTTCATTTGATTGTAATTGTACCTGTATAATTTTCTAATTCTTTCATCATTAGTTTACTGCCAATAAATAGTGCAGTACGCTGGTGTAGTTCAGTGGGCAGTATATCTAGTATCCGTTGCTTTCCATTGGTTGCATTGCCACCTGCTACTTCTACAATAAAAGCAAATGGATTGGCTTCATATAATAAACGAAGTTTCCCTTTTGGTTTATCGGTAGTACCCGGATACATAAAAATGCCTCCTTTAATTAGATTTCGGTGTACATCTGCTACCATACTGCCAATATACCTTTGCGTATAGGGTCCGCCGGTTTCTTTTGATTTTCGCTGACAACCATCAATGTATTTCCGAATAGCTTCATCGTATTGAAAAAAATTGCCATGGTTAACAGAATAAAATTTGCCACTTTCCGGGCATTTGATATTGGGATGACTTAATGAAAACTCACCGATAGAAGGATCCAAAGTAAATCCATTTACTCCTCTTCGGGTTGCATATACCAACATGGTACTTGAGCCATACACCACATAACCGGCAGCTACTTGCTTATTTCCTGGCTGTAAGAAATCATCTTTCACACAAGGTTTGCCCAATTCGCTAACCCGCTTATAAATACTAAAAATGGTGCCTATGGAAACATTTACATCAATATTTCCACTTCCATCCAATGGATCAAAAAGAACCACATACTTACTTTGATTACTCACTTCGTCATCAAAAACAACAAAATCATCCATTTCTTCGCTCCCTATGCCCGCACAACTGATACCATGTTTTAATACCCCCATAAACTGGTTATTGGCAAAAATGTCTAGTTTCTTTACATCTTCGCCCTGTACATTGATGGAACCTGCATCACCTAAAATATCTACCAATCCGGCTTTGTTTACTTCAACGTTAACCCTTTTGGCAGCAAGTGCCAGATCACGCAAGAGTCTGCTCAATTCTCCGGTAGCTGTAGGAAATTGCCTTAATTGGGTAAGGGTAAACTCATCTAAAGTGAGGATGTTCCGATTTACATTCATACAAACACTCGTTTAGATAAAGTTAGGCAGAGAGCGTTTATCAAAACAATTAATTTTATACAAATTAATATATAAAATACACATCATACATGCTTCATTTTCTTAAAAAAATTTGTGTAAAATAAATAACCCCATTTTTGTCTTTGTACGTACCAATGCCGGTTAACGTGTAGTTACCTTCAATGTTCTTTTTATGTCCGGGGCTATTAAGCCAGCCTTTCACTACTTCTTTAGCAGATAACTGTCCATATGCAACATTTTCTGCCGATGCAGTAATGAATCCTGCCGTTTGCTTGATCATGTCTATTCTTTTATCAAAACGCGCATGGCCAAAGCCCGTTTTGCCGGTAGCCATATTCTTACTATGGGTATACGCCTGTTTTGTGGCCGCGGCAAGTGTTTGCAGGGAAGCCAATCTTAATGTATGCCTGTGCTCATTCACATAATACAATATTGAACCTTCCATAGAGGATGTTTCAACAGTTTCGACTGTTGAAATAACTGTTTTTGAAGATGACTGACTAGGGCTGCAAGAAAGAAGTATGATAATAATACCAAAGCCAAAGATTGCTTTAATAAATACCGTTTTTGTCATAGGAGGGATTTTGGATACTAAAACAACAACCATACCACAATGCAGCAACTACTACTTTTATTGACCCAATCAGTGATTTATATAATTCACTAGTTTTGCGCATACATACAACTTTAACCAGCATAGCATGAAAGTATTCAAATTTGGCGGAGCCAGTGTTAACAGTGTAGAACGAATAAAAAATCTGGGAAATATTGTAAAACAATACGAAGCAGAACCTTTGGTGATCATTATTTCAGCCATGGGTAAAACCACCAATGGATTAGAAAAAGTTGTCGACGCTTTTTTTGCAGGAAATAATAAAGAAGCATTACAGCTTTTTGAAATAGTAAAGCACCAACATATCAATACATCTAAATTCCTGTTGGTTACACATTTCAATGACTGTTTATCACAATTAAGCGATTTTTTTACAGAAATAGAATGGTTATTACACGATAAGCCGGTAAGAGATTATGACTATTATTATGATCAGATTGTCTGTTCCGGGGAATTGATGAGTACTAGTATCATCTGTCATTATTTAAATGAAATAAACATACCTAATCAATGGTTGGATGTAAGAGATTTGATAAGGACGGACAATAATTTCAGAGAAGCAACCATTGATTGGGACATTACGTCTGAAAAAATTCAGGCGGCGGTTATCACAGATCAATCATCAGAAAAATCTGTTTCCTCAATCAACTCGCATATATCATCTAACATCTTTATCACACAGGGATTCATTGGTTCAACAGACGCAAATGAAAGTACTACCTTAGGCAGAGAAGGAAGTGATTATTCAGCCGCTGTATTTGCAAATATCTTACAAGCAGAAAGTGTAAGCATTTGGAAAGATGTAGAAGGCGTAATGAATGCCGATCCAAAAATTTTCCCTGATGCAAAATTAATAGCAGAACTCAGTTTTACAGAAGTGATAGAAATGGCCTATTATGGAGCACAAGTGATTCATCCAAAAACCATTAAACCATTAGAAAACAAAGGAATTCCTCTTTTTGTAAAAAGTTTTTTACACCCCAATTTAACCGGAACAATTATCCATAAAAAAAACAGCAAACAACTACCACCCATTATTGTTCTAAAGAATAATCAAGTATTAATTCATTTAAATAGCCAAGATTTTTCATTTGTGGGTGAAGAACCGATGAGTAAATTGTACAAAATATTCGGCATACTAAAAATGAAACCCAATCTTATTCAAACCGGGGCAATTAATGTGCAGGTATGTATGGATTACAGGGCAGATAAAATAGAACAATTTGCAGCAGAAGCCAGTAGTTTATTCGATATTCAAATTGAAAAAGATTTAAACCTTTTAACTATTCGACATTATCAGGCAGATATATTAAAAGCGTTTAGTAGCCATAAAAACATAGTACTTACTCAACAAACAAAAGAAACCGTTCAGTTATTATATACGTAATAAGGAATTAAAATGCCCCATCATTTATAAAGGTACATATTCTCCTTTTTTATTAATGGAGATAATAGGAATTCTTTTATGCTGTTCAAAAAAATCGAACACCTCTTTTAATCTTCCTGAAAATTTTTGATATTCAATATCATCTTTGGTTGTTTTCGCTAAAAACTGGGTACTCGTTTCTACATTGTAGCGAATAGGAAAAATATGAACAGGAATAAAATCCTGCCCTTGATCTTTTGCATAGGAAGCCAAAAAATAAAGCTCTTCAATTTGTGAATCTTGAATAGGGATACACCCAACTGTAACACAACTTCCGTGAATATAAATGTCATTGCCGGGTTTAGAAGAATCGCTTAAAACCTGGTCTGATGCATTTGGGTAATTTAATCCTAAAGCCTTATGATATTTACTGTTAGGCTTAAATTCATTAATATAATAAAAACCCTCCGGTACCTGATAATCGCCTTCTATGCGTTTTGGGCCTAATGCACCCGATAATGCACAAATTTTAAATGTTTTGAATAATGTAAATGGCTCATTTTTAACCCCTCGAATCCATACTTCAATTTGACTGTCATATTTAAAACTTCGAATATACATTTGTTTTAAAGGCCATGAGATATTCAGGGATGCAAATTGTTTTTTTAATGTGTCTTCTTTTTGTTTGTACGTGTTTAAAGCCTTTACACTAGCACGTTGATTTCCCGGTGAGGAAGATTGTGCGGTAACTTGCCACATATTAACAACCAAAAAAAACAATCCTAATACCCATTTCATGAAACCAAAATTAAGTAATCCAAACTATCCAAAAATTTCGAATCGTTAAAATAACGTTTTTTAGCTGTTAAAAATTGTATGTCAAACAATCCACCGTTCCAATTGGATCAAAAACAAGTAGCACTATAAATTACCCCTCAAAGCCTGCTCTCTTTCAATTGCCTCAAATAAGGCTTTGAAATTACCTTTACCAAAGCTTTTGGCTCCCTTTCGTTGAATAATTTCAAAAAACAACGTAGGTCGGTCCTCAATGGGTTTTGTAAATATTTGGAGCAAATATCCTTCTTCATCTCTGTCAACTAAAATACCCAGCTCCTTTAATGGAGCAAGGTCTTCATCAATGTGTCCAACCCTTTCAAGCAGTTCATCGTAATACGAGGTGGGCACTTGTAAAAACTCAATCCCCCTACTTTGCAACTCCTTTACAGTTTGCACAATATTATCTGTGGCTAGGGCAACATGTTGGCAGCCTTCCCCATCAAAGTAATCAAGGTATTCTTCTACCTGGGATTTCTTTTTCCCTTCTGCCGGTTCATTAATTGGGAATTTTACATATCCATTTCCATTACTCATTACTTTACTCATTAAGGCAGAATATTCAGTAGAAATATCATGGTCATCGAAACTGAGAATATTGCGAAAGCCCATGACTTCTTCATAAAATTTCACCCATGGATTCATTTGATTCCATCCCACATTTCCAACACAATGATCTACATACAACAAACCTGTAGAAGTTGGATTAAATTGACTCTCCCATTTTCTAAACCCCGGCATGAACAAACCTGTGTAATTCTTTCTTTCTATAAATAAGTGAACTGTATCTCCATATGTATGAATGCCACTAACCACAACTTCCCCAAATGCATCTTCCATTTTCATGGGTTCCAAATAACTTTTCCCTCCTCTTGTAGTCGTTTGTTTCCATGCATCTGTTGCATCATCAACTTTTAATGCAAGAATTTTTACTGCATCCCCATGTTTATAAATATGGTCAGCTATTTCATTTTGACTTCGCAAAGGAGTGGTAAAAACAAATGTCAGTTTATTTTGACGTACCACATAACTTACCCTATCTTTTAACCCTGTTTCCGGTCCGGCATAGGCAACACTTTGAAACCCAAAAGCTGATTTATAAAAATGGGCGGCTTGCTTGGCATTGCCAACATAAAATTCAACAAAATCGGTTCCTTGTAAAGGAAGAAAATCGGTTGCTGTAGTATTTACAGCTTTGTTTGAAATAACAGTTTCCATAAAATATTATAATAAGTGAGGGGAGGAATAATCTACCAGTATTTGCCTTTGCTGATTACAAATAGCATTAAGCGTGATACATTAAGCCTTAATAGCATCCATTGCCAATGTAACCATCAGTAAACAATAGCAGAATCGCTTGTCGCTGAATATTTTATGAGGATAGTCGGGAATCATTGGGCAAAGCTATGTAAATATCTGAAAAGTAAATAGTTTGTGATCTGTGGTCTGTTCTTTGTTGAAAAAAAACTACAGACCACAGACCACAAACCACAAACAAGGGATTATCTTAGCCCTCTCATAATAAAGACTATGAAAATAGGCATCTTAGGCGGTGGACAATTGGGTAGAATGCTATTACAGGCTTCCGCCAATTATGTGGTTGAAACCTATGTGTTGGAAAATGACAAACATTGCCCAGCCGGACATCTATGCCATCATTTTACCAAAGGAGACATTACTGATTTTGATACTGTTTATAATTTTGGCAAAAATCTGGATGCCCTCACTATCGAAATAGAATCCGTGAATGTAGATGCTTTAGAAAAACTGGAAGCTGAGGGGATTAAAATTTTCCCCAAACCGGCAGCTATTCGAATCATAAAAAATAAGATTCTACAGAAGGAATTTTATTCTACTCATCAAATTCCTACCTCAGAATATGTAGTAACGAGTAACAAACAATCATTAGAACAATATCATCATTTTCTTCCCGCTGTTCATAAGATTGGAGAAGGTGGGTATGATGGAAAAGGCGTTCAGATTCTCGAAAATAAAGATGAATTACAAAAAGGATTTGCTAGTGACGCCATCTTAGAGAAAAAAGTAGATATTAAAAAAGAAATTGCCATTATTGTAGCCATGAACGAGGCAGGAGAAACCGTTTTATATCCTCCGGCAGAAATGATTTTTGACCAAGTTCTTAACTTATTAGATTACCAAATTAGTCCGGCTGTTTTACCGGAAAAAATCATCTGGAAAATTGAAGCCATTGCCATAAAAGTGGTGAAGGAATTAAAAAGTCCCGGCATTTTTGCTGTGGAACTTTTTATGGATATGAACGATGATGTTTTGGTAAACGAAACAGCCCCTCGTGTTCACAATAGCGGCCATCACACCATAGAAGCCAATTATTCAAGCCAGTTTGATATGTTATGGCGAATCATGTTGGGCTATCCTTTGGGCAATACAGCACCCATCCTACCCTCTGCAATAATTAATATTGTGGGTTCTGCCGAAAGCAATGGGATGGCCAAATATGAAGGACTTACTGAAGTATTACAAATGGATAATGTTTTTGTACACTTATATGGTAAAAAAGAAACCCGTCCCGGAAGAAAAATGGGGCATGTAACAATTATAAGTAAAGATTATCAAGACTTGACTTACAAAGCCCATAAGATTAAAAATATACTCAAAGTAACTAGTTAGTATTGGTTGCAATCCTAGTCTTCTTCTCATTCATCATTTTGACGAATCCAATACCAATCAGGCTTTTTATTTGCAGCGCCGGAGAGGTATTTTTATCACCAAATAACCTTATGTCATCGTCATAAATCATATCAAGTGTATAAGAGGCGGAGAAGTTCTTATTAATTTTAAAAGAAAAAACATTGGTACTATTAAAATCAATATTCTCAGGATGACTTTGGTAATTTGAAAACAAATCGAGTCTCCCTTTATACACTACGTTTTTTGCGATTGTATTATAATAATTGATTGTTGAAAACGCACCTATTTGTAAAATGCCATGATCCCCGGGAGGTATTGCATACCCTCCCTTTGCTGCTAAAATATTATTGTTAACAAAAGTAGAACGCGCGGTTAATGGCGACATAAATATCGAAAATTTTCCGGAAGGTTTGTAATCAAACCCTAATGACAAAGTAATATAAGCGGGTGATAAAAAAGAAGAAGTAAATTCTTCTATTCCATTCTTATACGTGGCCCCATCAAAAAATTGAGACCTAAAATTAAATAATGCGGATAAATACCATTTTCCAACAGTATCCATTTTGAATCCATACTTACTCAAAAAATCAAATCGGTCATCATTTTTACGGGTACCTAAACTGGTAGATTGAAGAATTCCAACATAGGCTTCAACATTATTATCCCATGAAATCCGATCCTTTTTATAAAGAAAAAAATAATTAAAAGCGGTATTCAAAGACAAAGTAAAATTATCCCCTCCCGCAGCCCAATTGGTTAATGAGCCCTGTGCCAAACTAAAACCCATGAGTCCCCCTTTTTTCCAGTTCCATGTAGTGGTATCCACTTCTCTTTTAATACTACGAGAAGCTTCTTCTTTCAATTTAAGAACAACATTGTCTTGACCGTATGACAAGATAACTATGTAAAATGTCATGAATAATCCGATCAATTTCTTCATTTAATATCATTTTTGGATGCAAATTTATAAGTTTCCTTCAATTTCATTGAAACTAGTGCTGCCAATCTGACATTAACCAATTCATTTTTGTATTTTTACAATCTAATTTTTGAAAAGCATGGATATGATGGAAATCGCTGACAAGGTGCATGATGAAAGCCGTCAGGGTGAGGCATTTTCACCATTCAAACAAGATCCAAATCAATACCAAAAAAGGTTTTACATTGAAAGCTATGGTTGTGCTATGAATTTTGCTGATAGTGAAGTTGTGGCATCCATATTAAATACCGCCGGTTTTGGCGCAACCAAATTATTAGCAGAAGCAGATTTAATTCTCTTAAATACTTGTTCTATTCGCGAAAAAGCAGAATTGACAGTTAGAAAACGGCTTACAGAATTCAGATTACTAAAAAAACAAAAGCCGGGCATGCTCATTGGTATGCTGGGATGCATGGCTGAAAGGCTAAAATCGAAATTATTGGAAGAAGAGAAACTTGTTGATATGATAGTTGGGCCTGATGCCTATAGAAGCTTGCCGGGGTTAATAATTGAAGCAGAAACAGGTCAAAAAGCCGTAAATGTTCTCTTAAGTAGAGAGGAAACCTACGGTGATATTTCGCCCATTCGTCTAGACAACAATGGCGTTTGTGCATTTGTATCTATCATGCGCGGATGCAATAATATGTGTAGTTTTTGTGTGGTCCCTTTTACCAGAGGAAGGGAACGTAGTAGAGACGCCATATCCATTATTGCCGAAGTGAAAGAACTATTCAACAATGGATATAGAGAAGTTACTTTGTTAGGGCAGAATGTAGATAGTTATTATTGGATAGATGAAGAAATTGATGAGACTGTCACATTTGCAAAACTGCTCGAAAAAGTCGCATTGGTATCTCCTTTACTGAGGGTTCGATTTAGCACTTCGCATCCCAAGGACATAACAGATGAAGTATTGTTTACCATCGCTAAATATGAAAATATCTGTAATTATATTCATTTGCCGGTACAAAGTGGAAGCACCAGAATATTACAGCTAATGAACAGAACCTATACCAGAGAATGGTACATTGGTAAAGTAAACAGGATTAGGGAAATATTACCCAATTGTGGATTGAGTACAGATATCATAACAGGATTTTGTACAGAAACAGAAGAAGACCATTTAGCATCTTACTCATTAATGGAATATTGTCAATATGATCTTGCTTATATGTATTTCTATAGTGAAAGGCCGGGAACATTGGCAGAAAAAAGGTTTGAGGATGATATCCCTGAGGAAGTAAAAAAGCGAAGATTGCAGGAAATCATTGCCTTACATAGAATTCATTCATTACAGAGTATGCAACGTGATGTAAACAAAACTTTTAAAGTGCTGATTGAAGCCGACTCTAAAAAAAGCGAGAACGACTGGCATGGCAGAACAGATCAAAATAAAGTAGTGATCTTTCCAAAGGGAAAAGATCGCTTGAAAAAAGGAGATTATGTGCAGGTTAAAATACACAGTTGTACAGCAGGAACATTGTTAGGAGGGATTGTTAAAGAATAAAGATATAGTGAGAAAATAGTAATTACCTACCTATTGTTGGTCAGTGACAAACATTGGGAAACCATGGCAAATTTGAAAATAATTAATTAAAAAATGGAATTACAAAGTATCAAAAACCGTTTCAGTATTATAGGCAATTCACCGGCACTTAACCATGCCTTAAATACAGCCGTTCAGGTGGCGGCCACAGATCTGACAGTTTTGATTGTTGGAGAAAGTGGTGTGGGTAAAGAAGTGTTTTCACAAATTATTCATGCGCTCTCTGCTCGAAAGCACAATCCTTTTATCGCCGTTAACTGTGGAGCAATTCCGGAAGGAACCATTGATTCTGAATTATTTGGTCATGAAAAGGGTGCATTTACAGGTGCAGTAGATAGCCGTAAAGGTTATTTTGAAACTGTAAATGGTGGCACTATTTTCATGGATGAAATAGGCGAAATGCCCTTAGGTACCCAGGCTAGATTATTACGGGTGCTGGAAACAGGTGAATTTATTCGTGTAGGTTCATCAAAAGTTCAAAAAACGGATGTTCGAGTAATTGCAGCTACCAATCGTGAATTGCTTGAATTCACACAAAAAGGTCGTTTTAGAGAAGATTTGTATTATCGATTAAGTACTGTTCCCATTCGAGTGCCATCTCTCAGGGATAGAAAAGAAGATATCTTGTTACTTTTTCGAAAATTTGTTGTGGATTTTGCAGAAAGATACAAAACCTCCCCCGTTCAACTGGATGATGAAGCCAAAAACCTGTTAATTAACCATGTTTGGCAGGGGAATGTAAGAGAGTTGAAGAATATTGCAGAACAGATATCAGTGTTAAGTACCAATAATTTGATTTCAGGCACCGAAATGCGTAAGTTTTTACCCGAAAAAATTGGGAATCGATTACCCGTACTGGCCGGTCATCAAACCGGTTCACCCGAGTTTGCCAATGAAAGGGAAATTTTATACAAACTTTTTTTTGACATGAAAAAGGATGTAACAGAATTAAAAAAAATGTTTCTTGATATATTACAAAATCCATCTTTAGTAAATAATGCCGCCAATTTTACCAGAGATTCTCTAATGAATGATTTTCATAACAATGGAGATACACAGTCATTAATGGCAACCCCTTCTGTATCTCAACCTGTTAATACACATCCTTCATTGATTGCACAGGGTAATCATTCATCTCAACCCATTTTAATGCATGATGATAACTTACATCAACATGAAGAAGTAGAAGAGTCGCTGAACATTATGGATAAAGAAAAGGAACTCATTGTTAAAGCACTGAAAAAACACAAAAGCAAACGAAGGGATGCTTCTTTGGACTTAGGTATTAGTGAACGTACCCTATATAGAAAATTAAAAGAATACGATATTGATGAATAATGGTTGGGGATTATTATGAATTAACAATTAAGAATTAGCAATGGCATATGCACAAAATAAATTTTCTATGTTTCGATGGTTTTTGATAACTGTCTGTTTTTCTTTTGTATTGATATCATGTGGCGTATATAAAATGAATGATGTGGGTTCAATTGATCCAAAAGTAAAAACGGTTAAGATCATTCCACTTGAAAACAGAGCCCGGTATGTAAACCCGCAATTAAGTCAAAAGTTTAATGATAAACTTCAGCAAAAAATTACCAGCGGAACCAAACTTACCCGAACCAATAATGATGATGCGCATTACATCATTAGTGGAACCATTACAAACTACGACCCCAGCCAAACCGTAGGTATTAGTGCCCAACAGGCCACTGTTAATCGATTAACAGTAACGATACATGTGATTCTAAGAAAAACGTTAGACAATGTTTCAGATGAGTTTGATGTGAGCAGAAATTTTGATTATTCGGCAAATCTTTCCTTACAACAAGCAGAAGCAGGTTTATTAGATGAAATTATAAGAACACTCACTGATGAAATATTTAATCATATCTTTTCAAACTGGTAACCCCTTTTTATAATTGATGCTATGAATACTACGCAGGAAAAAGCATTTTTTCATTTAACCGGCAAACATGACTTTACCGGAATAGGGGTAGAATCTATGCAGGCTTTAGTGGAAGACTATCCCTATTTCGCCCCTGCCCATTTTTTCCTCAATTTATTTTTTACGCAGAATATTCATTCAATGGCTATTCCGCAAACAGTTACCACCAATTTATATTTCACAAACCCTTATTGGTTACAATATCAATTGCAAGAAGGGATGAAAAAAAGTTTAGAAGAAATTGAAACGGTAACAGAAGTTGCGAATCCCGTTGTTTCCAACATCAATATTCCTTCTGTGGAAGATGTAAAAGAAATAATGCGAAATATAGACAACACGCCGGAGTCTATTTCTGAACTTACTGAAAAGGAAACAAAAGGAAATATTCCGGAAAATAAAATAGCGGGCATTTTATCGGAACAACTGGCAGCTTTTAAAAAACCCATGGAGGCAGATGCGAAACTGGATATTGATGCCATTGCAGAGCGTTTGTTTACCGTTGACTATTTTGCTTCTCAAGGCATCAAAATAGACCTTACCAATATTCCTCAGGACAAACTAACCACTCATCTTAGGAAATTCACTGATTGGTTAAAACAAATGAAACAATTGGAAGGCACACAATTGGTAGCCCATATTAATCCCGAAATGGAGAAAGCAGTCGTAGAAACGGCCAAAATCTCCAATGAAACCAGGGAAATATTGACGGATGCCATGGCCGATGTGTTGGTAAAACAAGGGCAGGTTGAGAAAGCAATTCAGCTGTATATTAAATTAAGTTTCATAAATCCTGAAAAATCTAGTTATTTTGCATCGAAAATTGAACAATTAAAAGGAATATAGTATGATTATCTTGTTTTTGATACTGATTGTAGTTGCCTCAGCGGCACTTGGTTTTATGGTTTTGGTTCAAAATCCTAAAGGTGGTGGATTATCCAGCAGCGTGGGTGGATTTAGTAATCAATTGATGGGTGTTAAACAAACAACCGATGTGTTAGAGAAAGGAACTTGGCTATTTGCAGGTATTATTGCTTCTTTAGCCATATTTTCTACCTTATTTTTAAAAGGTGGCACATCTAGTGGTACTGATAATTCCATCTTTCAGAAATTACCAACCACTTCACAATCAGCACCAGCCATTGCACCTGCTTCACCGGTTAACACAGTTACGGCTAAGCCCGATTCAGGAAAGAAATAATTGACAATACCGTTTTAAAATACCCTGTCTGTATGTTCAGACAGGGTATTTTAATTAATTTGAATGTATGAAAAGGTTGATCTTCCGTTTTTTTTGGCTGCCCATTGTTGTATTACTGTCTTTTATATGGCTTTTTCTTACCCCCACCACATCTTTTAAAAGTAAATCCGCTTTTTTTGTCATCACTGAAAATAACAAAGACAAGTCTTCCTTAATAGCTGAATTGGAAAAAAAAGGGGTGATCACACATTCATTAAGTTTTTCAGTGCTGTCATCTACCCTAAACATTTGGGGAAATTTGAAACCCGGAAAATATGAAGTAAAAAAAGGAGCCAACCATTTATCCATAGTAAGAATGCTGAAAAACGGACGATTGGCAGAGATAAGTCTTGTCATTAACAGACTTAGAACAAAAGAAGACCTTGCCTCATTGATCGGCAAAAATTTTTTGGTTGATTCGTTATCCGTTATGCGATATATTTCTTCAAATGATTCATTAAAAGAATTCAATATTGATACAAATACATTGTTTACACTCATCCTTCCGAATACTTATTCCTTTTATTGGAATACCCCAATATCGAAGATGATCAGAAAATTAGCTGATTACAAAACAGTATTTTGGAATGAAAACAACCGATTAGAAAAAGCGAGATCTTTGAACTTGACGCCGGAACAAGTGTATACATTGGCATCCATTGTTGAGGAAGAAACCAATTACGATAGTGATAAAATAAAGATTTCCAGTGTGTATGTAAATCGACTTCATACCGGGATGCCTTTACAAGCTTGTCCGACTATTAAATTTGCGATGAAAGATTTCACAATTACTCGAATTTACGAAAAATACCTGTTGAATCCTTCCCCCTATAATACGTATCGCCACAAAGGTCTGCCTCCCGGCCCAATTTGTACCCCTGCAGCCAAAACCATTGATATTATTCTAGAAGCCCCTAAAACAAATTACCTGTTTTTTGTAGCAAAAAGCGATTTCAGTGGCTACCATCATTTTAGTAGTAATTTTGCTGAACATAATCAATATGCCAAAGCATATCAAAAAGCGTTGGATTTCTATATGGCTAATAAGCAAAATACAGAGAAAAAGCATTGAACAAATTAGAAAGATTCATATTATCATTTCCACCGGTTGTCTTTTTAAAAAAAGAAAGCAAATTGTTGATTATTCCCGGATTCAGGGGGTTGCCTTTATATGACGTGGTCATTTTTTTCTTCAAACAGGTAAACAAAGTGGGCTTAACAGAAAGAGCTGCGGCCATCTCATTTAATCTACTAATGGCATTGCCTGCAGGCTTACTTTTTTTATTTTCACTCATCCCCTATTTTCCGAAATCAGAAAATATTGAAATAGAAATTCTGCGTTTGTTTAAAGACATTACGCCCAATTCAAACACGTATCATTTGATTGAGAATCTTTTACATGACCTCTTAAATAATCAACATATTGGCATTTTTTCATTTGGTATTTTATTGCTTATTTTTTATGCTTCCAATGCCATGATGGGTATCATTACCACTTTTGATAAATCAATACAACAACATAAAAGAATTTTTCTTCATCAAAGATGGCGGGCCATTAAGTTAACTTTTATTTTGATGTTTCTCTTTCTATTAACTACGCTTATTTTATTATTGGGAAAAGAACAGTTGACTTTTGTTCTTAGACAAGTTTTTCATATTAAAAAGCAGGCTCGAATTACATGGTGGAGTGGCATTCGGGGAATTACAATCATCGCCCTTTTATATTACAGCATTGCCATTATCTATAAGTATGCCCCCAATGTAAAAAAAAGATGGAAAATAGTATCCCCCGGCACTATTTTAAGCACAGTGCTTATTTTGCTTACCGGTATCATTTTTTCTTATTGGGTAAATAATTTTGCCAGTTATAATAAAGTATACGGATCCATTGGCACAACTTTAATTATAATGGCATTGATTTATTTCAATTCCGTTATTTTGCTCATTGGGTTTGAATTGAATGTGAGCATTACCTATCTTACCCATGAAGCTGAAGAGCGAAAAATAGTGGAAGAAAAGAAATTACAGGATGAAAAACAGAAAGCGCTCAACAAATAATATACCTCATTAAAATTAGTGCACTCCAAATACCGGTTTATCCTTTTTATGGAATATTAAAATTTCTGCATCTAGGAGCAATCAATCAATTATCATTCAATGAAAAATCCAAGTATCAGAAGTATCATTGTTATCATCATTTTTGTACTTATCGTCTACTCGATAATCGACGGAATCCGAGAAGGGAATACATTAGGTATCGCTTTGGCTATTGGAAGTTTGGGGGCATTGGGCTTCTGCATTTTGCTATTTAATAGGCTAAGAAGCTTAAAAGATCAAGAAGAAGAGGATAAGGAAGAAAATCTGAAATAATTATTCAACTAGTTTCTTTAATTCCAATAATAACCGCCCCTCTTGTAATTGACCATTATAAAACTGACGGTAATGCTTTTTATTGTTGATCATTAATGTTGCCGGAATGGCACCCGCCCAAGCACTATCGAGTTTCGGACAAAATTCATCTGCATTGTTTTCGTCCAACCAAACAATTTCAGACTTATATCCATTTTTGCTGGCAAAAGCCTGTATATTTTTGGGGTACTCATCAGGAAAATCAATACTCACTAAAATCAACTTCAGCTTTTCTTTAGAAAATAAAGCAACATTTTTTTCAAACCAGGGTATTTCTCTAATACAAGGGCCGCACCAGGTTGCCCAAAAATTGATAACAACAGGGCTGGTGCTGGACTCAATTTCTTTTAATAACGCTTCTATTTTTATTTTTTTTATGGGCTGAGCTGTCGCAATTTGACAAACAAAAACAATGCAAAGAAGAATTCCTATTTTTTTCATTTTCTTTTTTTATATTTTATTCTTGGTGTACTCCATTTCGCTATCAGCGCTTCCCTCCTATCCGCAGGTAAGGATGGCTGCATGTAATGCCCCGCAAGGGTTTTCTGACGCATGGCTTCATAAATACTCACTGCACAAGCAACCGATATGTTTAAGCTTTGAATCATACCCATTTGTGGAATATTAAAATTTCCATCTGCCAATAAGCGAATTTCTTCGCTTACGCCATCGTGTTCATTGCCAAAAACAAGGGCTACGCTTTTTGAAAAATCAATATCGAAAACATGGATTGAATCGATTCCTAAATGTGTGGTTAAAATGGTACTGTATTTTTTTCGCAAATCAATGAAGCACTCGGCAACATCTGTATATGAATGAATAGTCAACCATTTTGCCGCGCTACTACTGCTTCTTGTGCCAAATTTTTTATGGGGATGTATTTTTGTAGTTAATACATAGATATCCTGAATACCCACTGCATCACAAGTTCGCATGACTGCTGAAATATTATGCGGATCATCCACATTTTCCATCACCACTGTCAACCCAGACTGTCGTTTGGCCAGTACACTCAATAATTTCTCTTCCCGTTTAGGAGTCATATATCACAGATATTAGGTCGAAATTCGATAAGACAGCCCAAGAAAACAAAATTGATTTTGCTTTTGGTCACCAAGCAAAAAATATGGCAGGTAAAATACCTGCCATATCAATTGTTACACATGAAAATGATTATCCTCTTCCGCGGCGGTTTCCATGATCATTCTCTCGTCCTCTTTCATTGGACCTGCCCCTGTTGTCATTGTTATTTCGACCATCTTCTCTTCTTTTAATATCATATCCTTGGTTTCCGTTTCCACGGTTGAATTGATTGTTATTGGGGCGGTTATTACCATATCTATCATTCTCATATCGATTATTGTAATAACCGGGACGGTTTTGGGCTATCATAACAGGCTCTCGGTAGGTATTATAATAACTCCTGTACCGATCCCTGTACATTCCGTAGTTCAGATAAGGCTTGGGCTGATTGATTACCACTTTGAATCCATTAAATAAATCGTAATTCCTAAATCGGTTAGGAAGCGCTGAGGCAAACACCCAACTCGGTCCTTCAAAATAAATAAACTGGCGATTGGGTATATCGTAATAACTGTCTATCTCTGGTAAGTAATAATAATTACCCGCGTAATTTCCGGGCAAACCCCAATTGGGCCTTCCGCCTAAGTTTACATTTAGATTCACACTAAACTGCGCTTTTATTTGGGTGTTAAAAATAAAAGCGGTAACAATCATTGTGGTGAGTAGTAGCTTTTTCATAATTAACTGTTTTATACTACCCTTAATTCAAAGAGGATGCCAGAAATGAAAACAACTGTTATGATTAAGTGAATGATCCTTCTGAACGGTGAAATGAATTCGATAATCGGTGAACATCACTCATAAAAGCGATATCCCTAACCCCGGTTTACCGGATAGCGTTACTTTTCCAAAATCAAAATCAATTCCTTTGGCAATATCTTCAGAAAGTAAGAGTGGGCCATCCATATCCACGTAATCCAATTGAGGCAAAAAATTTGCAATGGCCGCAGAACCAATGCTGCATTCATTCATACTACCCATCATAACATGCATGTTCAATGACCTTGCTTTGCCAATCATTCTAATGGCAGGTGTGATGCCACTGCATTTAGTAAGCTTTATGTTTATTCCATGAAAATGATTTTGGCATTTGTCTACATCATGTTCAAAAACACAACTTTCGTCAGCAATTAATGGAAGTGTTGATTTTTCAAACAATATTTTCATACCCTCCCAATTGTCTTTTGCCAGGGGTTGTTCTATAAACGCTACTCCCAATGCTGCCAGTTTCGGAATTTTTTCGAGTGCTTCTTCAATTGTCCAACCTGCATTGGCATCGATTCTAAATTCTGCATCAGTATGTTCTCGAAGCGCTGTTACAATGGCGATATCTTCGTCAGTTCCTAATTTAATTTTATAAATAGGCCATGGTTTGGCTTTCATTTTAGCCACCATTTCTTCAATGGTGTCAATCCCAATGGTATAATCTGTAAGCGGTGTATTCTCCCAACGGGTTTGCCAGATTTCATAAAGTGGTTTGCCTTTCATTTTACCAAATAAATCCCAAGCTGCCATGTCTAAAGCAGACACCAAAAAAGGATTTGTAGGAAATAAATGATGGAGATAATGCCAATAACGTTCGGGTTCTGTAAATGCAAATTTTTCGACCATTGTTTTTTTACTCTCAAGATCAACTATCATTTGTTCAACGGTTGCCTGGTAATAAACAATAGCTGGGGCTTCTCCAAAACCGACAAAAGACCCCAGTTCTAATGCAACCAATAAGGAGGGCTGGTGTGTTTTTGTTCGCCCATTAGAAATGGTAAATGGATATTCGAAAGGGAGATTAATCTGACGATAATGTAGTTTCATAAACCAAACCCCCTAACCCCCTAAAGGGGGAATTATATTCTGTTTTTAATTAAATTTCCCTTCGATAACTCCCCCTTCAGGGGGCTGGGGGGGTATCTTCCACTTGCTTGAATAAAACGCTTCAATTCATCATTGAATGCATCGGCTTGTAATAATGTTTCCAAACCTATGTGCATTCTGTATTGCCAATAATGCTTAGGATTGGAAGGAATATTGATTTGCTCCTCCTGTGGATCTTCCCTTCGCAATTTTTCATCCATCCCTAAAAGATCCTGTAATTGAAATACACTCCACATGGCAGGAGAATATAAATGCTGTAATACAATTAGTTTGTTAATCCATGCTTCACAATAATGAGGTGCTGTTCCACCTTGTCCGAGTTCTTGGTTATAAAATTTTTGAACTCGAACTTTATCTTCCTCCCACCAACCACGTATGGTACTCATGTCATGAGTGGAAGGAGTAACCACACTCAAGTAAGGAGCGTCATTGGGATGGAAAAAATCTTTGGTTTGATCTTTGGGCATTCGCTGAATTTCAAGACTTAAAAGTCCCAATTGGCGCATGACAGAAGGGACACAGCCCGGTACCATTCCCAGGTCTTCTCCACATACCAACATATTGGTTTCACGCTTTAATGCGGGTAATTTTTGCATGGCTTCTTTCATCCAAAAATCATCTTGCCGACGGAAAAAGTAGTTTACATAGCGTTCTTTTAATTGTTGTTGTGTATCATTTTCCAAATTACGAAAAGATGAATTCCCTTCCATACCAAAACGGAAATGAAACTGACTTCCATTACTATTTTCAACTTCAAATAAAATTACATTGCTGATAAGATCAAATAAACCCTTTTGAATTTTTTCATGTTGATCATCTTTCTCTAAGGAAGCAAAATGCATTTCAACATTTCTTTGCGTAGCAAATGCGGGTTGTAATGCATATACACCGAAACCGGTATTTGTAAGGAACAGGCTTTTTACCAATTCATTGTCAGACCCAAATAATTCCCATAATACATTTTCCGAAATAAAAGGTTTGGTATATCTATCAAAATCAAACCAAATCCCATTAATGGTAAACTCATCTATGTGCACCGGGATTGCGGGAACAAAATGCCCCATGATACCTTCTACTGCATGCATGGGTATACTCCAAATACGGAAAAACCCCAAAATATGATCAATCCTAAATGCATCAAAATAATAACTCATTTGTTCAAACCGCTGTTTCCACCATGCAAATCCGTCTTCACGCATTCTTTGCCATTGATAGGTGGGGAAACCCCAGTTCTGTCCTTTGATGGCAAAATCATCGGGAGGAGCTCCGGCTTGAAATTCAAGATGAAACAATTCGGGATTTTGCCAAGCATCTACCCCATATCTATATACGCCAATGGCAATGTCTCCTTTTACAATAATTCCATTCGCGTGCGCATATTTGGTGGCTTCGCTTAATTGAAGATGTAAATGAAATTGAATAAAATAATACAACCCAATATCCGAATAAGCGGCAGATGCTGGGGAGGTAAGTGCTTCAATATCGTCACTTTTATAATGCCAATAAGCGGGCCATTTACTGAAATCCACTGTGCCATATTGATCCCTCAAATAACAAAAAGCAGCATACGGGATTAGCCAGTGTTTGTTTTGGTCAAAAAATAACTGATAGGCTGATGTTGCAAAAATCGCAGTTGCCTCCTCTTTGTATACATCTGATATAAATTTGGATTTTATTGCAGCCACTTCAACAAAGTCAACGGTTGATAATGCATTTAATCGTAATCGATGTTCTTCAAGTTTGTGTAACCTTTTCAGGGAATGGGGATTCGCTATTTTTTCAAGGTTTAGATATATGGGGTGCAAAGCAAAAGCAGATATAGCAGCATACGGGTAGGAATCTTGCCATGTATGTGTGGCCGTAGTATCATTAATGGGTAATAACTGGATCATTTTCAGTCCTACCCTTTTTGCCCAATCCACGGCTAATGTCAAGTCAGAAAATTCGCCTATCCCAAAACTACTTTCAGTTCTTAAACCAAAGACCGGAATGGCCATACCGGCACCTTTCCAAGAATTATTGGGGAGAAGGGCAAAACCATCATTCATAACCGTGTGTCTGTTTTGTTTTCCGGCACTATGTAAAATGCGGTTATTCCCATCCTCAAAACGAACAAACTGTTTGTGCAACAGATCATAGACCCCATACTTATAGGCAATCGGAAATGTTTCTTTTGAAAGATTTAATGAGCAACTAAAAAAATCGGCATCATATATTTTATTCAAAATAATCGGATTCTCTGTGTTCCAGTTTCCTAGTAACTGATTACTGCCCAATAAACATAGGGTTTGGTCTTTCTCTAACAAGGGGCTTTTTATCCGAAAAGTGTGTGTTGCATTTTTGTTGATGGATTCTTTGTTTGTTGAAGGATCATGAGAAAACAATACTTGTTTAAATGGTTCAGTATAGAAAGTATTTTCATAGTAACCTGCATAATTCCAGGTATCCATAAAAAGGAATTCTTCGGATTTTATTTTGGCGAGATGAAACGTTTTATCATTACCCCAATCGAATTGAATGGTGCCATCCGCATTCTTAAGAATGTAATGATAAGTAATGTCATTCACATTGATTTCGTCATCAATAAAATCAATGACTGTATACCAATATTCATCAGAAAAGTATTGGAGTGGGATCGCCTTTTCTAATTCATTGTTTCCCAACAAAGGATGATTACCTAACAAAAATAAATTTTGTCCATATGCTGTATGGAATCGAATTTGAAAAATTGTTTTTTTGATAAGTGGGATTTTTTTTCCGTTTTTAGCAGCCGTTTTTTTTATTTTAAGGAGCATTTTTTCTGAAGAAATATCAGACAGATCATTTTTAACGTTCTTCAATTTAGGAGTAGCAGAGATAGTGCTTTTACTTTTTGAAACTTTTTTCCTAACATCCGAAGTACCCGTTTTGGGAACTTCATGTTTGGCCACTTTTTTGGGCATTTTGTTATCTTCTTTGTTAAGTACCGGTATTTTTTTAACTATTTTGTTTTGTGTAGATGATATGATAGGAAGTGTAGGAACAGATTGAATATCCGTAAGAACAGCATTTGTTTTCTTTATTTTTTCTATGGCCAAAACAAGGGTTTTAAGGATTGCTAAAGTAGGAAACAATGTGTAATTTAAACACAGTTGCACGAAATCTATTATCCTTTAGGATTATTTAATGGGCTAAAGCCAAATTAGATACCACTAATGATCATTTCTGCTGCTTTTTCAGCGATCATAACAGTAGCGGCATTGGTATTTCCCGATACAATGGTGGGCATAATTGAGGCATCAATTACCCGCAGACCTTTGATTCCATAAACTTTCAAGGTTTCATCAACTACAGCCATTGCATCTTGCCCCATCTTACAAGTACCAACGGGATGATAGAGTGTTTCAGCGCTTTTGCTAATATGCTTATTTAATGCCTCATCACTAAACGGTTCTTGTGGGAATGAAATCCCACCTATTGAATATGCAGCAAGCGATTTTGCATTGATTACTTCCATTGATTTTTTGAGGGCCGTTAACAAAACTTCACGGTCTTTGGGGCTTGATAGCAAATTGGGTTGAATAATAGGCGCATCAGTGGCTTTTGAGCTTTTTAAACCAATGTATCCTCTACTTTCAGGCCTAATCAAAATGGCCAAAATGCCAAAGCCATCCTGAAGGGAAAACGTTTTCATATCATAAATATCTGTCGAATAATCAGCAGCAATCCCCAGTGGTACAAAATGAAACTGGATATCCGGTCTGTTCAAAGATGGATCCGATTTAAGAAAGGCATTGGCTTCAATTGGGCTATTACTTAAGGGACCACTTTTCATGATGGCATGTTGTAAAAAAGCCTTCAGCATATTAAATGGCTTAAGCAAAGAATTGCCTGTAGGTATGTTAGCAACACAACTTACGCCTGTCCACACATGGTCCTGAAGGTTCTTACCCACCCCGGGTAAAGCGTAAATAGTATCAATTCCCTGTTTATTTAGTTCGGTTGTTTCACCGATACCCGACAGCATTAACATCTGTGGGGATTGAATCGCCCCGGCACACAAAAGCACTTCCTGTAAACAATTAATCCGTTCATAACTAGCGGGTGAAGTAATGACTTCAACACCCACTGCTTTTCCATTTTCAATCAATATCCTTTTTACCTGTGTATTCGTTCTAACAGTAAGGTTATTCCTACGCATTGCCGGCTTTAAAAAAGCAGCCGCCGAACTATGTCTTTTATTGTTTTTAATATTGAATTGCAGCATACTGGCGCCTAATTGCTTATCTCCATTATAATCGTTGTTTCTTTCAATACCGCATTCCTCACATGCTTCAATAAAAATAGATGCCAGCTCTCCCGGTTGTTTAGAGAGTGTGATATTCATAGGGCCATTTTCTCCATGAAAGGGCTCACCAAACTGTTCATTTGTTTCAGATTTTTTAAAAAATGGCAAAACATCTTCATAACTCCAACCTTTATTCCCCAATGCCGCCCATTCATTAAAATCTTCTTTGTTCCCTCTTACATATGCCATTGCATTGGTTGAACTGCTACCACCCAGCGTTTTACCTCGTGGAACATATAATTTCCTGTTATCAATATTCGTTTGTGGTTCAGTCCAGAAACCCCAATCCACTTCACTCCGGTTAAGTTTGGTATAGGCCCCCGGAATATGAATTTCCATTTTTTTGTCGGGCGACCCAGCTTCAAGCAATAACACTTTGCATTTTGAATCTTCCGTTAATCTGTTGGCTAACACACATCCTGCCGAACCGGCACCAATAATGATATAATCGTATGACATTTGATAAATATAATTATCTATTTTAAATCATGAATTTTAAATTTTGAATTATTTTTTCATTTCAGTCATGCTTAGATCATGAAAAATGCAAAATTCATCATTACATCCACTACATTTGACACACTAACAATTGTTCGTAAATGAGCCCAGAATTTAACCGCAATGAAGATTGGATGAAAATGTCTCTCAGCAAAGCCAATCAATATTTTGATAAGATCAAATTGGGGGGTGGCAAAAAAGCAATGGACAAGCAAAAAGAGCGAAATAAGCTTACTGCCCGTGAAAGAATTGATTATTTATGTGATAAAGACAAACCCTTTACAGAAATAGGGAGTTTTGCCGGATTTGACATGTATGAAGAACAAGGTGGATGCCCCTGTGGGGGTACAGTAGCCGGACTGGGTTATGTTAGTGGCAGACAATGCATTATTGTAGCCAACGACCAAACTGTAAAGGCGGGAGCTTGGTTTCCCATTACCGGTAAGAAAAACCTAAGGATGCAGGAGATTTCTATGGAAAATAGATTGCCTGTAATATACCTGGTAGATAGCGCAGGCGTTTTCCTGCCTATGCAGGATGAAATATTTCCTGACAAAGAACATTTTGGCCGAATTTTTAGAAACAATGCCAGAATGAGTGCCATGGGGATTACACAAATTTCAGCCGTCATGGGTGCATGTGTAGCCGGAGGTGCATATTTACCTATTATGAGTGATGAAACACTAATGGTAGAAGGCAATGGCAGTATTTTTTTAGCCGGATCATATTTAGTAAAAGCTGCTATTGGAGAAGACATAGACAATGAAACTTTGGGTGGAGCCATTACACACACAGAAATTAGCGGGATTGCCGATTATAAATTCAAAACTGAACAGGATTGTTTAGATCATATAAAAAAGATCATGAACAAATTAGGGGCGCCTGCAAATGCCGGTTTTAGCAGGATTGCTTCAACTGAGCCAAAAAAGGACCCCAATGAACTATATGGCATCATGCATGAGGGGAATACAAAGCCTTATGATATGGTTGACATCATTGAACGAATAGTTGACAATAGTGAGTTCGACCAATTTAAAGCAGATTATGGAAAAACAATTATATGTGGATATGCAAGAATAGAGGGATGGGCCGTTGGCATTGTAGCCAATCAACGATTGATAAGCAAAAATAAAAAAGGAGAAATGCAAATTGGCGGAGTCATCTATAATGATAGTGCCGATAAAGCTGCTCGATTTATTATGAACTGTAACCAAAAAAAGATTCCGCTGGTTTTTTTACAGGATGTTACCGGCTTTATGGTGGGGAGTAGAAGTGAACACAGTGGCATTATTAAAGATGGCGCAAAATTGGTAAATGCTGTCGCCAATTCGGTTGTTCCAAAAATTACCATTATTGTTGGTAATAGTTATGGTGCCGGTAATTATGCCATGTGTGGCAAAGCGTATGACCCCCGTTTTATTTATGCATGGCCATCTGCAAAAATTGCTGTAATGGGTGGTGATCAAGCTGCAAAGACTTTATTACAAATTCAAGTGGCCGGCATGAAAGCGAAAGGAAAAGAAGTAACAGCCGAAGATGAAAAAGAATTATTAGACAAAATAAAAGACAGTTACAAAAAACAAACTTCTCCCTATTATGCTGCCGCCCGTTTATGGGTTGATAATATTATTGACCCCATTCAAACCAGGCAAGTGATTGGGGAAGGCATTGCGGCGGCCAATCAAAATCCGCAGATGGATGATTTTAAAACAGGGGTGTTTCAAGTGTAACCAAATTCATTTTAATAAATATTGGATGCAATCTTAATTTGCAGTTTTCAAATACTTTTTATGAGATATCCCATTTATACGGTTGATGCTTTTACAGATCATATTTTTGGAGGCAACCCGGCGGCAGTCTGCCCCTTACAAGAATGGCTTCCCACCCAAACGATGCAACGATTGGCCAATGAAAACAATCTTTCTGAAACTGCATTCTTCGTTCAGAAAGAAGATGGCTGTTATGATATCCGTTGGTTTACTCCCGAATTAGAAATAGATTTGGCCGGACATCCCACACTTGCAACGGCTTTCATTATTTTTAATGAATTGGGATATCAACATGATACCATTACATTTCATTCCAAAAGTGGCCTATTAACGGTTATTAAGAAAAATGGTCTTTTAGAAATGAACTTCCCTGCCCGGATGCCCATTGAATGCACACCTCCTGCCGAATTACTAAAAGGCTTTTCGATTTCGCCAACAAAAATTTTACGTTCAAGAGATTATTTTTTGGTTTATAACACGCAAGCGGAAGTAGAAAAAGTAATCGCTGACTTTACTTTTTTAAACAAAGTTGAAACTTTGGGTTTTATTATTACTGCCAAAGGGGAAACAGTTGATTTTGTGTCTCGTTTCTTCGTTCCCAATTCTGTCATTGGTGAAGACCCTGTAACCGGTTCAGCGCATGCAACACTTATCCCTTATTGGGCAAATGAATTACAGAAAACTGATATGACCGCCATACAGGTTTCAAAAAGAAAAGGGCATGTATGGTGCGGATTCCACGGAGACCGGGTAACCATTGCAGGGAAAGCGGTATTGTATATGAAAGGGGAATATTTTTTATCATGAGATAGTTGCGACCCGTCTTTCGACGAAGGAGAAATCTGCTCATTTATAAGCAGGTTTCTCCTTCGTCGAAAGGACGATAGGAAATAAATGGTTTGTAAGCCTAGATTTTGGCATACCAAGGAATATAAAATAACTGAGAACAAACAACCCCATGCAACAAAAACATAATTTACAAATCTACACCGATGGTTCATCACGCGGTAATCCGGGACCGGGTGGCTATGGCGCAGTTTTAATTTTTGGAGAATCAAAAAAAGAATTATCTGCCGGCTATCGACTAACCACTAATAACCGCATGGAATTGATGGCGGTTATCGTAGCATTGGAATCATTGACTAAAAAAAATATTCCCGTTAGTATTTATACAGACAGTCAATATGTAGTAAATAGTGTAGAGAAAAAATGGCTGAATAATTGGATCAAAACAGATTTTAAAGGTGGCAAAAAGAATAAAGATCTCTGGTTACATTATCATGCCATTGCCAAAGATTTTATGATTCGCTTCCACTGGGTAAAGGGACATGCCAATAACGCAATGAATAATCGATGCGATGAATTGGCTACCGCAGCGGCAGACGGGAAACATCTGCTTATTGATGAGGTTTATGAAGGAGAGAAAGGCTAATATTTGATATTTTTTTGAAACACATAGGCAGATAGGAAGGAACATAGATAACATAGATGTCCCTTATCTGAACTTTTCTTTACCCTATGTATTTACCCTTTACAAAGTTCAAACGCTTTATGATAAAACATACCTGCCTAAAGGTGGGATTGAAATGGCAGAAAATTTACAAGAAGCAGGGATAAAAAATTAGAGGAGCACCATGAAGGAAACTCCTCTAAACAGGC
>JANOVY010000033.1:0-14228 GCA_031417635.1 Bacteroidota bacterium | reverse complement strand
AGACAATTATTTACAAACCAGAGGAGCCGAAAAATATACAGTGATGGATATTCCGGGCCGTTGGATACCTACACCACCCTTGTACGCATCAGGTGCGGAGCCACATTGGAATGAGATTAGAACTATGGTATTAGATAGTGCCAAGATGTTTGCACCACCCCCGCCACCTGTGTTTAATATTACCGATAAAAATAGCGTGTATTATAAAGAAGTCATGTCTATTAAAAATGCGATTACAAATTTAACGCCGGAGCAAAAACACATGGCAGAGTTTTGGGACGACAATCCGTTTAAGATGAATGTAACAGGGCATGTGATGTATGGCAGTAAAAAATTCTCGCCACCCGGTCATTGGATGAGTGTGGTAGGAATAGCCTCAAAAAAAGCCAATTTTGATTTTGCGGCTACAGTGTATGCCTATGCCAAAACAAGTATTGCTTTGTTTGATGCCTTTATTCAAACCTTTGATGCTAAGTATACTTATAATACAGTGCGGCCGGAAACTGTTATCAATAAATACTTTGACCCCAATTGGATGCCCTATTTACAAACTCCGGCATTTCCGGAATATACTTGTGGACATTCAACCATTTCAGCATCAGCTGCAGAAGCATTGACCAGTGTATTTGGCGATAATTTTGCGTATACAGATTCTACCGAAATGGAGTTTGGTATTAAAAGCAGATCATTTGAATCGTTTAGAAAAGCAGCCGATGAAAATAACTGGGCAAGGTTTTATGGTGGCCTTCATTTTCACAATTCCTGTATCGTCAGTACCGAATGCGGGAAAAAAGTAGGTCAATTAATTGTTGACCGTTTACAAATGAAAAAGTAATCAGCTTTTTCATAACCATTAACTAATTGTTTAAAAAATAATCATGAAATTATTATTAGGAATTTTATTTTTCTCTTGTATCATCTCATTAAATGCAAATGCACAAGGTTGTGTAGCCATCCGCGGAGCGGGAGGAGCATCTTGCGGCATGATGGACCATATGAAAAGCATGGATACTTCGGGTTGGATGTTTAGTGCCAATACCCGTTATTTTAAATCTTTTAGGCATTTTGTGGGTACTGAAGAACAAAAACAAAGAGAAGAGCTGGGTACAGAAGTCATTAACCATACCTTTAATCTAGACATGGGTATTACAAAAATATTGAACAAACGTTGGTCCCTTTCTTTGTATGTGCCTATTATTAACAATCTCCGCTCTTCTTTATATGAACATGGAGGGAAAGCACGCTATACCACTTCTTCTTTTGGATTGGGAGATATTCGTGTTGCAGGTTATGCTTGGCTAATTGATCCCGCTAAACAAGGTAAGTTCAATATGCAGGCCGGATTGGGAATCAAATTTGCAACCGGTGATTATAGATATACAGATCGTTTTTATAATGCTTCCGGCACTACCCTTACCGGCCCGGTTGACCAGTCTATTCAATTAGGTGATGGCGGAACGGGCATAACAACTGAATTGAATATGTATTATCGTTTTTCTGAAAAATGGAATGCTTATTCAAACTTTTATTATTTACTCAATCCAAGAAATGAGAATGGCGTTTCTACACAAAGAGGGGGTACCCCTTCTGCTGCTACCATTTCATATACTTCTGATGTGATGAGTGTACCCGACCAGTATTTAATAAGAGGGGGTGTTAATTACCAGGCAAACCAAATAACACTTTCCGGTGGTTTGCGATATGAATGTATTCCGGTGAATGATTTAATCGGCGGAAGTACAGGGTTCAGAAGACCCGGTAGAATTTTAACAGCAGAACCAGGTATCACGTATGCCATTAAAAGAGTAAACTTGTATGCATATGTACCGGTTTCTTTGGTTCGTAATAGAACACAAAGTGTACCCGATAAAAAGAGAACAGAAATTACCGGTGTATATGCACAAGGCGATGCTGCTTTTGCAGATTTTGCGGTTAATATTGGGTTTACCATTAGGTTATAAATAACAGGAGCAGAAACTATATTATCAACATGAATCCCTATTTTTTTGAATGGGGATTTGTGTTTTATCTGCAGTTCTCGTGATTTACGCTTCCCATCCTTTCTTTCATATCTTGTTGATAATAATTGAAATGACGAATTGTATTTAATTTCTTTTTAACACATAGTAACATAGGTAGGAATAAGGGAACATAGAAATGAAACTGTATATGCCCTCTTTCTTCCCTATCTGCCTATGTGTTTAAAAAAATCACTCTTTCCTCAAACCCTATCATTTATATTAAATTGATTAACTTACATTAATCATTGCCACTTACCAAAGCCGTCAATAAAGATGATACAGCAAAGCACATTAAAAAAGTTATCAGAAGTATTGGGGCTCAGTATCTCAACAGTATCCCGTGCATTAAAAGACCACCCCGATATTGCAGCCAATACAAAAACCAAAGTAAAAGAATTGGCAGCGTTGATGGAATATGAGCCCAACAGTTCTGCGGTTCAACTTAGAACCAAACACACGAATGTACTGGGCATATTGGTTTCGGCGATTGATAATTTTTTCTATGATTCATTTATTGCGGCGGTTGAAGAAGATGCCCGGCAGCATGGTTATTCGGTGATTATTATGCAGTCGCGAAATGAATTAGACATAGAGAAAAAAAACCTTACCCTTTTTCGGCAAAACAGGGTAGCCGGTTTGTTTGTTTCGGTAACTACCGAAACAGAAGACATTACCCCTTTTTTAAAATTTAAAGAATTAGAAACCCCCGTTGTTTTTTTCGATTGTGTACCCGAGAATACCGATGATATTTATAAAGTTTGCTTAGCCGATACAGAAGCCGCTGCTATTGCGGCACATGCTATCATTCAAAATAATAAAAAAAGCGTACTTGCTTTATTCGGCCATCCGCATTTAAGTATTACAAAAAAAAGGCTGGCTTCTTTTCAAGAAACATTTGCTATTCAATCACCTCAAACAAAATTAGCCATTGCTTTCCCCCACGAAACCATTGCCTCAAAAAATGAAACATTGGCGGCACTCAATAGCCCCAGCCCGCCCGATACCCTTTTTTGTATGGGCGATCAGGTATTGGTAGGAGCGATGTATGCCATTCATGAAAAGAAGTTACGCGTACCGGAAGATATTGCGGTAATCAGTATCAGTAATGGTTTCTTGCCAAAGCTGTACAGCCCGGCCATCACCTATGTAGAAACCAGTGGTTATAAATTAGGGAAAAGCGCATTTGCTCAAATGTTATCTTGCCTACAAGGAAATACAAACACCGAAGAAATGATTGTGGAGTCGGTATTGGTGGAGGGAGGGTCTTTGTAATTTGCTTGAAATGGGTACTCACTTTCGTACTCTTACAACCCATTTTACATTGATATTATAGTCTATTCTCCAACGAGTCTCTCGGAGAAAAAAAATCTTTGCACATTTTTTGAGCCATGCATACAATTTGATTCGCTTGACATTCCTTTTAATCCTGGTTAATTACACTAGGGTCCGGATAATTGCTTAGGGTTACCGTTGCTGCTACAATGCCCCGTACTTTTTTCCAGTCCCCGAAACTAGTTTCTTTAACATAGCTGATATATTTTTCACCCACTGCTTTCGATATGGCTATTCCAATAAAAGTTCCCGACAAATCAATACCCCCTCCTTTCAATAGTTTTCTCACTTCTTTTCTTCCGTCAACTTCAACGGTATCAAACTGAACTTTGTTAGGGTGCTCGGTGAGAAATTTACGATAATCATTTGCAATTAAAGTTCTGTCTTCTACATCAAGTATTTGTTCAAATGTTATAAAAAATGATTTATCTATTTCCATATTCAAATCTGCCAAATCAAATGTAAGCCAGCCATTTTTCATGGAAGATTGTATTACGATGCTTTTAAGAAGCAAGTCTTGCCCGGGTTGTTTTGTTAAAGGGTCCACTTCATTTAACCGAATCCTGTATTTAAATGATGGCAGATTATTTCTATATATCCTAAGTTTTACTTTTTCAATAAATGCAGGAAATGTAATTCCCTTTTTAATATTAGCTTCTGTGTTCTCAATTAATAAGCAAACAGAACGACCGGCATAAAGCGTGTCTGTTTGTAAAACGCCTCCTTTAAAATTGGCATTTCCTAATTCAAAAGTTTTCAATTTTTCTCTTTTTGTACTCACAATAACAGGAGTTAACGCAACTATTCTTTGATCTAGAAAAATCGTTATCTTCTTTTTTGTGAGCAAATATTGTAGCGGAATATGTTTACTGCCAAAACCCATTGAGGATACTAGTAAACTGTCATTAAGTAGGTTTGCAGGTATGTAAAGTGAAAAACTACCGTCCGGGTTTGAGATAGTGCCAACATTAGCGTTTGTAAACCCAATATTGGCATAGGGTATGGATTCTTGTGTGTTACTGTTTACAATCCTTCCCTGTATTGTTTGTTGTCCAAAGGTGGGCATGCTAATGAAAAGGATAACTAAAAAACTTAATAATATTTTTGTTGTCATAATACTAGTTCGGCTTCAAAACTAAGGTTCAAAGCCGAAAAACTTTGTTAATGCTATGATAGTTCGTGTTTCCGTCTCAGCAAACTCTTCTTTTCAAAAAGAATGCAACGTGTCGCCGGAGTATCTCCCGATAAGAGGCTATGCGATTAGAACAATGAAAGTTCCCTATTACACAAACTCTTAATGAGCATTACTATGAAGTTAGATCAATATTCTGTAATTCCATATAGGTTATTACAGAATACACACCCTGTTTTCCTGTGTAATCATATTTAGCAGAGCTATGCAGGTAATCTTGAACAGTTTGTTTTATAATTTGGGCTAATGATTTTGTATATTGATTCAGTTTTGGTTTCATTGCGAAGCCATAGCATTCAAACCGAAGATTCCCCGCTGGGAGACTCTCAGAAGAAAAAAATGGTTGCTAATTAAGTTCTTACTCAAGAAAAATTAATACATGCCAATACATTCAATCATTAAATATTTTCTAATCACATTCTTTCAGCAGGCAAAACGAATACCCTTCCATCACAAAATATTCATGATCACTACCCACTGTATATTTCTTATCAGTCCAATAATCATATAACGCTGTTGGAACGTTTCCATGTTCTTTAAATGTGTACCAAGTGAGATAAGCAGCTTGATTACTATAATTAAACAAGCAATATAATTTTTCATCCCCCTGTGTACGCAGAAATCCGGCTACATGAATATTATGCGGAGTAAGCCATATAATGTTTTTATGATCAACCAGTATGGGCAATTTTTTTCGCAATTGAATGAGTCGCTGTGTGGCAGAAAATATTTTGGCTTCTATTGTGTTTTTTTCTTCTATCCTTTTATTCTTGCTCCAATCCATTACAGGTCGATGCATCCACCTGTTATCATAACTTTTTGCGGGGTCTTGTAAATAGGTGTAATCATTCGTATAGCCCAGTTCATCCCCATAAAATAACATGGGTAGCCCCCCAATAAAAAAACTCTGCGCCTGCATGAGAATTATTTTTTGAATAGAGATTTCTATTTCTATACTATCATTCTTTTCCAATGCTTTCTCCAGTCCACACAAAGAAGCCAAGCTGCCGCTAATTCTGGCATCTTGTGTAATAGGATGTACCGAAAATAAGGCACCCGTTGCCGGTGTTCCGGGGTACACACCTGAATAATAATCTTTTAAAAACTTTCGATGTGCATAAGCATTAAAACCCGCAGCAGTAATCATACTATCATCATAACCCAAACCAATATCATCATGGCAACGGGTATAAGTTATCCAGGATGTTCCATAAGGCTTTTGTAACAGATCCTGCTGTGCTGCCAGCATCACTCGTGTATCGCCGGTAGCCAATGCATCCCACTGTAAAGCCATCTGGGTGGCATTGTAAGCAAAATCACATTCTTGTCCGATAAAGGCATCTGTGCCAAAATATTTCAATATTTCTTTAGGGGCTACAATAGCTTCGCCCAATAAAGCCATTCCTGGTGTGGCCACCTGCACACATTGTTTGATTAATCGTAATAAAGAATGCGCCTTTGGTAAATTTTGACAAGTGGTGCCCAATTGTTTCCAAATAAAGGCAGGAGCATCAATTCGTAAAATATCCACGCCTAGATTGGCATAGAAAAAAATCGTATCCAGCATGGCATTGAATACGGCAGGATTGGTATAATTAAGATCCCATTGATAATCGTGAAATACTGTCATCACCCATTTATTGCATTCTTTTTGATAAGTAAAATTTCCGGGTGAACTTTCAGGAAAAATATCCGGCATTGATTGATCAAATTTATCGGGTATTTGTCTATCATCGTACATGTAAAAGAAATCCTGGTAAATAGGATTGCCATTTTTTGCTTTGATGGCCCATTCATGTAAATGAGAAGTGTGATTGAGTACAATATCAATCATCAAATACATATCTTTTTCCTGCATTTTTTGTTGCAACTTTTCCAAATCTGTCAGTGTACCAAACCGACTATCTACTTTTCTAAAATTAGATACTGCATAGCCACCATCGCTTTCGCCCTCGGGGCTTTCAAAAACAGGCATCAGGTGTAAGAGATTAACACCTAGTTTGCCAAAATAATTCAGCTTATCTGCTAAGCCTGATAGGTTATTGGAGAATCGATCAACATACAAACTCATACCCACTATATCATTACCCAGAAACCAGTGACCTTTTTTTTCTTTGAGGGTATCTTTTTGTTTTTGCGAAGCAGTTCTTTTTTTATAAGCATTGATAATAGTCTGTATCAAATCACCCAATGCTTTTTGGCTTTTGGGATGTTGTCCATACAGCTCCATGAATATGTAACTGACGGCAGATGCATTGGCCGTGAGCCTAGTATAAAACAGCATATCCTCAGTAGCAATGGCTAATTTATTTTCTTCACAAATCAATTGAATCCGGGTATGTAAAATGCTTTCGTACAAGATTAGTAGTTTAGTGAAATGTTGTTTTGTTGTTTTGTGATTATGCTAATTTAATGGTGAAAAGTGAAAGGTCAAAAGTAAAATTTACATGTAAAATCTAAAATATTCACATTTCACTTTTCATTAAGTGTCAGATTAATTGATGTTTATCTCGACACTATTTCTTTTGACCTTTCACTTTTCACTAAATATCATAACAATTTATTTTTATCTCAGCTCTTTTTCTTTTCACAGAAAAATACCGTTATTCAAATGTTTAAAAGCCTCCATGGCTCCCAGGTATTCACAGGTACGTGCACCGGCTTTATTGGCATTGGTTACCATTTTTTCCCAGGCTACTTGGGAAAGCGATTGTATGTCACGCAAACTTTTATCGCTAAGTTGGTACAACAATGCGCCTACAAAAGCATCCCCCGCACCGGTGGTATCAACAGGTGTTACCGCAATGCTGGGTATGATTGAAGTAGTATGATTGAAGCCTAATAAAGTGCCTTCTTTTCCAAGCGTAATGGCAAAAACGGCATTTGTTTTTTCAAGCAATTGTGCCGCAGCTTCATTTAAAGAAGCACATCCTGTGATGAGCATCGCTTCTTCATCGCTAACTTTAAAAAAATGGCAAGATGATAAAAAATTCCATGACTGATCAATAAACGATTGCGTATGATTCCGAAAAAGCAAATGCCGATAATTGGGATCAAAACTGATAAAGATATTTTTCTGTTTTGCTTTTTCTAACAATCTTAAATAGGCAGTTTGTAAAGGCCCGGGCAAAAAGGCTGTTGCCGATCCAAAATGAATGATGGATACGGATGAAAGATCAATGGCTTCAATTTCTTCTACTGTTAATTCTCCATCAGCCCCACGGTTAAATACAAAATCGCGTTCCCCATCTTCCATTAATGAAACAAATGCAAAAGTGGTAAAATGATGTTCATCTTGTAACATCCATTTTGTAGAAACCCCAAATTCTTCCATCACCTGAATCAACTGTTTACCAAAAGGGTCTTTACCCACTTTAGCCGCCAACTCCACTTCTCCCCCCAAAGCAGCAATGGCCGCGGCAACATTGGTAGGGGCACCACCGGTTTTTTTTAAAAAGTTATTTCCTTCCGATAATGACTTGCCTTTATCAACACAAATCATATCTATTAAAGCTTCACCGATACATAAAATTTTCATATTCTTATTTTAACAATAAAATATATTCTCTATAACAAATGTTTCCTCCCCTTCTCAAGGGGAGGTGCCCGAAGGGTGGAGGGGTTTAACTTCACCGATACATAAAATATTCATGCTCATATTTTTACTAAAAAATGTAAAATTCAATATCTAAAGTTTCCTCCCCTTTTGAATGCGCGGAGAAGTCACCACCCCACTCTTCGCTCAACCGCTTGAGCACCCCTCCTCGCTGTGCGATGAGGGGAAATATTAAAAGTAGCATTTGTGTAAACTCATCTACATCACTCACTAAAATATCCTCCCCTTTTCAAAGGGAGGTGTCCGAAGGACGGAGGGGTTTTGCTTCACCAATACAAAATATTTTCATAATGATAACCTCCATCTCTCATTATATCTTTTTTTTGAATAATGAATATCGAACAAGGAATATAGAATTACGAAGTAATTACTTCAGTGTTCAACAATCCTTGTTCATCTGTTCCTTATTCAACATTCAATATTCATTCAGTGTCCCCCACCACCCTGCATCACCATCTCATCATCATCCGGTTTTACCGTTTTAATCAGCATGGTTGCCAAACAAGCCAATAACAATAATACCCCTCCAAAGCTGATGGCTTTTCCGGGATCATTGTCTAAAAAATGATTCAGAATATATCCAAATGTGGTGGTTTGTAATATCATAGGGATCACTATCATCATATTAATAATGCCCATATAAACACCATATCGTTCTTTTGGAATATTATGCACTACCATTAAGTAAGGAATGCCCATCATACTAGCCCAGGCAATACCAAAACCCGTCATGGGGGCAAAGAGTAAATATTTATTTTCTATGGTGGGAAAAATGAGTAGACCCACACCCGCTAATAATAAACAAGTAATGTGTACTGCTTTCGGACTAAATCTTTTTGCCAAATACACCAATCCAAAAGCGGATAAGAAAGTAATCACATTGTACCAGCCATTTACCAAGCCGGCCCATCCAACCGCTTCTTCATATAATTTCGGGTCTTTAGAAGGCGAGGTTTTCCAAACAGATTGTGCAATGCTTTTGGAGGCATTTTGCCAATAACAAAATAATGCATACCACTGAAATAAATACACCAAAGCCAATTGCCACATAACTTTTGGCATATCTTTTATGGCATGGGCTATTTCAATAAAAGGTCCAAACAATGTTTTTTTGTTGGCTCGTAAAACCGCTAGTTCTTCCGGTGTTGGCGGTATTTCGGGTGTTTTGGTAATGGACCATAATACGGAAGTAATAGAACAAATAGACCCTAAGAAAAATGATCCGAAAACCCAATAAGGTATTTGTCCGTGTGATTGTTTAAGAAAGTCTATTTTCTGAAAAACGAATAAGGATATATTGGCTAATGTGATCCCCAGACCTGTAAAAAAACTTTGGGTTAAAAAACCGGTTGGCATTTGTGAAGGAGGAAGTTTATCGGCAATAAAGGCTCGGTAAGGTTCCATGGCAGTATTATTAGCCGCATCCAATACCCATAGTAACCCGCCTGCCATCCATAAACTACTGCTAAAAGGATAAATAAATAAGCAAAGGCTGCAAAAAAGGGCACCAATGAAAAAATAGGGTTTGCGTCTTCCAAAACGTGGATGCCAGGTTTTATCACTCAATGTACCGATGATGGGTTGAATTAATAAGCCTGTCATGGGACCCGCTAAATTTAATAAGGGTATTTGATCAGGCTGCGCCCCCAGAAAATCGTAAATAGGGTTTACCGCAGATTGCTGAAGTCCAAAACTGTACTGAATTCCAAAGAATCCCACATTCATATTAATGATCTGCGCAAAACTGAGGCGGGGTTTAAAAAGCGACATAGCAATCGGCTGTTTAGTGCTTCTAAAAATAGCGAATAGAAATTGGAATAAAGACGAATAGCTGAGTTTTCGATAAATAGAAATCAACTGAAATCGTTATCGGGAACGATTGCATAGAGAATATAAACGTTTGCACATCTCTAAATTGACTTCAGAAGCAAGAAATGTGAATATATCGAAGGGCCCTTATACATTTGAACCATTAGCTTCGTATCTTCCAATATATGATTTATTGTCATACTTATTTCAGCAAATATTATGAGAACATTAGTTTGTGTAGAACCTAAAAAATTTGATTATCGAGAATCAGTAACACCCATTAGGGTAGCGGGTAATACCATTTTAAAAATAAAGCGGATTGGCATTTGTGGAACAGACATTCATGCTTTTGATGGATCCCAACCCTATTTTAGTTATCCAAGAATCTTAGGTCATGAGCTGGCAGGAGAAATTGTTGAAACCGATGATAACCATGAATTTCAAACAGGAGAAGCTGTTACCATTATACCTTATTTTAATTGTGGACTTTGTATTGCATGTAGAAATGAAAAACCCAATTGCTGTGAAAAATTAGAAGTTTGCGGCGTGCATGTTGATGGTGGTATGTGCGAATATTTATCTGTACCAACGTATTCATTGGTTCACGGTCAAGGATTGTCATTAGATCAATTAGCTTTGGTAGAACCTTTGGCAATAGGCGCACATGGTATACGACGTGCAAATATTCAGAAGGGTGAATTTGTTCTAGTGATTGGTGCTGGCCCCATTGGATTGGCTACGATGGCATTTGCAACCATAGCCGGTGCCAAAGTGATTGCAATGGATGTAAATGAAGATCGATTGTCTTTTTGTAAAGAAAAATTGAATATTCAACATGTCATACTTGCAACAGATACCGATACTACGCAACAATTAAAAGCCATTACGCATAATGATATGCCAACCGTGGTGATTGATTGCACCGGCAATTTAAAAGCGATGAATCAGGCATTTCAATACATGGCCCATGGTTCCAAATATGTTTTGATAGGATTACAAAAAGAAGCGATCGGTTTTAGTCAACCCGAATTTCATAAACGAGAGGCAACTTTATTAAGTAGTAGAAATGCAACACGAGACGATTTCAACTATGTCATCAGCAGTATCCAAAAAAGATACATAAACCCCGATACTTTTATAACGCACAAAATTGCATTTGATGATTTGGCAACTTCTTTTCCTACATTATTAGATCCCAAATCAGGGGTTATTAAAGCAATGGTAGAAATGGATAACTAGCCATTATCCTTCACTACAACCAGTTTACTTAGACAAACCATCTATTATTCATTACCTGAATTCTACATTGGAGTAGATAGATAAGCGAAAATAGGCGCTATTTTTTAGTTTTCATAAGAATGCCTATATTAGTCAACATTTAAATCAATATTATGAAATACCTCTATTTATTGGGTTTGATATCAATGGTTTCATTTACATCCATTGGCCAAACAAAGGAGCATCTGTTAGTTTCTGAAGCCGTTGAAAAATTACGAAAAGCCATGATTGATGGAGATAAAATGGGTCTAGAAAACCTAGCTTCTGATAGTTTAAGTTATGGACATTCAAGTGGAAAGGTTGAGAACAAAGCTGAGTTTGTAAAAAGCCTTGCCAGTGGTAAATCAGATTTTGTGACCATTGAATTATCGGCACAAACCATTACCATTACCAATAAAGTGGCGATTGTAAGGCATATATTAAATGGCACAAACAATGATGGAGGAAAACCCGGTGTTCTGAATTTAAGGGTGATATTAGTATGGGAAAAAGATAAAACCGGATGGAAATTATTGGCAAGGCAAGCGGTGAAAATTGTATAAGACTTATTAGACTTTTCAAAGAGGTTCATGTGATCATGATTACTATTTTTTGTATTACGTCACCTTTTTTGGAAGGATATAAGCTGCTCATTCAACATTCTACAAATAAGCCCTATTGATGAAAAAAACGATTCAATTTACGCTACCCATTTTAATGGTATTTCTGGTAGGTTTTTCAGAACTCTCAGCACAATCCTGGGCAGAAAAAATGGGAGCCACCGTTATGACCATTTGGAAAGATTCTTTATTTACAGAAGTCGGAAAGCCTGCTAAATGGACCTATGACCAAGGAGTTATTCTTAAAGGAATAGAAGGACTATGGTATAAAACCGGAGACCCTAAATATTTTAATTACATGCAAAAAAGCATGGACTTTTTTGTAAATGAGAAAGGAGAAATACGAACGTATAAACAACTAGACTACAATATCGACAATGTACTATGTGGGAGAGTGCTACTTACGCTATTTAATGTTACCGGTAAGGAAAAATATTACAAAGCACTCGAAACCCTTAGAGAACAATTGCGAACACAACCAAGAACGAAGGAAGGAGGTTTTTGGCATAAAAAAATCTATCCCAATCAAATGTGGTTAGATGGGTTATACATGGGCGAGCCCTTTTATGCTGACTATGCAGCCACTTATCAAGAGAATACTGCTTTTGATGATATTGCCAATCAGTTTATCTGGATGGAGAAACATGCGAGAGATATAAAAACAGGATTGTTATACCATGGATGGGATGAAAGCCGTGAACAAAAATGGGCCAATCCTACAACCGGTAACTCACCCCATTTTTGGGCAAGGGCCATGGGATGGTATGGCGCTGCGTTGGTAGACGTATTAGAAAACTTTCCTGCCAATCATCCTAAAAGAGAATCTCTTATTTTAATTTTAAAACGATATGTTGAAGCCATAAAAAAAGTACAAGATGCTAATTCAGGTTTATGGTATGACATATTAAATATGCCGGCTGAAAAAGGAAATTATTTGGAAGCTTCTGCCGCTTGCATGTTTGTATATACCATGGCTAAGGGTGTACGGCTTGGCGTACTACCCGACACTTATCTAACCACAGCCAAAAAAGGGTATGCAGGCATACTGAAAAAATTTATTGAAACCGATGCAAAGGGGCAAACCCAATTAAATGGAACCGTTAGTGTAAGTGGCCTTGGTGGCAATCCATATAGAGATGGCAGTTATGCTTATTACATGAGTGAGAAAGTAATTGTAAACGACCCAAAGGGCGTTGGGGCATTTATTCAAGCCGCGAATGAGATGGAATTAATTCCTACATTGGCCATGGGTAAAGGGAAAACCATTTTGTTAGATGATTATTTTAATGCTGAAAAGAGAAAAGATGTAAAGGGAAATGTAAAACCTTTTCATTACAAATGGGATGAATATCCGAATAGCGGTTTTTCTTTTTTGAGAAATGTATTTAACAGATATGGCATACAAACCAAAACCTTAAGCGAAGCACCCTCGACTACCCATTTACAGAAAGCGGATATTTATTTTATTGTAGATGCAGATAATATTACTGATAACCCTACGCCAAATTATGTGCAACCTACCGATATTGAAGAGGTTTACAACTGGGTAAAAGCAGGGGGTATTTTGGTGTTATTTCACAATGACAAAGGCAATGCAGAGTTTGAACATTTTAATAAATTGGCAAATAAGTTTGGTATACACTTTAATGAGGATAGTTACAACAAAGTTTTGGGAAATGAATATCAAACCGGCGCAGTTGAGATTCCTCCGGGAAATTCAATTCTTCCCAAGGTTAAAAAGATCTTTCAAAAGGAAATAGCATCTATGACACTGACAAAGCCTGCTGTATCTTTTCTACAAAAAAATGAGGTCACCATTTTTGCAGTATCCAAAATAGGAAAAGGAACCGTTTTTGCTACCGGTGACCCTTGGTTATACAATGAATATGTGGACGGAAGAAAAATTCCCATGGAATTTGAAAATAATAAAGCGGCAAATGATCTGGTTATGTGGCTTATCAAACAAATACCTTCAAAACTGTCTGTTAAATAACCATTGAAAAATGTGTGGACACATATTATCAATCGTTTTTTATTGACCTGTTGTTTAATGACATTGCTTTTTCATTCAATAAAAGGTCAATCTACTAAATTGAATGAAGTTGGTGTAGCAGGTGTTATGGATTTTAAAGCAGAAAATATGTTACTTTATCAAAGAGCGATTGGTGGTTGGCCAAAAGCAGTAAATGAAATTAAGGTAGATTATACAAAACAACTTTCTGCTGCAGAAAAAAAGGCATTACTATCCGACTCTTTACACAATGATGCTACCATTGACAACAATGCAACAACCAGAGAGATTCGTTACCTAGTAAAAGCATTTAAACAAACAAAAAATCAGCAATATTTAAAAAGTGCTGAAAAAGGAATTCGCTATTTTT
>JANOVY010000032.1:0-8947 GCA_031417635.1 Bacteroidota bacterium | reverse complement strand
ATTTCTTTTCTCAACTCCTTCACCTCAGCATTACCTCCCTTACCAGATAATGCCTCCATAAAATCGGCTTTGGTGGCATAAAGTTTCAGTCGAATCCGAAATTGTATGCCGCCTGATAAGTTGACCGTAATGTTAATCGGTGATAGGTTTGTACCTTTTAAGAACACTTTTGATGGTAAAAACAGGGATACCGAGAAATTCTTTGCTTTCATAGATTTATCAAAATTTGAGTCAAATCATTAAAAATCAATGATTAATAAATTAATTGTACCGTTATAAATCTAATGAAAGAAGGTATTGAAATGGGCATTAAACCGCTGTTTTTAGCCTTATTTCAACAAAAATGGATGGCAGATTTTGGGGCGATTTCGTCGTGAAAAGCTGAAGAATTACCGCTATTCCGTACTTACTTCATTCTATTTGAAGCGATTAAACCACATATATCCTCAAATGAAATATAAACAGCCCGATTTTCTTTACAAGCAGAGGGTCCGCGGTTCGAACCCGTGTGCCCCCACAGAATAACCTTCAGATTTATATCTGGAGGTTTTTTTATGGCTGTTTTGTAAGCCAATATGGTTAAGGGTTTCAGCGTATTTAGCTTCCCTTTTCCTCATATAACTCCTTCATTTCAAAAAACTCTTGTAATCCCCTGCCAGACCCCTCACTTTAAAATTTGGGTCAGAATGGGTCAGAAAAATCTCAAAGGAACTGTCAGCATTAGTAATGTTGAAAGTAGAATCAGGTTACGATGGAGGTATCAGGGAAAAAGATATTCCATAAACCTTGCAGCTTATACAAAATTGCATTTAACCAAAGCCAAAACAGTCGCAGCACTAATAGAAAAAGACATGGCTTTTGATTCTTTCGATTATTCCCTAAGCAGATATAAGGGAAATGAAAGTTCAAACGGGTTGATTAAACCTGAGAAAACAGTCGTTGCATATTTTGAGAAAAAGGAGATCAGTAAACACACCCTAGCACTAAAAACACATCCCAAAGAGGAAACCGTCTTTGTAATGGTTTTCTCTACTACAGTGTTTCTAAACCCCCGCTTTCCCATGTGTCCTTTTCAAGTACACGAAAGCTCCTTGCATTTACAGCCACCTGCCGTGGCAATTCTGCATTCATGATTCCTTTCACAAAGCTGCCCTAATACCTCTGGTATGCCATACAGGAATCCCTCTCTGTGCAAATATCACAGCAATGCTGTTTTACTATTTGCCCCAGAATTGCCTATGGCTGTTTTGTGGCGTTTGTTTCACAATAAAAAACCTAAAAACATGAAAGAACAAATGAACGTAGCTGAAATTATGGTGAGCTACAAACCAACTAATTGCAACAATCCAATAGTAACAAGATCACAGGATGCTTACAGGGAGCTAATAGAGTTTTTCCCTGATGAACTAATCCACTTGCAAGAACAATTTGTAGTGATGTATTTAAACAGGGCTAAACGCATTATAGGCATTTACAGGCTATCAAAAGAAGGTATTACAGGAACAGTGGCATACCCCAAGACTTATTCTGGGAACTGCCTTAAAAGTGGCTGCAACAGCTATTATATTAGCTCACAATCACCCTTCAGGCAACCTTAAGCCTTCAAATACTGATGAAACTATTACAGCCAAAATAAAAGAAGGAGCAAGACTGTTAGATGTGCATTTGTCAGACCACATTATCATTTCCTCTAAAGATAATGAGTATTTCAGTTTTGCAGATTCGGGAATGATATAAATGCATACTCGTCGAATATTAATTGACAAATGATTGTAAATATTTTACTACAATCTATAAATAACATCTATAGCAGATAGATAAATATCTACACAAATTTCAAAGAATTTCTATACACTCTTTCATTTTTAACAGCTATTTTGTATTCATACTTACAGAAGAAGAGTTTTCTGCATTAGGCAAAAAAAGGTGTTTTAACGGTAGTACAGAATTTTTACTTGTTGTATGTTGCATTAACAATTTTGATTACACAATTAATATTTTTCTAATTTTTTGATAACTTTTTATTTATTAACCCAAAATTTATTAAAAATGAAAAACCGTATTTTATCAATTGTTCTAGTTTTATTATTTTCTTCCTGTGAAAAATCTAGTGTTTCGGAAAACAGTTTTGAAATTAATACTATAGGCTCATTGAAAAAAGGAGAGAATTCCAAAGAAATTATTTTAAAAGAAAAAAGAGTTACTTATAATTCTATTAAAAAGATAAATACTGTTCTTAAATCAAAAGGGGTCAGTAAAAAAGAAAAAAAACTTAATAATCAAAAATATCGAGATGAATCTAGTGGATTTGTAAAAAGCCTTTTCTTAGATAATTCAAATCCTACTACTATAGATGACCAGCAAATACAAACAGCTATAATGCCTTTAGTCCAAAATGGAGAACAAATTTATAATGAATTATTAACAAATGTTATTAATACTCCTGAATGGGAACAATTAAGTGCTGAAGACAAAAATTTAATTTTGAATATTAATAGTGAAGCACAATTCACTAATTTAGCATTAATTTTTTCTACTCCAGATTTAAGCGCTCAGATTCAATCTATGGGGAAAGTTAGTAATACTATTTCGAATAGAGTTGACTTTTCTGATGTAGTAAAAGATTGTATTAGTGTTGCTTTGGGTATTGTTGGAATTAGAAGTGTGTTAACTGGCATTTTTACTGTAGAAAAAGGTGTTTCATTACTTAGAATTATGGGAAGGAGATACCTAAGCTATATCGGTATAGCTTGGATGGTTTGGGATTTTTCAGATTGCGTATCAGATTTTTTATAAATTTTAAAAAAAATATTTTATGACTTCTTTTTTGAACAAACTTAATCTTAATACAATTATAAATACTTCAACAGTATTATTTTATATAATTTTTTCAATTATTAAGAGGTTTACAATTAATAACAGTTTGATGTTTATCCCTTTTGTATTATTTACTTGTAATTTTTTAATATTATTTGAGTTTGGATACAAACTATATTTTAAAAAAAGCAATGCGGTTAGCTTCAAAACTGGTTGGTTTATATCGATGATTCTAACTAACTTTTGTTTTGCTTTATACATTGCAGTTTTCTATTATTTTTTAAAGTAGAAAACTAAGAAAACAACATTTTGGGTCAGGTTTTGGGTTTTATCGAGTTCTTTTTAAATGAACAATACAATTTAACTAATTGATTTTTACATTAGTTATACAGGTTATACTATCTGTCTTACAAGCAGAGAATCCGCGCTTCGAACCCGTGTGCCCCCACAGAAAAAATAACCCTCGGAAAATTTTCCGAGGGTTATTTTTTTGTTTTCAAAGGCTCAGTTAAATGAAGCTTTGTACTTCGTATCAAGTGCGGTGATGGCGGACAGTTTAGTGCTTCGAAATCCGCTTCTTCACCAAGCGCCAAAACGTTATAGCCAACTAGCCACCCCTGTGAAGACCCGGCGTACTTTCATAAAGCAATATGGCGAAAAAACATCATAACTTAGGTATACACCGCAATAAAACCTCCACGATTAAATAATAGTTTTATTGATTGTAAAAGAAGGGTTGATAATTTCACTTTTTGTAAAGCAGAAGAAATCATAGGTTCCTGAAAAACTAAAACCGATTTCATCATCCCATGCGGGTGAGAGAATTTAACGGGTATTGCATTACAAATATACAATGATGAGTTAAATACTTTTGAAGGGTAATTTGAGCTATTAATTGAAATTATATTAAGGACAGTAGTTTAGAATATAGTTGAAGCAATTTTGGAAATTGGCTAAGTTGCTTCAATATATATTAAACCGAAACATCAATAAAAAACTAAAGCTGGTTTCATCACCAACACGAGTATGGGAGAGGAGGAACCAGCATCAAAAATTAAAGATAGCATTTAATTCGATTTAGTGCAAATCCGCACAATCCGTGCCATCCTTGTTCTATTGTATAGCATGTAAGAATTTGCATTTCTCATATCCCCCCATTTCCTAACTTTGTACCCATGATTCGCAGTACTTCACAAACAGGATCGCAACCCTTAGAAACTGTTGATACCGATGTATTAACAGCCATCTCTTCATACTATAGCCTTATTGTATGGAATGATGAGGTGAATACTTTTGAATGGGTAATAGAGACATTAATAGAAGTTTGTGGCCACTCTACCGAACAAGCCGAACAATGTGCCATGTTCATTCACCAAAAAGGCAAATATGCAGTTAAAAAAGGCGACTACGACACACTTAAACCCATGTGCGATGCAATTACTGATAGAGGCATTGGGGCTACGGTTGAAGTGATGGCGGGATAGAGCTGTTTGGAGTTTGGAGTTTGGAGTTTCTCATAAAATTTTCTTTTTTTTATATATTGTTCCTTTTCATTTATTTTTTTAACGCCAAACCCCAAACCTTCTTCTCCTTGCATATTTTAGATCAGAATCTTTGGTTTCCACCTGTTGAAGAAGCAATGGAAGATGGCCTCTTGGCCATTGGGGGCAATGTTAGTACTGATCGATTATTATTGGCCTATCGGCAGGGCATCTTTCCTTGGTATGATGGCGATACACCATTGTGGTGGTGTCCGGATCCAAGATTTGTTTTGTTTCCAGAAAAATTGAAAGTGAGCAGGAGCATGGAATCGCTCATCAGAAAAAAAGCTTTTCGTTTTACTACGAATACCGCATTTTCTGCGGTAATCCGCAACTGCAAAGAATTGCAGCGAAAAGGTCAGGACGGCACCTGGATAACTGACGCACTCGAAAAATCATTGAACGAATTACATCAATTGGGATTTGCACATAGTGCTGAAGCATGGTTAAATAATGAATTGGTGGGCGGTTTATATGGAATCAGGATGGGTAATTTTTTCTTCGGAGAAAGTATGTATAGCAAAGAAACCAATGCCAGCAAATTCGCATTCATACAATATGTACAGCAATTAAAAATGGAAGGAGTTTCTCTAATAGACTGCCAAGTGTACACTGCACACCTTGAAAGTCTGGGGGCGGAGATGATTGCGAGGAAGGAGTTTATTAAAAAGCTACGAAGGGAATGTGAAAAGTGAAAAGTCAAAATTTCACTTTTCACATTTCTCATTTCACTAATTTATTGCTCAATTATATCCATACATCCTCTCAACATCCCTCACAATTTTTTCCATATCACTGTCCTTACCCATTATATCATAACTCTGTTTAAGGTTACTACCAAAAACAATAGCAATGGTTTGCCAGAATGCGGCACTGATGAAGCCTTTGTACTCATCAATGATTTCGTAACAATTGTTACCGGTTTCACGATTGATTAGTTTCATCAATACTTTGCCTTGATAAACAGATAAATTGGTCAACTTATCCGTGAACTCTTTTTTCAACTCTTTTTCTCTCGATTTAATGATGATTTTTCGCGCTTTTTTATCAGAAACTTTAACCAGCCTTGCATTTATGTCATTCATTACTCGGCTAGCGGCTTTGGCATAAGGATACGTTACATATACTGCATTTCTAAGCCTGGTCCAATTGGCCCAGTATCTTTTTAATTGAGGGGTTAACCTTGTATACACCTCCACATTGGGTAAGTAACCACAAGGAATCGTATCCCCTTCCGGCGTAACAAAGGCATGCACTTTTAGTGTATCGTTAATGCCATGCCCTTCTTGTGCAAAGGCTTTATTGAATTGCATACATGCGCATACTATCAGCAGACTAAAAACGATATGTTTTCTAAAACGGCTCACTTGTTTAAAATTAGACACTTATTTGCTTATTAATGCTGTCTATTGTACAAAAGTAACCCTAGGAATTTGTTAAGATGCTTTTTGGAGATGGTTTGATGAAATTTTTACTCGTTGAATAATCGACATCACAAAACCCACCACCATGATAATTACCCCTAACCAAAGAATATTGATCATCGGAAATTCATAGACTTTAAGCGTTATTAGATCAGTTATGGAAGCACTTTCCTTCACCCCTATTTCTAACTTTCCTGTCTTTTGATCAATCACTTTATTGAATTTCAATACCAAACTTTGGGCCTGTACAGTATCGGTAATATTTCTAAGTTCCATCCCTTTTAATGCAATGCCCGGTTTAACGGGGTAACGGCGGCCATCTTTTGAGATGACGGTCATATCTAAAAACAAAGCGGTTTCATTGTCTGCATATTTGCTCTTCAGTTCTGCAGGATTTACCAAGACTTTGTTTAAAATCATTAACCCATTTCCATAAAATAAAGTGTCGCCTGCCTTTACTTCTCTATTTTGAAAACTTGTTGTGTCATCGTGGTTATTTTCCTGAAATGATGTTATATATACAAAAATATCTTTATACCAATAATGTTGAGCAGCCGGGTTGGCAGAAAATCCTTCTCCACCCTTATTTTGTTTAATTACATCAGGATATAATTTAAATCCGGCACTTCCATCTTTGGCCTTGAAATCAATTTCAAAATATCGTTTTCTATCTTTTTCATTTATAGTATCAGAAACGTATGTTACCATGTATCGTCCCATATCAGTAGGTACCGCTTTAAACAAAGTAATGTTCTCGGCAGGGTTGCCGGCAGCATTTCCTTTAGAATTGTCTACTTGCAAAGGAGTAATTCCGGTTGTATTCCAGCTCAATACCGTTTTTTTGGCAGAAGAAATCAAAATACCTACCAATACCAATCCAAACCCAATATGTGCGATGGATGGTCCTGCAGCTTTTATTTTTCCCTTCACGCCTAACCATATATACGATACATTGGCAATCACTGCATACACTGCTGCAAATATGGCCAAGTGTATAGCAAACAAAAAGCCTGGGCCTTTTTTATCATAATTCACATTTCCGAAAAGACTAATACTCAAACTAATGACAACAGCAATCAAAGTAGGTATCCATATTTTTTTACCGAAAAATTCTTTAGGCGTGTCTTTGTATTTAAAATATTGGGTGATGGCGGTTAACATGCCTATTACGACTGCTACAAATACTTGTATTTGATTGTAAGCAAACTCTGCATCTTCCGGGGGTGCTATTTTTGTGCCGAATAATTTATTGATTACAGGCGTTGATGTTTTAGCAATAATCACAATGCCGGCGAGGAATAAAACAAGCGAACCAATAAACATCCAGAACTCACGACTATAAGTATTCTCCTCTTTAGCGATGGAAGGAATGTTTTTGTAGTTTTTGAAATAAAGAAATAAAGCCGGCACCAGAAATACCAATAAGAATAACAATAATTGCATATTCATTCCCAGATCAGTGAAAGCATGTACAGAAGTATCTCCTAAAATGCCACTACGAGTTAAAAATGTAGAATACAGAATCAATGAAAAGCTGATAATATAAAAGAAATAGGTAGGTCTGAGTGAATACCCACTGTTTTTATAAATCAAATTCGTATGCATTCCTGCCACAAGGGTTAACCAAGGAACCAAAGATGCGTTCTCTACCGGATCCCATGCCCAATAACCCCCGAAAGACAAACTTTCATGTGCCCAAGCAGCACCCATCATTACACCTAAACCCAATATGGCTGCAGAAAAAGAAGCCCATGGCAATGCAGGCTTAGTCCATTCATGGTTTTTACGCATCAGCCCGGCAATTGCATATGCAAAAGGAACAATGGTAGAAGCAAAACCCATAAATAATACCGGTGGATGTATCACCATCCAGTAATTCTGTAATAATGTATTTAAACCCGTTCCATCTTTGATAAAACTTAAATATTCCGGCCGGCTAAAAATGGGGGCTTCCATTTCATTTCGCAATAGCACAAAAGGACTGCTTCCCACATGTTGGCCAAAGAAATAAATACCTATCAGCATCGTAGCCAGACAAAACTGCGCAAAGCTGATGACCATCATTACGCCTGCTTCCCAATCTTTCGACTTCCATATTAAAATCCAACCCAATACGCAATGCCAAAAACTCCATAACATAAAGCTACCTTCCTGCCCTTCCCAAAAGCAAGCAAACAAATATTCAACCTGCAAACTCTTATCGCTATGCGTATAAGCATATTTGTATTCGAACAAATGGTGGGAAATAATATAATAAAGTGTAGCAAAAAGGGTAATGACTGAAATGGTTTCTATTAAAAAAGCAATACGGGCAATTTGTAACCAGCTTTGTTTTCCAAGCAAAGATTCTAGCCGAAAAGCCTTATAATAAGCCAAAGTAGCTACCAAAGAAGCCATTAAAGAAAGAATAGCAAAAAAATGACCTATTTGACCAGGTAATAAATGTTCACCTATATAATTCATGGAAGAATGGATTTTCGAATTAACGAATTTTCGAATTTGTTCATGTAAATGATTGCCAAGATTACCGATTACAAATTATCCATCTCAGCAAAGCCAAGACAGAAATCAAGAATCAGTTTACAGAGGTTTGCAAACTTTTCTTCATGGCATTGGGATCATCCTTGTATTTTGATGGGCATTTCAAAAGGATATCTTTACACTCAAAATAATCGCCCTGAACCTTGCCTTTTAATACCAAACGCTCGCTTTTTTCCATATCGGTGGGTTTATTATTCCGATAAATCACTTTGATACTGTTTCCCAGACTATCTAAAGCTGTAAACGATAAATAATTGGGGTTCTTAACAGGATCGTATTCTAAAGGCTGTTGTTTGTCCATTTTGGCAATCAAAGATACAGATTTCCCTTCTTTTTGTCTGGCTGACGCAATGGTTTCATAAGTAGTTAAATCGCCGGTATAGCTTATTAAAACAACAATCGCAACGGCAATAAACACTAAAATGATAATATGTGTTTTCTTCATTTCATTCTTTTATCGTGCAAAAGTAACCCAAAACCAACATTTTATGTAAAGTTTATGAAAGGGATAGCATTTCTAGTAAACTCCAAACTTTCAACTATTTTCGCATACTGTTAGAAATAATAACTACGAACAATGACCGATTTATCAAAATTTGACCCCAATGCAGTGGGTAATCCCAA
>JANOVY010000031.1:0-5574 GCA_031417635.1 Bacteroidota bacterium | reverse complement strand
CGGTAAAGTTCCGTTTTATACCAGGATGGGAAACCGTGTGATCTATCATTTGTATATAACAGATACGATAGCTAATTATACAGGCAGTGCAAGGCCCGCAATGGCGTGAATGGATCTATACCTGCTCCTGTATTAAATTTTATCGAAGGCGATACGGCAGAGATCTACGTGCATAACAGCTCAATGATGGAGACTTCTTTACACTGGCATGGACTGATCTTGCCCAACCAGTATGACGGAGTTTCTTTCCTGACCACTTCACCCATTAAAATGGGACAATCCCATTATTATACATTTCCTATTAAACAGAACGGAATGTACTGTTTTCATTCGCATACCATGATGTAACAGCAAAGCGGCGTGTATGGAGCGATTGTGATTCATAAAAAAGAAGAACCGGTTTCTAAAAGATTACGTTTTAATTTTATGGTTAATAGTGATAAAGAACATATGGCAGGTTTCAGGTATGTCGCAAGCAAATATTTTTCCTGGTCAACACATTATGATAGTGATATGGGTTTTGGAGCTGGAATCACCATTACTTATTAGTTGTCCGTTTTGGACGCTTTTTTGTCTCTTTAAATTTTTATCCTCAGTTTACCTTTGAGGCATATTGTAAAACTTAGTATTATGAAAAAGATAGCTTTTATTATCCCCCCTACAGTTGAACTACTTGATCTGGCAGGACCTGTTCAGGTTTTTACTGAGGCTAAATTCCATGGTTTTAAGATTGATATTGAATTTTATCAATTTAGCAAGGAACCGATAAGTACAGCTGGCCTCGGATTTGGTAAATTACCAAATTACAAAGAAGCCGATTTAAAGGAAGGTGATTTTGTTTTTATCCCCGGTATGGATAATGACTATACCCAGAGCATCTCTTTCCGTGCAGAACATGATTTCTTTAAGTGGCTTACACAATGCTCGAAAAATAAAGTATTAGTTTGTTCTATTTGTAACGGCGCATTTGCATTGGGACATGCAGGCTTGTTAACAGATACAGAATGCACTACCCATTGGAGAAGAGTTGGCGCTTTACAAGCTCAATTCCCAAAGGCTAAAGTTCTATCGGATATTTTGTATATTAAAAGTAATAATGTGTATACTAGTGCTGGAATTAGTGCAGGTATTGATTTGGCATTGGCCATTCTTGAAGATTTAAAGGGCCCCCTTTTTACGCATAAGGTTGCAAGAGGGCTTGTTGTGTATCATAGAAGAAGCGGAACACATAGACAACATAGCATTTATCTGGATTACAGAAACCATATTAATCCACAGATTCACGAAGTTCAGGATTACATGATTGACAATCTTTCTAAAGATACCAGTATAGAATTTCTTGCCTCTCTTGTAGGAATGAGCCCAAGAAATTTAAGCAGGGTTTTCAAAGAAAAGACAGGTTCCACTGTTTTGGAATATTTAACCCTTTTGCGCAAGGAATATGCGAACACCATGCTTAATAATCCAGAATATACAATTGAGTATATAGCAACTCAATGTGGATTTAAAACTGCTAGGCAATTGCAAAGAATTTTGAAAGATTGATATTATCCGATACATCAGTGGAAAACTAAATGTTTTTTTTCTGGTCGCACTATTGAATTTCTAGTCTGAGATAAAATGAATGATAGGGCTACATACATATATCTTGTTTTCTATAGTTTTCAAAACGAATTATTTTTTTCTACTCTAGAAAAATACGACCTTCTGCTTAGCATGTAATGCTTGATCAAGTTAGATTGCGTGGGTTTAAGAAAGATATTCTCTACAATTAGATGACACCAATTCAATAAGTGTAATGATCGTCTTTAAATGTGATGATTTAAAATTGAATTGAAGCAATTCTTTAAATGGTGTAACAACCCTAAATTCTAAATCGTGTTTAACACAAAATTAAAGCATTATGAAAATTTACGTAACGATACTAATTACATTATTTTCTGCAACTATATTTGCACAGCCCAAACAACGAATTGAAGTACTAACATTAGGATCCTTTCATTTTAATTTTCCGAACAGAGATCTAATTAAGGCCAAAACTGAAGACCAGATTGATGTACTCGAGTCAAAACATCAAAAGGAAATAGAAGAAATTGTTGAAAGAATCGCAAAATTTAAGCCTACCATCATTGCAATTGAAGTAGATCCGGAACAACAAGCTAAATATGACTCGCTTTTCAATCAATATTTGTTAGGAAACCATAGTTTAAGACGTAGTGAAGATGAACAAATTGGCTTCAGAGTTGCAAAAATGATGAACCTGAAAAAACTTTATTGCGTTAACGCTTGGGGAAGGGATTATGAAGTGATCAATGCAGTTTTGGAAGGCAAGGATAGCCTGGAAAATAAAAAGTTCATGAATTATTTTAATAACTATGCAGATACTTTGAAGCAGTTTTTCCCAAAGCCGATTTTTAGTACAAAAGGAATTCGTGCGGAGTTGATCCAACAAAATGAAAGTGATAAGATCAAATTGGACCTTGGCACATACTTACTTGGTGTTTTCAAGTATGAAACCAAAGACAATGATTTTTTTGGACCTGATTTTGTAACAGGTTGGTGGTTTAATAGAAATTTGAGGATTTTTAGGAATATTCAAAAAATTAATGCGCAACCAACAGATAAAATATTAGTCATTTTTGGTGCGGGGCATATGAATCTTTTAAACTTATTATTCGACTCTTCGCCTGAATATAAATTATTGAAAGTAAATGATTATTTAAAATAGTAAATCAGGCTAGTTGATACTACTATTGTTTATAAGCATAATTATTTATTTAATGTATATTCCAACAAAGTTTTTGATACCACATTTTGGTATCTTGAATTACGATATATTGATTTAACTTCATCTTTGTTGTAAGTTGGTTGTGTTCTCTTCGTAACCGGAAAGCGCATAATTCCATTTAGGAGACATTTGCGACGAACACTCTTACCATTTGCTATAATGAGTTCAATATGAAGAAAATTCCCATAAGACAAATCATTTCAGACCATAATGAACAACCCTTATCTGAACGTTTTAAGATTCGTAAGGTTGAGGACCTACTTGATAGAGAAGAATTATTTCATGAATTACACAGGCATGATTTCTTTTTTATTATTGCTTTACAAAAGGGCGAGGGTAAGCATGAAATAGACTTTACAACTTATGATGTTTTAGACAATTCTGTTTTCTTTATGCGGCCTGGTCAAGTGCACCAGCTTCAACTAAAACCAAATTCTACTGGATACATAATAGAATTTAATAATGAATTTTATCATCCTAAAGACAAGGTATCGGCTCAGAGATTAAGAAAGGCAAGTAATAAAAATTATTGTAAGCTTGAAATAAAAAGGTTTGAAAAATTACATGATATATTAACGTATATATTTCTGGAGTATACTGCCAGTGAAGAAGGGTTTCAGGATATAATTAAAGCAAATTTAGATATTTTCTTTATTGAGTTTGTAAGGCAAAGCCCAAATCCAAATGGCCCATCATCGAATATAAATCCATATGCCCAGGAACGCCTGGAGGAATTTTTAGAACTTTTGGATACGCATATTATTAAATACAAGCAAGTATCCCAATACACAGATCTGATGAATCTTTCCCCATACCAGCTAAATGAAATCACTAAAGCAACAATGGGAAAAATAGCTTCAGAACTCATAAATGAACATATTATTCTGGAGGCTAAAAGAAACCTGCTGGCTACTCCTAATCAAATTAAAGATATTGCCGACCAACTGGGTTATGAAGATGTTTCCTATTTTATACGATTCTTCAAAAAGCAAAGCGGATACTCACCCGAAGCATTCCGGAAAAATCCCTCATAAGTCCTATACAACTACATCATAGTCCTACATCAACAGCCCTTGGTGAAATTACTTTTGTATAAATAAAATATACAAAAATGAAAATTATCATCGTTGGTGCATCAGGCACTATGGGAAAGCACTTAACCAGTGCACTTAAAAAAGAAAATGAAGTTATCACCGCCGCTACTGAAGGATGCGATTTACAGGTTGACATTACTTCTACAGAATCTATAGAAAATATGTTCAAGCAGGCAGGTGCTTTTGATGCGCTTATTTCTACCGCAGGCCCAACCTATGTAGGTCCCTGGAAAAAATTAAATGATGCATCCTTCAGGCAAGGTGTGGAAGGGAAAATGATGGGCCAGATAAACCTGGTGCTCATCGGGCAACATTACATTAACCCTAAAGGTTCATTCTCCTTAATTACCGGGGCATTATCACATGATCCACAGAAAAACTTTGCCAATGCATCTGCCGCTAACTGTGCGGTTGAAGGTTTTGTAAGAGCTGCAGCCATTGAACTAGAAAATGGTATCCGTATCAATGCGGTGAGTCCTACTGTTATTGAAAATTCACCCCACTATTTCCCTTTCTTTCCGGGAGACATTCCCGTAACCATGCAACAACTGGAATTTGGTTTCCGCAAATCTGTATTCGGCGCAAACACCGGGCAGATAATAAAACCTTATTAATTTCTGAAGCGATTGTAACCGCAGGTCATTGTCCTCAATAGCAATGACCTGTGGTTATTAGTCAGTCCTAAATAGCAATCAAAAATTTAAATTTCAATCACGTTTTGTTGTTTACAAAAATTAAAAGTTAACAATATTTATGAAGAACCTTAATTATTTGATGTACACGATAACGTTTGTCATTGTAATGATAGTTTCACCTGCTTCAGCACAAAATAAAATCAGTCTTTTACGCTTTGATGATGACTTCTCACTTTTTAAAAATGACAGTCTTAAAATAGGATTTGATCATCTGAAATATATCACTGCAGGAAATAAAAATTACATTTCTTTTGGTGGCGAATTACGAGAACAATTTCAAATTTATAAAAATATAAACTTTGGTGACATACCAACAACCTTTCAAGATGTTTCAGTAAATCAACTTTGGCACCGGTTAATGCTGCATTCAAATATTGAATTAGGCAATCATTTTAGATTTTTTATCCAACTTAACAATACACTTCGTTTTTTGAATAACAATCCGGTTGTGCCAGAAATTGATGAAAACCAATTAAGCCTGCACCAAGCTTTTGCTGAGCTTAAACTAAAACATTGGAAATTCAGATTGGGAAGACAAGAACTATTCTATGGAAACCATAGGTTACTTACAGTAAGGGAAGGGCCAAACACGAGACAACCATTTGTTGGCCTCATAATAAAAAGAACATTTAAAAACGGAGGAATTGACTTCCTTGCAGTTTCAAAAGTAATTTCAAATCAATACACTTTTGATGACGAAAGCTTCAAAGAAGGATTGGTTGGTATTTATGGAACACAATATTTTTCAAATAGAAAAATTGGGCTGGATTATTATGTAGTTAATTTTCAATCGAGATTGAGAAAATACAACTTTCGATCAGGATTTGAAAACAGGCAAACTTATGGCGTACGTTTGTTCTCAAACTTAAAGAAAGTTAATTTTGAAGTTGAGAGTGATTACCAATCTGGTAAATTCGTCGATTTAACTATTAGTGCCTACAATGTTTTAGCAGATATAAATATGATGGTACTGCCGGGTATAAAAGGTATCATTGGC
>JANOVY010000030.1:0-36246 GCA_031417635.1 Bacteroidota bacterium | reverse complement strand
CACATCGGCTCCCATCCGGTTAGCCTGTTTTTCAAAATCCACCATCATATCAGGCCCCTGAATACCTTCAGGATATCCGGGATAATTTTCTACTTCTGTTGTAATGGTAAGTTGCCCACCGGGTTGAATTCCCTGGTATAACAAGGGTTTCATATTAGCCCTTGCTGCGTAAATGGCTGCTGTATAACCGGCAGGGCCTGATCCTATGATCAATACATGAACTTTTTCTGAAGCTTCCTTTTCCATACTGATTATTTATTTTATATAAAACCCCTCTGTTTTTGCAGAGGGGTTCTAATTTATTATTTCAATGAATATATTACCCCAAATATGCCTTCAATGCATTGCTGTATCTGGCTTTCTGTAGACGTTTGATAGCACGTTCTTTAATTTGTCTGATACGCTCTTTGGTAAGATCGTATTTCATGCCAATTTGTTCTATGGTAACACCGTTTTCACCATCTAAACCAAAATATGCATTTACGATTTCTGCTTCACGTGGGCTTAGTGATTTTAATACCCTACGTATTTCTTCGCGTAATGAATCTTTCATTACATCCTCATCGGTATCATCACTTCCTTCTAACAAATCTCCCATGGCTACATCTTCAGCTTCATGAACCGGCGCATCTAATGAAGTATGACGGGTATTGCTTTGAAAAATATTATTGATTTCAGTTTCACTCATCTCCAATATCTCTGCAAGCTCTTCGGTAGACGGCTCTCGCTCATGTTCCTGTTCAAAAGCCATATAGGCTTTATTGGCTTTATTATAAGTTCCAATTTTATTCTGTGGTAAGCGAACCAATCTACCTTGTTCAGCCAATGCTTGTAAGATAGATTGACGAATCCACCAAACAGCATAGGATATGAACTTAAATCCTTTCGTTTCATCAAAACGCTGGGCAGCTTTAATCAATCCTAGATTTCCTTCATTAATCAAATCACTTAACGACAATCCCTGGTGCTGGTATTGCTTAGCCACTGAAACCACAAAACGTAAATTGGCTTGAACCAGTTTATCAAGTGCTCGCTGGTCGCCCATTTTGATCTTTTGTGCTAAAGTGGTTTCTTCTTCCGGTGCAATCATTGAAATTTTAGAAATTTCTTGCAAATACTTCTCTACGGCTTGGGAATCACGATTGGTAATCTGTGTAGCGATTTTGAGCTGCCTCATGGTGTGTTATTACTTGTTTAATATAAACGGCTAAAAGCGGCCAATTGTTTTTGAAAAGCAGAAAAAACACCTCTATTTCATCAAAATGGCTCTTTCAGAAGCCTGCAAAGGTACGTCGGAACATCGAATTTTTGTGGTTTTTGTGGAAAAACATACTTAAATGGGCAAAAATATGCGAGGTTTTGGTTGAAATCTGAATAAATTAATCCTCATTTTTTAGACACTTAAACTTATGTTTCCATTTATCTTCGCAACATATGATAGATTTTCGTTCAGATACAGTTACCAAGCCAACACCCCAAATGTTAGAAGCCATGATGAAGGCACCTGTAGGGGATGATATTTTTGGGGAAGATCCAACCATTAACCGCCTAGAATCCATGTGTTTCTCTCTTTTTGGCATGGAATCCGCTGTTTTTTGTCCAAGTGGCACCATGACCAACCAAATTGCCATAAAATGCCATACACAACCCGGCGATGAAATCATATGTGAAAGATTGTCACATGTTTATCAATATGAGGGAGGTGGTATTGCCTTTAATTCCGGCGCTTCAGTAAGATTGATAGATGGAAATAGGGGTAGAATAACAGCAGATCAAGTAAAGGAGGCCATTAATCCCGATGATATTCACAAACCAACCACTACCCTGGTATCACTTGAAAATACCGCAAACAGAGGTGGGGGGAGTTGTTATGATTTTGTTGATATACAAGGGATTAAAGAAGTTTGTTTACAAAATAAGTTAAAGCTTCATTTAGATGGGGCAAGGCTATTTAATGCACTCGTAGCAAAAAATGAAACTTACTTACAATATGGAGAGGTTTTTGATTCCATTTCCATTTGTTTAAGCAAAGGATTGGGAGCTCCGGTGGGAAGTGTATTAATTGGCTCAAAGGAGTTTATAAAAAAAGCCAGAAGGATTAGGAAGGTCTTCGGGGGAGCCATGCGACAAGCAGGATATTTAGCCGCAGCCGGCATTTATGCGCTTGAAAATAACATTGTAAGATTATCGGAAGATCACCACCATGCATCACAAATTCTTGCGGCTTTACAAAAAAAGGATTTTGTTGGGGAGGTATTGCCAGTTGAAACCAATATTATCATATTTGAAGTAAAAGGAAGGTTTACTGCTTCTGTATTGGCCACTAAAATGAAAGAAGTGGGTATTTTTGTAATAGCGATATCCCCAAAACAAATCAGAATAGTTGTCCATTTAGACATCAGTCCGGAAGACACTATTCGAACTATCGAAGCCATTCATTTGTTATAGACTGGAAATCACAAAAGAGAATTATCCCAAATCGGCAACAACTATGCTACCAAGAATCAATCCAACCAATACCCAAGCCTGGTTTTTATTAAAAAAGCATCACGAAGAGGAAATGAGCAGAAGGCATATGCGTGAACTTTTTGCATCTGACCCGGAAAGGTTCCAAAAATTTTCACTTTGCCTGGGTGAAATCATTTTCGATTATTCAAAAAACATCATTAATCAAAAGACTTTACAATTGTTGCTTCAATTGGCAGAGGATTGTAAGATAAAAGATGCCATACATGACATGTTTGCCGGCATTAAAATTAATGAAACAGAGCAACGAGCAGTATTGCATACCGCATTGCGTAACTTTTCTGATAGTGCAATTTTGGTAGAAGGGAAAGATATCATGCCTCGTATCAAAAAAGTACAGAATCAAATGAAATCTTTTTCTGATGAGGTACATAATGGGAAAAGAAAAGGATACTCCGGTAAGCAGATAAAGTTCATTGTTAATATTGGTATTGGAGGTAGTGATTTAGGCCCTTATATGGTTACTGAGGCACTTCGCCCCTATTGGAAAAAAGACATACAAACTTTTTTTGTAAGTAATGTTGATGGAACTCATATCGCTGAAACATTAAAAAAAGTGAATCCTGAAGAAACCCTATTTCTGGTTGCTTCAAAAACTTTTTCAACACAAGAAACTATGACCAATGCACATACTGCAAGGACTTGGTTTCTGGAACATGCACAAGAGGAAGCACATATAGCCAAACACTTTGCAGCTTTAAGCACCAATGAAAAGGAAGTAACTGCCTTTGGAATAGACAAAGCCAATATGTTTGAATTTTGGGATTGGGTAGGTGGTCGATATTCATTATGGAGTGCAATAGGTCTGTCCATTTCATTGACCATTGGATATGATAATTTTGAGTTACTATTGAAGGGAGCACATGCTGCCGATGAACATTTTAGAAAAGAAAAATTCGATAAGAATATCCCTGTCCTAATGGCTTTATTGGGTATTTGGTATACAAATTTTTTTGGTGCCCAAAGTGAAGCCATATTGCCATACGATCAATACATGCATCGATTTGCTGCTTATTTTCAACAAGGGAATATGGAGAGCAATGGGAAAAGCGTAGACCGCAGTGGTAACCCCGTTAATTATGCTACCGGCCCGGTTATTTGGGGAGAACCCGGAACGAATGGACAACATGCATTCTATCAGTTAATTCATCAAGGTACTTTATTAATCCCTTGTGATTTTATTGCTCCGGCCATCAGTCACAATGCAATAGGCGATCATCATGTAAAACTACTATCCAATTTCTTTGCACAGACAGAAGCATTAATGAATGGAAAAACAGAAAATGGAGTAAAGGTTGAATTAATGAAAGCCAATAAAAATGATGACGAAATTAAAAAATTAGCACCATTTAAAATATTCGAAGGAAATAAGCCGAGCAATTCAATTTTAGTGAAGGAAATCAATCCTTTCACATTAGGAACCATGATTGCTATGTATGAACATAAAATATTTGTTCAGGGCGTTATCTGGAATATTTTCAGTTTTGATCAATGGGGGGTTGAATTGGGCAAACAACTGGCCAACCAGATTTTGCCTGAATTAATAGACAATCAAGAAGTTACCTCTCATGACTCTTCTACCAATGGATTAATGAATGCATTTAAGAAATTCAGAGAAGAATAGCTAAGTAAAAGCTGCAAGCAGCATACAAATGAAACAGTATCCAATTTTCTAATTATATGGATGATATTCAAATAAGACCCATTCAACCGGCTGATAATAAACCCATGGCCCTTATTATCAGACAAAGTTTGGAAGAGTTTGGTGCAAACAGACCCGGTACAGTTTATTTTGATAGTACCACCGATCATCTTTTTGAATTATTTGAAACGACAATCAATGGCAAGTATTTTATTGCTGTAAAAGAAGATAAAATAATAGGAGGAGCGGGTATCTTTCCTACAGAAGGGCTACCCCATGATACATGTGAATTGGTTAAGATGTATTTATCACCCGATGCAAGAGGAATGGGCTTGGGGAAATTAATGATTACAAAGTGTTTGGAAACAGCCGCCGGACTTGGTTTTTCACAAGTTTATCTTGAAACCATGCCGGAACTAAAAAAAGCAGTGAGTGTATATGAAAAATTCGGGTTTACCTATTTAGCCGGACCGATGGGCAATTCAGGCCACAATGGTTGTGATATCTGGATGATTAAAAAAGTGAGCAAACAATGACTTAGAAAGGCAATTAAGACATAAAAAAAACGCTGAAACAGCGTTTTTTTTATGTCTTAATATCGTATTGCAAATTTTATTACCATTTATCAACTTCTTCCGAAGAGCTATTAGAGGCTGCAACGGCGTCTGTAATAGGCGTTGGTGCAGCAACAGCTTCAACATCGATGGTAATTGATTTTGTCTCAATTTCGTCTATCACAGTGGATATGACATCATGATTAGTTGTCACAGTTTCTGAAGCAACTTCACCAGTCTCAGATTCGTTGTATTCATGGTTAAAAGCATCAAAGTCGAAATCGGGCATCAAATCAGTTTTCACATAATCGATGGTTTCGCCAAGGGCTTTGTAAAACTTATTAAAATCTTCTTTATAAAGAAAAATTTTATGCCTGTCATAACCATTGTCGTCAAATCGTTTACGGCTTTCGGTAATGGTTAAAAAGTAATCATTTCCTCTGGTGGCACGGACATCAAAAAAATAGGTCCTTCTTTTGCCTGCTCTAATACGTTTACTGTAAACACTTTCTATCTTTTTTTCGTTGTTCTCGAACTCCACAGTTGTTAGTTTTTGGTTGGTGAATACTTTTTATGAAGCACAAATATAGGATTGTTTCAGAATTAGCGAAATTTTATAGAGAAGTCCATCGAACATGGTCCTTGGTCTATTTTTATTGGACTTCTTTTGCTTCCGTTAATTGAGTCCGGTACAATTCGGCATAGTAACTGTTATTGGCCATTAATACTTCATGACTACCTTCTTCGGCTACCTTACCATCTTCTAATACCACAATATTATCGAATGTGAAAGAAGAAAAGATTCGATGAGTGATAATAATCGCTGTTTTTTCATGCAGATAACGGTTTAAACTACCAATGATTTCATTTTCTGTTTTAGCGTCAACAGCACTTAAGCAATCGTCAAAAACAATAATTTCCGGTTCTTTGATGAGTGCTCGGGCAATCGATATTCTTTGTTTTTGTCCACCGCTTAGTGTTACTCCTCTTTCTCCGATCATTGTTTGATAACCATTTGAGAAACCCATTATTTCATTGTGTACACTGGCAAAACGTGCTGCTTGTTGAATTTTTTCAAGGGTTGGGGTTGTTTTCAAGCCAAAACCAATATTGTCACTTACGGTATCACTAAATAAAAATACATCCTGTTGTACATACCCAATTTGTTCCCGTAACGTATGCAAATCAATATCTTTTAGTAAAGTTTCTCCAATCTTTATACTCCCGGATGTTGGGTCATAAAAGCGAAGTAATAATTGGGCCAAAGTTGATTTCCCACTTCCGGTTCTCCCTAATATTAAAACCTTGGTTCCTTTTTGTATGGTGAGATTGAAATTAGACAATGCATTGATACCTGTATGTGGGTAAGTGAAACTAACATTTTCAAAGATAATATCGCCTGAAATAGGATGAGTGATTGGGTCATTGGAATTACGAATGATGGGTTCTGTATCTAGAAATTCATTTAATCTTTTTTGAGAAGCTGCTGCTCTTTGAATCATACTGGCCGTCCATCCAATAGCGCTTACCGGAAAAGTGAGCATATTAATATAAATGACAAACTCAACAATTAAGCCCACTTTGCTACTATCGTGTAATGCTTGAATCCCTCCAACGAGAATGGTAACCAAGGTGCTAAGACCGATCATCAACGCCATACTTGGAAAGTAAATAGCCTCAACTTTTGCCAAACCCACGGCATTTTTTTTATAGGCTTCACTATTTTTCTGAAAAAATCCAAGCATGGCTTTTTCTTGCACAAAAGATTTGATTACCCGAATGCCTGAAAATGATTCTTGTGCGTTGGTTGTAAGGTCTGATAACAAAGATTGAATTTTTTCGCTTTTTTTATGGATGATGCTATTCACCATATAAATGGTGATGGCCAATACCGGTAATGGAGCCAATACCAATATGGTTAAATGGGCATCTTTGCGTAGCATGTTCACTACACAAAAACCAATCAGTGTAATCAAATTGATTAAATACATAACAGCTGGTCCGGTGTACATTCTAACCCTGCTTACATCTTCAGCCATTCGGTTCATTAAATCGCCGGTGCTATGGGTTTTATAAAAATGGGTATCCAGTTCCTGGTATTTTGTAAATACTTCATTTTTTTGGTCAAATTCAATATGTCTGCTCATGACAATAATTGTCTGCCGCATAAAAAACATAAAAATTCCCCTGATGATGGCAAGTAATAAAATGGTGATACTACAAATGGCAACCAACCACCCAAAGCTAAAATCTGCTGATTGTAGGGAATTGAGAAAACTGTCAACCAACTTATCATGAACAGGTCTTGATAACATGGGAATGGCACCGGGTAATCGTTGCTGTACTTGATTGACTACAAATCCGGTGATTTGAGGGGATAATACAGCAAAATAATTAGATGCAATAACAAAAAATATTCCAATAAAGAACCTTTTTCGGTATTTCCAGAAATATTTATTGAGGGCAGAAAGCTGCTTCAAACCGGTTTACATTTTCAGCAAAGGTAAAGTACAGAATGAAAGTTGAGTCTCTTTAAATGATTATTAATAGCCGTATTGTAAATAGCAATACCACTAATCGCTAAACTTTGCTCCGGCAGCAATCCAATCACTCACTTTTTTCTTATCGGCAGCACTCAATTGTCCACCTTGTGGCATAAAAGAAGGGGTACCATCGATGGTTCTAACTTTTATTCGGTCTGCGCTATTGACAATATCACAATCAGATGAAAAACTCTTTCCCCCACTGGCTGATGCACCGGAATGGCAACTTAAACAAGAAGCAGCAATTAGATTTTTTACGCCGGTAAACAATGGACCGGCAGAACCTGCATTGGAGGCAACTGTTACATTGGCTGATTTGGTACAACCCGCAGCATCTTTAATAATAACCCCATGATCTCCCACAGAAACGTTGCTAAACGCATTGGAAGCCTGAAAAGTACCGTTATCGATGTTATAGGTAAAACCGGTACTTCCGCCGGCTGTGATGGTAATGGAACCTTTTGCGCATGCATTCAAAGCATTCACAACAGCAGTACTCAGGGTAAGTGTTTTGCCTGCACAAACATCAACAGGGCCGGCCGGTGTTGCCGGTGAATCACTACCCTTGCTGCAGGCAATAATTGTTACAATAGTAAAGGAGAAAAATATAAAAAGCTTACTAAAGTTGTTAAGTTGTTTCATGTCATGGGTTTATATATGGATGGGTACGAAAGCTTAAACAGAAAGGTTGCTTTTATGAAAAAAACCGTTTTTGACTTTTTTAGAAGGTATTCTTGAATAATCAATCAATTCAAAATGAAGCCTGCCCTTAACTCCAATAAAACCTTCATTTATATCTTGATTATGTTTGTATGTTAGTGAATCAGATACCCAACAAAAAATCGCCAAAATTCAACAGGTTCTTAAACAATTGTATGGATTGTAAAAATCCTTAATAAAAGCACAAATAAAGCTATAGAAATCTTTTTTTCATAAACGCCCTCCCTGAGCCAGATTTCAGGTATTTTTCAAATAGGAAAGCTTTATGCTTTTCTTTGAATGCACAATAAAATAATAGTTCTATTGGCAAAATGTTTTTTGTAGATGGCACATTCCTGTTTGTATGCCTCTGAAATCTTTCCCTTAAATCAGAAGTGCACCCTGTATATGTCGAGCCGTCTTTGCAACGGAGAATGTATACATATTGCATAGCACTTTTTATGCAATATCGGTTGGTGTCATTTTTTTCCGCTAAGTATTTATACTTATATAAAGTGATTTTTTATTCAAACAATCTCAGTAATATATCCTAATCAGGGTTTTGCTTAGCTGTCAAGCTAACCACTGCAGTATTTCTTAAGCCTTAAAATAAAAAAATACACACCGTCGCTAAAGCTATGGTGGGTAAATGGGCGTAAGTCTCTTTCGCAACTTCAGCGGACCTGTCCGCCGAAGCCCACCGGAATAGCAAATGGACTGCAAAAAAACAAAAAGCCCACCGTCGCTAAAGCTATGGTGGGCAGAGGCGGAGAGTTAGGGATTCGAACCCCAGGACCTGTTACAGTCAACAGTTTTCAAGACTGCCGCAATCGACCGCTCTGCCAACTCTCCGCGGCAAAAGTACGTTTTGAAACGAATTGACAAAAAAAAATCAACAATCCTTATGGTTAGATCATGGCTATTGCAGGCCACACAAGGGTTTTCGACATAATATTTTATTTTTCAAAATGACCAAAATTGAAAAAGTTGCCTAACTAATCAGTTAGGCAACTTTTATGCGTTGTTCCATAAGTCTCGAATCAGTGTATTAATTCTCTGGATTCAATATGGCTTTTATGTAATTATTCATATTTAAATATTGGTTGGCCGTCTGTTGTAAATCAGCTATTGTAATGGCGTTTACATTTGTTTCATAACCAAGAAACCAAGAAGGGTCATAATTTTCAATAAAGGCATAAGAAAGATTCCTTAACCAATAAGCATTTGTCTTCATAATGTCGTCATTTTGCTTTTTTAAAGTTTCTTTTACTTTATCAAGGTCTTTTTGATCAACTCCCTTTTCTTTTGCTGAGTTTATTAAAGAAAATAAAGCCGCAGTCAATTTATCTACATTTTCAGGTCCACAAGGAAAACTAGCACTGATTTGATAATTGCCATAGGGTCTTCTATTCATGACTGAATTCATTCCGCCACCATAAATTCCTCCCATTTCTTCACGCAATTTTTCAATAATCCCAATATTTAAGACTTCAATTAATACTTTTAGTCTCAGATCTTGGTCTTTGCTATAGTTGGCATCTCCTGTAAAAATAATATTCACATTACTCTGTTTGGCTGCTCCTTTTTTTACAATCAGCTCAACGACACCTTTTACGGGTCTTAATCCCACATCAGTAAATTTATTTTCTTTGGGTTTGGATGGAAGGCTACCAAGATAAATAGCTAATAATGGCTTTATCTTTTCCACATCTATATTTCCCACAAATGTGAAGTGCATACCATAAGCATTACTAAATATTTCTTTATAAATTTCCATTGATCTATCAAGATTCAGTTGGGAATAAGATTCAATTGTTTCAAGGCCGTTCGACCATGGATTATTGCCGTACATTATCTTGGAAAGAGTATCAGAGAAGTATGCATTGGGAATGGATTTGATATTCTCCAGTTGACTTTTTTGTGCTGATACATAAGTTTGAAAAAGCGCTGCATCTTTCCGTGGGTATAAAAAATTAAGATACGCGAGTTGTAAAAAAGTTTCGAAATCTTTGGCACTGGAAGTACCATCAATCCCTTCATCATTTGCGTTGATATAGGTTTTAATATTAACTGTTTTTCCGGTTAAAAATTTTCGAAGATCAATAGGTGTCATATCTTTTACTCCCATTGTTCGAACCAATAAAGCAGCTTTCTCTGCATTTTTTTTATCCGCCAATCCATAATTTCTACTTCCGCCCAATCGCCAACCATCCATTTGTATTTCATCCGTTTTAAATTCGGTAGGTTTCAATGTTACAGTAACACCATTGCTAAATGTAAGATCCGTAGAACCTAATGTTACATTGTTTGTTTGGCTGATGATTTTCCCGGCTACCGGCAATTTTTCCATTAGCGTTGTCGCCATTGCATTTTCTTCATATGCTTTTACAGGTGTTTTTTTGGCGGTACTTACCATTCCGGTTAAGTCTTCATTAGAGGGTAATGTGGCTTTGTTTTTCTCTGCGCCCATCAATAATGCAAAAAAACCTTGTGAAGATTCCATTTTTTTTGCAACTTCATTTACTTCTTCTAAAGTAATCGTGGGTAACACATTTTTTAAGAAAGCGAAATTGTTGGATACACCTACAATAGGATTGCCTTCCAGGAAATGACTTACATATTGATCAACAATTCGATCCGATTCCGTTTTATCTCTGTCATTGTAACTTCTTTCAGATGATGTAAGGGTTCTTGTTTTTGCTCTTTGTAATTCTGTGGCTAAGAACCCATATTTTTTTACACTTTCTGTGGCAGCTATGATAGCATCCAAACCATCTTTAGTTGGCTTATCACCAATGACAGCAAAGGAAGTAAATGCACGATAACCCCTGATAAATTCTCCTAAACTGGCACTAGCTTGTAAAAAGGGGGCATTCGGTTGTTGCGTTAACTCGTTTAATCTTTGGCTTATCATTGAATTAAATAATCCCTCAATAACACTTTGTCTATAATCTCCCCATGTTTCAATGGGTTTGTCTTTTTCAGTATAATTAAATACTTGTAAAATACTGAAGGGTTGCTCTTTATCTGTGAGAACCATGCTTTCATTTTTTACCCTAGGCGAAATCTCAATAATGGATGGTCTTGGTTTTTCATTTGGAGGATTTTGGTAAGCTGCAAAATGTTGTTGAATCTGTTTTTCAATCATTTCGGGATCAATATCACCTACAACAATGACAGACATTAAATTTGGGCGATACCAAGTTTTATAAAAACGTATTAATGAGGAGGGCTTGAAATTTTGAAGAATGCTATCGGTTCCGATGGGTATTCTTTTTGCATATTGGGAACCATTTAAAATCATTGGAAAATATTTGTTTCGCATTCTTTCGCCTGCCCCTTTTCCTAATCGAGATTCTTCCAATACAACCCCTCTTTCTTTATTAATTTCAGCTGTATCCAATAAGGCATTAAAGGCCCAGTCTTCAAGTATTGTGAAACCTTTTTCTACTTTTTCAGGGTCATCGGTAGGGATGGGTAAAATGTAAACGGTTTCATCAAAACCAGTGTAAGCATTTAAATCGGCGCCGAATTTAACACCAATGGTTTGAAGATAATTGACCAATTCATTTTTTGGAAAATGTTTCAGGCCATTAAAATTCATGTGTTCCATAAAGTGTGCAAGACCCTGCTGATCGGCATCTTCGAGCACAGAGCCCACATTTACAACAAGGCGAAGTTGAACTTTTTTTGCTGGGAGTACATTTTTTTGAATGTAATAAGTGAGGCCATTTGACAATCGACCAATTTTTACTTTTTCATCAATAGGAAGTTTTTTGTTCGGCTCATATTGAGCCTGCAACAATTGACCGTACATGCCAAAAAATGCAAAGCATACAATGGCCATGTTAAGTTTCAATTTTCTCATTTGTGGGGTTTAAAGGGTATTGAAATATGGGGGGACTGTAATATAAAGAAAATTATTATATAATGTATGTTAGGGATATTGTAAAATAGTTAAAATAGTTAAAATGGTTGCAATGGTTAAATTGGGTTAAAATGGGTTAAAAAGGTGAGAACACGTTTTTTTTTGACACCCCATTTTTTAACTTCTTTAACCTATTTTAACCCTCTTTAATCTCATCAACCTCTTATCAGCCTAGCTTTCCTCCATTAGTTTTTCAACAGATATCAAATCTGCCATGTCAACATTCATGGGTAATAATCCAATTTGTACTATGGCTCTTTTGCCTCTGATTTCTTTTACTTCCCCTATCTGATAATTCTTTTTCAATTTTACCAGAGAGCCCACTATGATGTTTTCATTGAGTTCTTTATATTTTTTATCTACTTTTTTTGCCAATTTATTTACTACAATGGCTTCTTTACTTTTAAATAAAAGATGCTGGAGGTTTTTGACAACTTCATTTTTATTTTCAGATTTTTTCCAGTCTAAAACGATTTGCTTTAATTTCCGTTCCATGTCTTTCAGATATATTAAACGGTCTTCTGAAATTCTATTTTGATTTTTCAACAACTCAATCTGTTGATTGTGTTTTTCTTTGTCTAAAACAGTTTGCATTTCTTTCCGCAACTTTTCATTTTCTTTAATCAACGTATGTAATTCTTTTTTTTCTAATTCTAACTTTTGTAAGTCTTGTTCGGTATTGTTTAATAAACGATCAAGTTTAAAATGGTCTTCATCTACCAATTTTCTGGCTTTGTTAATTAAGGGTTGGGGTAATCCAATTCTTTCGGCAATGGCAAATGTGTAAGAACTGCCGGGCTTGCCTATGACGAGTTTGTACAGCGGAAGTAAATGAACTTCATCAAATTGCATGGCACCATTCAGTATACCCTGGGTATGGTTAGCCATCACTTTCAGGTTCAGGTAGTGGGTGGTTACTATGCCATATGCATGTTTGCGAGAGAGTTCTTCCATAATGACTTCAGCAAAAGCACCTCCCAAATTTGGATCACTGCCACTTCCCAATTCATCTATAAAAAACAGCGTTTTTCCATTCGCCATTTCAATAAAATATTTCATGTGCAACAAATGACTGGAATAGGTGCTCAACTCAAATGCCAGGTTTTGTGTATCACCAATGTGAATGAATAAATTTTTAAAAATGCCCATTTGAGAAGTTGGGTGTACCGGAACCAATAAACCACTCTGTAGCATCATCTGATTAAGGCCAATGGTTTTCATGGTTACTGTTTTGCCACCTGCATTGGGGCCACTGATGACTAAAATTCTGCTTTTTTCATCCAGTGTTAATGTAACCGGTATTGTTTTCTTACCGGATTTTTTATTGTAGAGATATAAAAGTGGATGATAGGCATCTATTAATTCAACATGTGCTTTATCGGTTAGATTGGGAAACTCACCATTCATATCGATGGCCAATTTTGCCTTGGCTTTAATAAAATCATATTCGCCAATTGTTTGCAAGTACTGTGTTAATAAAGGTGCAAACACAGAAAGCTTGGCGGTCAATTCGCGTAATATCCGTTGAATTTCTCTGCCTTCTTCATGTTCTAATGCGTACACATCATTGTTTAATTCAATGGTTTCTTCAGGTTCAATAAAGGCAGTTTTACGGCTATCACTTTCCCCATGTAAAATTCCTTTGATTTGTCTTTTGTGTTCCGCAAAAACGGCTACTACCCTTCTGCCATTGCTAAAGCTTTCTTCAAAATCGGCACTGAATCCGGCTTTGGCTAATTTGGCCACTACTTTTTCAAACATGCGCCTCAATTCATTCCGTTTTCTGAATAAACTCATTCTAATTTTCTGCAATTCAATAGAGGCATTGTCTTTTACTGTTCCATTCTCATCTAACACTTCATCAATCATCGCGATGATCGACTTCTCATAATACGTACCGGCAATCACTTTAGAAAGGGCGGGATACATTACTCTTCTGTCTCCATCAAACCATCTGAAAATATGGCCAATGTTCTCAACCAGCTTTCTAATTGGAATCCATTGCTCTCCTATCAACAAAGCACCCGGAATTGACAATAATTTTAAGTCCCGACTAATATTGAGAATAAAATCATTAGGAAATTTTTGTTTTTGTTCATACAATAATTTGTATTCATGACTTTGTTGCAGATCTAGTTCTATAAAATCTTTACGGGTGTGGATACGAAGATTGGCAGCTTTTACTTTGGCGTATTCGGTGTTGGCATGTGCAACTAATAAAGACTTTACTTTATCAAATTCCAATTGTGACTCTGCAGTTTCCGGGTATAAGCGCATATGGGAATAGCCTTTTTGTTAAACTTGGCAAAGGTAATGTTGTTAACTCACCCCCGGCCCCTCTCTGCATAGCAAAGAGGGGGGAATATTATGCTCCCCCTCTCTACGAAGTAGAGAGGGGTGACGAGCGAAGCAAAGTCGGGGTGAGTAAATTTTTTTGTTAAAGAAATCATAGTATTCTTTTTATCTGTAAGTCCCGAACCAAATACCCGTCAATCTGTTTGTATTGGTAATTCGTACATTTAAAAAAAGAAATGATGATTCGAACCTATTTTTCACTGATTTTGCTGGCTGTTACCATAACAGCCTGTGCGCAACAAAACAATTCTAAAAAAATGACAGTCATGCAAAATGAACCGATTCCCAATGGTATCGTCACTGATACGGCCACTTTTGGCGAAGGCTGCTTTTGGTGTACCGAAGCTTTCTTTCAAAAATTAGACGGGGTGTATAAAGTATTAAGCGGTTATGGCGGAGGGCATGTTGAGAACCCAACATATGAGCAAGTTTGTGATAAAACAACAGGACATGCAGAGCTTTGCCGTATCGTATATGACCCAAAGAAAATCACGTATGATGAACTGTTAGAAGTTTTTTGGAAAACACATGTTCCAACTACCCCAAACCAACAAGGAAATGATGTAGGCCCGCAATACAGAAGTGTGATTTTCTTTCACAATGAAGAGCAAAGAAAAAAAGCCGAGCATTATAAAGAGGTTCTCGGAAAAAGTGGTGCCTGGGATAAACCCATTGTTACCACCATCGAACCATTTATGAACTTTTATCCCGCAGAAAATTATCACCAGAATTATTACAACGATAATCAAAATCAAGGCTATTGCCGATTTGTAATTGCCCCTAAGTTGGAGAAGTTTGAGAAGGCGTTTAAGAGTAAGTTTAAGAAAGGGTGAGGGTTGAAAGAAGTGAAAAGTGAAAGGTGAACATTGAAAATCTGATCTTTTTTCACTTTTCACTATTCACCCTCCCCCCCCTACTTTTGTCCTTCTCAGTTCCAATAAATTCAAGGCATTCGGGTAGAATCCTGTTATATGGGGTTGAATTAAATGAATGGCCATGTCATACCAGATAGGTACTACAGGGGCATCATTGATTACCAATTGATCCATTTCACGATAAAGTTGGTAACGCAAAGAATCATTCGTTTCTAGTAATGCTTTTTCATACAATACATCGAAGGCATTATTTTTATACCGGGTATAGTTTGGCGGAGCCGGGTTCTTACTGTAAAACATGGCCATATAGTTTTCTGCATCCGGATAATCGGCTATCCAGCTACCCCGAAAAAATAGGGCTTGTGATTTTGCGGTTTGTTCTAATAACAGGCTTTTCTGAATAACTTCAACTTGTATCGGTATGCCTACTTCTTCTAGTTGCCGGGCAACAAAACTTCCAATATCGGCATAAATGGCAATGGTCAGTAATTTGATGGTGGGTAGATTTTTGCCATTGGGAAAACCGGCTTCAGATAACAAACTTTTGGCTTTTGCAGGATCAAAAGAATAGCCTTTTACGAATTCAGTGTTTTTAGAAGGGAGTCCGCCCGGAACAAAACCTGCTTCTGCCGGAATACCTATTGAATTGCGCATATACATCATTAACTGTTTTCTATTAATTGCATAGTTAATGGCTTGTCTTACTTTTTTTAACCGCAATGGAGCATTTTTAACCAATGGGTTTTCTTCATCAACCAAAATGCCCAGGTATTCTGTATTTAAATAGGGATGTTTTTTCAATTGAATTTTTCCAATCCATTGTTTCCTGAGTGCCCCATTTTTTGTTAAGATTTCATCTTTAAAGGAAGGATCAATGTCATTGATAAAGCTCAATCCCCCTTGCCTGAATTGAAGAAATTCTGTGGCTTTATTATCAAAATAACTCACTTTGATGGCATCTAAATAAGGAAGGGATTGTCCGATACTATCCTTCTCCCAGTAATGTGCATTCTTTTGAAAAATCAGCGCTTCTCCTTCATCCCATGACTTTAATTGAAATGGACCTGTGCCACAGGGATTGCGCCGAAAATTCTTTCCATATTTCTCTGCCACTTCCCAAGGCACAATGCTGCAATATTGCATACTTAGAATGCCCAAAATGGGATGAAAAGGACGCAATAGCTTTAGTTGAAAAGTTGAATCATTCAGAGCTTTGAATCCACTAACGGTATCAATTCGGTTATTAAAAATCCAGGCACCACTACTGGCTATTTTTTTATCGAGTATTCGGTTAAAACTATATACAATATCATTGGCTACCAGTAACCTTCCTTTGCCACCGGTGAACAAGTCATTATCGTGAAAACGGATACCGGTTCGCAAATGAAAAACATATACCAACCTGTCGGAACTGATTTCCCAATTTTTAGCCAATGAAGGAACAATATTGAGGCCACTGTCTATTTCTAACAATGTGTTGTACAATTGATGGGTTGCCCACATGACTGCCTGGTTTTTTGCAAAAGCAGGATCCAGTGATTGTGTACCGGTTGATTCATTATAGTAAAACACTTGTTTATTCGAAAGTTGTTCAGATTGGCAACTATTGAAAGAAACGGATAAAAGCAAAAAATATCCCCACCAAATGGCGAAATTCTTTTGTGAATCTTTTTCCAATTTTATGTGAATCTTACAGATCATACAGCCCGAATATCTTACTTTTAAACGATGAATACAAAAGGCAGATTATTGTGTTTGATTTGTTTGATGGCAAGCTTTGCCTCAACAGCCCAATTAGGCACTATCAGAAAACCTTTTACAAAAGCAGATACACTTAGAGGAAGTATTACCCCTGAAAGAGCTTGGTGGGATGTACTTCACTATTCCATCTTGGTAACACCCAATTTTGTGTCAAAAAGCATACAGGGTAAAGTAGATATAAAGTTCAAAGTTCTTGCAGCGGGTACTCGTATGCAGATTGACTTGCAACAGCCCATGGAGTTAACCAAAGCTTTTTTACACAATACCCCACTACCATACACCAGAGAAGGAAATGTGTATTACATTACTTTACCTTCTACACTTGCAAAAGGTACCATTGAAACATTGGCATTGGCTTTTAGTGGAAATCCCACTGTTGCCAAACGACCTCCTTGGGATGGGGGTTGGATTTTCTCAACCGATAAAAAAGGTCGTCCATGGATGAGTGTTGCCTGCCAAGGATTGGGTGCCAGTGTTTGGTATCCCTGTAAAGATCACCAAAGCGATGAACCGGATAATGGGGCTACCCTAAAAATGACGGTACCGGATACTTTGGTAGCCGTTGGTAATGGGCGATTAATCAGTAAAAAAAGTTATGAGAAAGGGAACTTAACCTATGAATGGAAAGTAATCAACCCCATTAATAATTATAATATTATCCCTTATATAGGCAAGTATGTGAATTGGCATGAAACATATGAAGGAGAAAAAGGAAAACTCGACTGCGATTATTGGGTGTTGGATTATGAGTTAGACAAAGCACAAGAACAGTTTAAACAAGTTCCATTGATGCTTAAATGTTTTGAATATTGGATGGGCCCTTATCCTTTTTATGAAGATGGGTATAAATTGGTACAGTCACCCCATTTAGGTATGGAACACCAAAGTGCGGTTGCTTATGGAAATGGTTTTCAGAATGGCTATTTGGGCAGAGACCAGTCCGGTACCGGTTGGGGGTTGAAATGGGATTTTATTATAGTACATGAAAGCGGACATGAGTGGTTTGCCAATAATATTACCAGTAAAGACTTGGCAGATATGTGGATTCATGAAGGGTTTACAAATTATTTCGAAACATTGTATACGGAATGTCAGTCAGGGTTACAAGCGGGTAATGAATACAATTATGGTACGCGAAAAGGCATTCGAAATGATGTGCCCATTATACCGGCTTACGGTGTAAACAAACAAGGTAGTGGAGATATGTATCCTAAATCCGGTAATATGTTACACAGTATTCGTCATTTTATTAGGGATGATGAAAAATTTAGGAATCTGTTGCGTTTTTTGAATAAGAAATTCTATCATCAAACCGTAACAACAGAAGACATCACTAAGGCAATGAGTGGATTTTTAGGTAGGGATGTGGCAAAAATATTCGATCAATATCTTCGAACAACAAAAATCCCTGAACTTGAATTTACCTTTTCTGATGATAAAATGAAATTATTATTTAGATGGGCCAATTGTGTTGAAGGATTTAATATGCCCATAGATTTAAAAGTTGCCGGAAAAGATTTGTTAATAGAACCTACCTTACAATGGAATGCGATTGATTTAAAAAATGGGGAGGCATCTACATTCCAACTTTCAGAAATTGAGAAACATTTTTATATTAAAGTTAAGCAGGTAGCCACTGCCAATTAACCAAGGGATAACCTTTTCATCTATGGGCAGTATTCGTAAACAGACAATCATTTCTAGTTTATTGGTCTATTTTGGTTTTTTTATCGGCCTAATCAATATTTATTTTTATACGGCCAAAACACCCTTTCATTTTTATCAGGATGGAAATATTTTCACACCTGATCAATTTGCGATTACACGTATCTTTTTTGATTTTGGACAGATCATGTTTGCCATAGGTTCCTTAGGGGTCATTCCGGTTATTTATAAATTTTATCCCTATTACAAAGACAATCTGGAAGAAAATAAAATCGATATCATGTCTTGGACATTGTTAATCGCTTTTATTGGCTTTGTCTTGGTTTCATTGGGTGGATGGTATTTTGAGCCGTTATTTATTAGAAAGTTTTCTAAAAATTCAAGTCTCGTTGTTGATTATTATTTCTGGCTTTTCCCCTTTGCCATGGGTATGCTTTTTTTCTCGGTGATCGAAAGCTTTTGTTGGGCATTGAATAAATCGGTGATGTCTAATTTTATGAAAGAAACCGGTCTGCGAATATTGACCAGTGTATTAATTCTCCTCTTTTATTTCAGAGTGATTACATTTCGCAGTTTTATATATATGTTTTCTTTTCAGTACCTATTCGTTTTTTTTATACTCTTATTCTATTTATATAAATCAGGTCACTTATATTTCACATTCAATATCAGCAGGGTTACTAGAAAATTCTGGAAAAAGATTGTCGGTATGCAAGCCCTTATTTTTGGGGGTACTGTTATTGCGGCGATAGCTTCCACAATAGACAGCTTAATCATTGCCAGTTTAAAAGGCTTAACGGCCACGGGTATTTTTATGTTTGCGCAATATGCTGCTAACCTTATACAAGTGCCTCAACGCAGCATACAGGCTATTTCTGCCGGCGTATTATCCAGGGCATGGAAAGATAAAAATTACATAGAAATTAATAGGATCTATCAGCGGTCTTGTATCAACCTTTTGTTGATGTCGCTTTTTATCTTCGGCAATATGTGGTTGAATGTAAAAGATGGAATGATGGTATTGAATATCCAAAATGAATATGCAAATGGATTAGGCGTTATTTTTATACTAGGTTTGGTACGCATTGTTGATGCCGGAACCGGATTAAACGCCATGGTGATCAACACTTCTACTTTTTGGCGTTTTGATTTTTATAGTGGAGTTATATTATTGGCTTTCCGATTACCCCTTACCTATTATCTTATTAAAAATTATGGAATCATTGGTTCTGCCTTTGCAGAATTAATGGCGTATAGTATTTATAATTTTATTCGTTTTGAATTTCTTCGAAGAAAATTTAACATGCAACCTTTCAATCTAAAGACTTTGTATTCATTGTTACTGGCAGTGGTTGCTTATGGGTTTTGTTATTTTCTATTTCAGAACATGCATGGTTTTCTTGCCATCATTGTGCGCATTCTCCTATTCTCCTCCCTGATGATTGTGGGCATTTTTTACTGGAAGCTTACGCCGGATGCGGGGCAGTTGTATGATAACTTATTGAAAAGAGTTGATAGATTTAGAGTGAAAAGTGATTAGTGAAGGCAAATGCATCCCCCATCACTTTTCATTATTAGCCAACACCTTTCTTTCCATCCTCCCCGCTCCTTTGAACTTCCCTTGCCAATAATTTTCATTTAAATCACTAATCATTACCCCTCCGGATGTGGCGGCATGAACGAATTTATTGTTTAAGAGATATATGCCCACATGTGAGATATCTTTTTCAACGGTAGTAAAAAAAACAAGATCGCCTTCGCGCAAATCCTCTAATGCTATCTTTTCACAACTGTTAAATTGTTCTTGTGCAGTTCTTGGTAAACTTTGTTGATAAACATCCCGCATAATGACTTGTGTAAATGCAGAACAATCAATACAGTTATCTGTACTTCCACCCATACAATATTTTGTTCCCCACCATTTATCAATCACTTCTAACAATGGCAAATTCACTAGTTTTTCTACTGTAGCATCCGTTATGATCGCATATTTTAATTGTAGCAAATTGACCGTTTCAATTGTAACCACCTTCATTTTTTCATCGGTTGCTGATACGCCGGTTTGGGATATTGGGTTTGCATAGTCAGTTTTTACTGTTGATTTTACATATGTTGGATTGGCAGTAACAACAGACCCCGGACTTACCTCTATTTCATTGATAAATCCTCTTGTTGCGGTTGTATTTGTTTTTTTGTTCTTTGTAGACTGGCTTGCTGAAATATCATTGGCAGATAGTTTTCTAAATGTACTACAACTGCTAAATAGCACAAGGCTCAACAATCCTATTATCAGACTTTTTATTTTCATATATCAGCATTTGCAATTTATGTTTTGAGCACAAGAAATCGCCCCATGCTGAATAACTTTTCAACAGTTTGATTAGTAAACCTCGGAATGTGGATAACTAATGAAGTTTGGGGTTTGGGGTTTGTTCCTGAGTAATCCGGATGCAGTTGTGGAAAAATGTCAACTTTTTAGCATACTTAACTAACGATATTTGCTATTCATTTGGTTTATCAGTTTGCTTGAACCCCAAACCCCAAACCCCAAACCCCAAACCCAGCATGTCTCAATTTTCTCATCTACACGTTCATACCCAATATTCTCTGCTTGATGGGGCTGCCGGAATTAGTGGTTTGTATAAAAAAGCAATCAAAGATGGGATGCCCGCATTGGCTATTACTGATCATGGAAATATGTTTGGGGCATTCGATTTTGTGAGTCAAGCTTGGAAAAACACCAAAATCGTGGGCAAAGATGCGAATGGCAAAGACATTTTGGCCCCGGTTGTAAAACCGATTGTGGGCTGCGAGTTTTATGTTGTGAGCGACAGACATGCCAAATCTTTTACGAAAGATGTAAAAGATCAACGTTTTCACCAGGTTTTATTGGCGAAAAACAAAGTGGGCTATCAAAACTTGGTAAAATTGACTTCTTTGGGATATATAGAAGGCATGTACAGTAAATATCCCCGCATTGATAAAGAACTCATTGAAAAATACCATGAGGGATTGATTGCCACTACTTGCTGTATTGGTGCCTATGTGCCACAATCCATTTTACATGGGGGCGAAGAAAAAGCAGAAATAGAGTTTAAATGGTGGTTAGATATGTTTGGTGAGGATTACTATATAGAAATCCAACGGCACAATATCAAAGAACAAGAAATCATCAATCAAACATTACTTAAGTTCTCTATAAAATACAATGTTCCGGTAATTGCTACCAATGATAGCCATTATATTGAAAAGGACGATTCCAATGCCCATGATATTTTGTTGTGCATCAATACAGGAGAAAAACAAAGTACCCCGGGTTTCGACGATTTTGTGAATGATGAAGTGCAAGTAAAAAACAGGCGTTTCAAATTTCCCAATAACCAGTTTTATTTTAAAACCACAGAAGAGATGAGTCAGCTGTTCAGCGATATTCCTGAATCGCTGGACAATACAAATGCCATAGTTGATAAAGTAGAGGTATTGAATCTTAAAAAAGACATACTCCTACCCGCTTTTCCCATTCCCAAAGAATTTCAGGTACATGCAGATGCAAACCTCAACCAATGGGAATTTTTACAACACATTACCAGGGAAGGTGCAAAAATTCGTTACAACGACCTTACCCCGGCCATACAAGAAAGAATCGATTTTGAATTGTTTACCATCAAAACAATGGGCTTTGCCGGCTATTTCCTGATTGTGAGTGATTTTATCAAAGCAGGAAGAGAGATGGGTGTATTTGTGGGACCGGGTAGAGGATCGGCTGCAGGCAGTGTGGTTGCTTATTGCATTGGCATTACCAATATCGACCCAATAAAATACAATCTTCTATTTGAAAGGTTCTTAAATCCGGACAGAAAGAGTATGCCGGATATAGACACTGATTTTGATGATGATGGCAGGCAAAAAGTGATCGATTATGTAGTTGAAAAATATGGAAAGAATCAAGTAGCACAAATTATTACATATGGCACAATGGCCGCCAAAATGAGCATTAAAGATGTAGCTCGTGTACTTGATCTTCCTTTGGCAGAAAGCAATATGTTGGCCAAACTGGTACCCGATAAACCCGGAACAGAATTGCGCAGGGTATTGCATGCCCCATTGACCAGCAAAGAAGGTGAAAATTCTTTACAAGAAAAAGAAGCGTATCAGCAAGAAGATATTGATAATGTTAAGAAAATTAGAGAAATATACCAAGGTTCGGATATCAGGGCACAGGTGTTAAAAGAAGCCGAAAGATTAGAAGGATCAGTTCGAAATACCGGCATTCATGCAGCAGGAATTATCATTGCTCCCTGCGATTTAACAGAATTGATTCCGGTAGCCACTTCAAAAGAATCTGAACTTTGGGTTACGCAAATAGAAGGAAGTATCATTGAAGATGCCGGGGTATTAAAAATGGACTTTTTGGGTTTAAAAACCCTTTCTATTTTAAAAACTGCCTTGCAACTCATCAAACAAAACCATGGTATCATTATCGACTTAGATACCATTCCTTTAGATGATGAGAAAACATTTCAATTGTATCAAAAAGGCGAAACCAATGCCACATTCCAGTTTGAGAGTGTGGGCATGCAAAAATACTTGCGAGAATTAAAGCCCGATAAATTTGATGAGCTGATTGCCATGAATGCCTTGTATCGACCCGGCCCTATTGCTTATATCCCCAAATTTATTGATAGAAAACACGGTCGTGAACCGGTTAGCTATGATGTGCCGGATATGGAAGAATACCTGGTAGATACTTACGGCATTACCGTATACCAGGAACAGGTAATGCAGCTCAGTCAAAGCATTGCCGGCTTTACCAAAGGCGATGCGGATATACTGCGCAAAGCCATGGGTAAGAAACAGAAATCGGTGCTTGATAAAATGAAAGCACAATTCATTTCCGGGGCTTCAGCCAAAGGTCACCCGGTTGATAAACTGGAAAAAATATGGACCGATTGGGAAGCTTTTGCGCAATACGCTTTCAACAAATCGCATTCCACCTGTTATGCTTTTGTTGCTTACCAAACGGCCTATTTAAAAGTGCATTATCCGGGCGAATATATGTCGGCCGTACTGAATCATGCCGGCGCCATTGAAAAAATTACCTTCTTTATGGAAGAGTGTAAACGCATGGGCATAAAAGTATTGGGGCCCGATATCAATGAATCACTAAAAGGCTTTGCCGTAAACCAAAAAGGAGAAATCCGTTTTGGGTTAGGTGGATTAAAAGGTGCCGGTGATGCAGCCGTTGATAATATTATTGCAGAGAGAGAAAAGAATGGGGTTTACACAGATATTTTTGATTTTATAAAAAGGGTGCTGCAAAAGAATGTCAATAAAAAATCATTGGAAAGCCTTGCCTATTCAGGAGCTTTCGATTGCTTTACTACCTATCATCGTGCCCAATATTTTAACATTGGTGATGGCGAAAGAGTAAATGGGTTAGAACGAATCATTGGCTATGGACAGGCGCAACAAACACTAAGTGCCGGAACCACCAATACCCTTTTTGGCGATTTACCTGCTGCCATGCAAGTACCGCAACCCAAAATTGCCAATTGCGAACCCTGGACATTGACTGAATTATTGGATCATGAAAAGGATGTTACCGGCATGTTTATGAGTGGCCATCCTTTGGATCATTTTAAATTTGAATTAATGTATTATGGTATTACCCGCATTAATGATTTTAATGAAATAAAAGAGACCCTTCATTTGCAATCCAATCCCGGCAAAAGCCATCGGGTAGCAGGATTGGTGGTGGATGTACAACATCGGGTTACCAAAACAGGAAAGAATTTTGGTTCATTCACAATTGAAGATTTTTCCGGTAAAACAGAATTTCTTTTGTGGAGTGAAGACTATGTAAAATTCCAACATTATTTAGAAAAAGGACAAAACCTATTACTCAATGGTTTTTTCCGCCCCCGCTATAACCGACCCAATGAATTTGATTTTAAAGTAAACAATATGTCATTGTTGGAAATGGTAAAACAAACCCTTACTCGAAGCCTGGAAATTAATGTACACCCGGCATCTGTTACAAAAGACTTTGTGCATTTTGTAGATAAAAATGTTAGAAGCTTCCCCGGAAAGTCCTCTCTCCGATTCAATATTTATGAACCCAAAGAGAATATGAAAGTAAGCCTGTATACTTTTGATAAAGGATTTCAAATGAATGAAGAAATGGCAGCATTTTTATTAAACAATCCGGATGTGGATGTGCATGTGGGGTTGGTGGGGGGATGATTTCGTGAGTTGTGAGGCGTCAGTCGTGAGAAGGGATTAATTAATTATACCACTCACCTCTGACGACTGACCACTCACGATTGACGTCTCACGTTTCACTTCTCACTGCTCTGGCTCTCACACCAACTTCACTGCCCCATTCAACCTATCCGCTACATTATCCCAGTTAATAATATTCATCATCGCATCCACAAAATCACTGCGTTTATTTTTGTATTTGAGATAATAGGAATGTTCCCAAACATCAATCACCAATAAAGGAATTACGCCCCATTGCGTTAATTTTTCATGGTTCTCACATTGTAGGATGGTCAATTTATCTGAATACGGTTGATACCCCAGTATCCCCCATCCATTGCCATCTACATCTTTTGAAGTTTTGGAGATATACATTTTTAATTTATCATAACTCCCAAAGTCTTTTTCAATTCTTTTCAACAAATCCCCTGTGGGGTCTGTTTTTTTATTTGTCAGATTTGTCCAGAAAATCGTGTGTAAAATATGGGAGGAGAAATGAAAACTCAGTTTCTTAGTCCAGTAATCCACAGTCTCCATGTTGTTCTCATCCATGGCTTTTCTAATCATTTGTAGGTCTTTGTTGGCAGCTTTTACGGCTCCTCCATGATGAAAAGTGTGATGCAGATACACCGTTTCTTCATCCATATGCGGTTCCAGGAAGTTTTTATTATAGGGCAATGGTTGGTGAAAAAAATTACCGTTAACATCCACTAAGCGTTCAAAACCATTGGTTTCATAATTCTGTGCCACAACAGATTGATTGGGTAAGATGGATGCAGCAGAAAGAATCGCTGATGAAGAGAGAAACTGTTTACGATTCATATATTTTGTTTATAGGGAAAGATAAAGGGATAAACCAAATTTACTGATTTTTTTTAAACACATAGGTAAATAGGGAGGAAAAGGGCATTAAGTAACTAATATGTTCTTTGTAAATACCTATTGTGCCTATGTGTTAATATAATCAGCCCCCAGAAGTTTACATTTTATATTCTTAAAGCCTTTTCGCAACTGAGATAGGGAGTTTTCGCAGAGGAATGGTTATTGGCAAACTGACTGGTATATTAAAATATTATTATGTGTTATTTTTATCTCAAATCCCTAAAAGGCTGCCCCATTGTCAGGTTTTCTCTGTTGCTTCGTCATTAGTAACAATGGTGGAAAAGTCAATTCAGCATAAACGGGGGTTTGGATATATATTTGATACTTCCCTAAAAACACAATTACAAATAATCAATTAAATAAAACAAAATGGCTTTAGAACTTACAGATGCAAATTTTCAAGTACAAGTGCTTGACAGCGATAAATTAACATTGGTTGATTTTTGGGCAGAATGGTGCGGACCCTGTCGCGCAATCGGACCCGTTATAGAAGAATTGGCAAAAGAATACGATGGTAAAATTAATGTGGGCAAAGTAAACGTTGACCATAACCCCAACCTGAGTGTGAATTATGGCATTACTTCTATTCCCGCCATATTATTCATTAAAGGTGGTCAGATCGTTGACAAACAAATTGGTGCCGTTCCAAAATCAGTATTGGACAAAAAGATACAGTCGCATATTTAATAAATGATATGATTTTGTAAAAAAGAGCTTCTTAGAAGCTCTTTTTTTTTGGAACAGATCGATATTGAACAGAAGAACAGAAGAACAGAAGAACAGATGAACAAAAGAAGGGAAGGAAAAAGTTTTTAGTTTCTCTGTTCAAAATTCAAATGTTCCCTCCCCTCCTCGAGGGGAGGTGCCCGAAGGGCGGAGGGGTGTGCTGACCAGAGCAATAAAGCTAATTTATCAACCCCCTCCACCACCCCGCTCATCGCTAAGCCGCTTGAGCACCCCTCCTTGCTACGCAAGAGAGGGGAAATGTTTTCAAACCTATTATTATTTCCTTCGTTTCATTTTCATCAGTTCAATATTCATCTGTTCATCTGTTCAATATTCTTCTGTTCCTCTGATCCTCTGTTCAACATTCTTCTGTTCAATATTCCCTATCTTCCACATTCAATTAATCATTAAATCAAAGCTGTATGATGAACATCAAGTCCCGTTTGATAGTGATGAATTTTTTAGAGTTCTTTGTATGGGGCTCCTGGTTAATTTCTTTGGGTGCCTATATGTTTAATGTACTCCATTTTCAGGGGTGGCAGGTGGGTAGTATTTATGGCACCATGGGTATCGCTTCTATTTTTACGCCGGCACTATTTGGGATTGTGGCAGACAGGTGGTTGAATGCTGAAAGGGTATTTGGACTTTGCCATATTGCCGGGGCTATTATATTAATCATTGCAGCGAGTGTTACAGATTATGATGGGCTTTATTTCTTGATGTTGTTGAACTCTTTGGTGTTTATGCCCACTATAGGCTTAAATAATACCGTTTCTTATATCGTTTTAGAAAAAAAAGGGTTCAATATAATAAAGGATTTCCCCCCTATCCGTGTGTGGGGTACCATTGGTTTCATTTTTGCCATGTGGATGATTGATTTATTGGGATGGAACAAGAGCCCCTTGCAATTTTATATAAGTGCAGGTGCCGGATTATTATTGGGAATCTATGCGTTTACCATGCCTGCCTGTCCGCCTGTAAAATCGGTTGAAAAGAAATCACTCATCTCCTCTTTTGGCTTAGATGCGTTTGTGTTGTTTAAGCAAAGAAAAATGGCCATCTTTTTTCTGTTTGCTTTGTTACTCGGTGCCGCCTTACAAATTACCAATACCTATGGTTCTACTTTTTTGGATGATTTTAAATCAACATACCCCGATGCTTTTGGAGTAAAGCATTCTAATTTACTCATCTCCATTTCTCAGATTTCTGAAACCCTGTTTATATTAACCATTCCCTTCTTTCTAAAGAAATTTGGCATTAAGCAAGTGATGTTGATGAGCATTTTTGCTTGGGTGTTACGCTTTGCACTATTCGGTATCGGAAACCCCGGTGATGGATTGTATTTGTTGATTCTCTCCATGATTATTTATGGAATGGCTTTTGATTTCTTCAATATCTCAGGTTCATTGTTTGTAGAGAAAGAAGCCGATATTAAAATCAGGGCCAGTGCACAAGGACTATTTATGCTGATGACAAATGGAATCGGTGCTTTTCTAGGTAATTATATCAGTGGAAGGGTGATTGATTTGTACACTGTAAATGGAGTAAAAGACTGGCAAAGTATTTGGTTTTCTTTTGCCGGATATGCGTTGGTATTAGGCATTGTATTTCCATTGGTATTTAAGTACAAACATGATCGTGGAGAAGTGGTGGAGGTGAGGCATTGAGGGGCAATTAGTAATTAGAAATTAGTAATTACTAATTTTCCCCCCTTTATAGACTCTTCGAATTACAAAAACACCCCACTTTTTCTACGAGTGAGGTGTTTTATATTTTTACTATTCCTTAAGTCTATTAAGCAGGCAGTAGCCTTTTTTGTAAAATAGATTGTATCGATTCAATGTGTTCTTCAGTTAGACCTATATAAGGACTCGTTTGTATAAAATTCTCTTTTAAGAAAATAGGGAGTTCATTTAATGATGCATCATCATCAATAATGACAAAATTTTCATTAATATTATTGGTTTTAAACCAATTCACAATTTCATCTTTTCTGCTCAGATAATGAATGTTCTCGGGAAGAGATTGTATCTTTTCAATGTGTATGCCTCTACGTTTGAAAATGGTTTTCCATTCTTCAATGCTAAACTTTAACTTATGTGATGTGGTAAGCATAATTGTATCCTCTCCAGAAATTAAATGCTGAAGTGTACGGGTTGCCATATTGCTAAATGCAGGAAATCCATCATTCAAGAATTCCGGAATTTTCCAGCCTTTGGCAGGAACCATAACACCATCTATGTCTAAGAAGAATAACATAATAGGCAAAATTACATTTTATTACATCAATGCAAGGATTTTCTCGATTGGTATGTTGTTATAATCAGCATCTTGCTTATGTAACATATTAATTTTTACTGGCGTATCCCAATCTTCCTCCTCAAAACTTACTAATTCCCAAAGCACTATTGTTGTAGCTGAAGTTACACTTCCCGGAATTCTCTCAAGATGAAAATTTGCTAAAAGAGATGCTATGTATCTATGATGCCCATCACAGATCAATTGGCTGTCAACTTTTATACTCGCGAATTGAATCCCGGCACACATTTTCTTGAATATCCTATTGATTACAGGCAGGCATAATTTCGAATGTGTAGAACGTAACTCAATTTGGTTGTTGCGTATAAATTCAACAATGATTTCTTTTGTAACATTTTCCAATATATGTCAGTTTTATTCTCCGAAGAATACATAAAATTATATATTGGTGCAAAAGGATTTGTTGCGGTTTATACCTTAGTATTTAAGTTTTATCACGGATTTACTTTTCCGAGAACAAAGAGCCCTCTCTCGGGAGAATTCGAATAATTCCGTTCATGCTTTTATTGCGTTCCTTGCGGTTCTTTGCGAACCTTGCGATACATAAGGAACATAATAGAAGTATCGCAAAGAACGCAAGGTACCGCAAAAGAACGCAAAGGATATTTTTTCATCACTACTTATTCTCTCAAAGAGGAAATTGAGTAGAAATTAGTAGCTAGAAATTAGTAATAAGTAGTTAGTAATTAGTAGTTAGTAATTCCTAATTTCTAATTGCTAACTACTAATTAAAACAGTCTACTGTTTAGAATTGTTAGTATTAAAAATATATTCATTATCCAAAACATTACTATCCGGGAATCTGCCATGTGGATCGAAGGTGATGGTTTTAATTTTTCGCTTACCAAAATCCAATACGGCTTTGTAATTTCTATCCCCGCTAAACCATACCGATGCAGGCCAGGTAACTTCAGCAGTAGAATCATTCACCATTTTGGCATTGGGCATTGATTGAATATTTGGGCCTTCCTTTTCAAATGCTACTTTCAACACTACCGGTGAAGGCATTTGACCCGCTTGGTGAATGGTTACAATGGTTTTACCTTTTTGGGTGGTTACTTCTTTAATTGAAGTTTCTACTGTTTCAGTTGTCCATAACCAATAATACCAAAACCATTCAAGATCCTGTCCCAATTCGTTGTTCATGAAAAATATATAATCCCATGGTGATGGATGTTTAAAGGCCCAGGTAGTGGTATATTTTTTCATGGCATTGATTACATTTTCATCACCCACAATACCCCCCAACATAGAGAGCATGAGTGGCGCTTTTCCATAGGTTTGAAAACTGTAACCTGATCCGGCATCATTCGCACTCCACATCATCGGTGCTTCGTTATCGTTGCCACTCATTCTTCCATAACTTCTTCCCACTCCATCCAGGTTATAGGGTTTAGCTTTTGCATCGGCATCCGATAAAGTATTCATGTATTGATTAAACCCTTCATCCATCCAGCCATAACGGGTTTCATTGGTGCCTAGCATCATGGGCCACCACTGATGAGCTGTTTCATGATCTGCCGCTCCTTGATTGGAATTGATCACCATGGGATATTCCATGCCGGCACTCGGTCCATCTTGTAGAGTTAATTGAGGAAAAGGATACGGAGCCCAAAGCCCTGAATAAAACTCAAGCGCGTGACGGGTAATTTTGCCTGCATTGGCAAAGGATCTAGCCCTTTCTGCTAAGTAAACCATGTGAATGGGTATAAACCCCTTACTCGGGATATTGGCACGTGTGGCTTTCCAAACAAAGTTTTTAGCCGTGGCCCAAGCAAAATCATTCACCTTGTCTGCCGTAAAATGCCAGGTCAATTTATCACCATCCAAAGTTGCTTTACCGGGGCCTTTTTCTGTTTCATCCACAATAAGGATATCATCATCAGCATTGAGCACTTTACTTAGTCGCGCCTTGGCTGTTTCTGTCAATACTTCATTTGGATTTTGTAATACGCCTGTGCCGCTTACAATCCATCCGGCAGGCATGGTAAGAAACACATCAAATTTGCCGAAATTATTATAGAATTCCGATGCCCCTAAGTAAGGACTTGTTTCCCAACCGCGCAGGTCATCATATTTGGCAATACGAGGGTACCATTGTGTAGGTTGAAAAAGGGTGCTATCAAACCTTTGTGTCATTCTATGTCCTACCCCATTTTTACCACCGGGTAACTTGGTTTGCCATTCTATTGTTAGTTCTACAGTGGAACCTACTTGAATACTATCGGCAAGGGTAATCATCGCTAAAGTGGATGTTTGTCGGAGCAGAGCATTTTTTTTATTCCCCGCATTATTTGGTGCAGAAGTTTGCGGAGTATTCAATGGCACTTTCTGACCTGTAATGCTAAGAGAAGTTACCACCATACCCTCGGTAGCTTCTGCGGGTACAGACGATACACGAGAAGCTTCGGGGCGAAATATATTATGATCTAACCTAAGGGCTATTGCACCCAATTTTTCACGGCTATTGTTATGGATGATGATTTTTTCTGAACCGGTAAGTATTTGTGTGCTCGGATTGATGCTGGCACGAATGGTATAATCCGTTTCCAATTGCCAGTAATTAGGGCCGGGTTTACCCGAAAAATCACGGGTGCCTGATTGAAATGCTTTGCGAATAGAATTGGGCATGGGCACATCCATTCGAATGGTACGTTTTTCGGTTACGATTGCTTTTCTGATAGCTGTGTTTTGTTGTGCAGTAACAATTGAACACATGAAAACAAACAAGAAAAAAGATAATTTATACATCATAGATATCTGTTTAAGCCTATCATCAAATATACGGGTTCCGCTGTCTTTGTTTAAAGTTGTCATGATTGTTTGTTGTAAAGTTTTAAATTTTGTTTTTTTTGATTCCTCATTTGCAATCGGGTTTACACTCGATTTTAGGTTAGACAAAAATAATGCTGCATTTGTGTGGTTTTGGGTTGTAAGGAGTTGTACAACCCCTTACAACTGATTGATTATGAAAACAATGCAACCGGAAAATATTTTTTTTCGTTGATTTCATTGAGTTTGAAGGGTATGTCTTCGAACGTTCTTCGGTATTCATTCGAGACCGCTTCGGTGTTTCTTCGAGGCACTCGAATACCACTCGAAGAAACACTCGAAGAAAGTACGAAGGAGATACGAAGGAAAGCTCGATAATTTAGGATGTCTTGTACTGAGAAAACTTTACAGTGATTTAGGATAATACTAGCAGAGCTTTTCAATTCTTCCGGTTTTAACTGTGAGACCTTTGTTACCTCCCAATTATTAATTACTAATTCCTAATTACTAATTAATTTTGCTATTTAAACAATCTCTATGTTTCCTCTTGTTTCTGATCCATTTACCCTAGTTGCCAATACAGCCGATGAACAGCTAAAAAATATAGGTGAAAAAATACTCCGCAAAGAGCGGATATCTTTTGAGGATGGTGTGGTTTTGTTTGAGAAAGGCTCATTATCCTGGTTGGGTGCTTTGGCTAACTGGGTGAGGGAGCAAAAGCATGGAAATAAAACTTATTACAATCGTAATTTTCATATTGAGCCCACCAATGTGTGTGTATTCTCCTGTAAGTTCTGCTCCTATTCTAAACTATATGCCCATCGCGAAGAAGGTTGGGAACTGAGCATTGAGCAAATGATGCACATTGTAAAAAGTTATGATGGAAAACCGGTAACCGAAGTGCATATTGTAGGCGGCGTGCATCCTAAAATGAACATGGAATTTTTTGTTGATTTAATGAAAGCCATCAAAGCCCATCGCCCCGATTTACACATCAAAGCCTTTACCCCGGTAGAGTTGGATTATATGTTTAAGAAGGCAAAAGTTACGGTTGAAGAAGGCATGCGTTTAGCCCACGAGGCCGGACTAGACTCATTACCCGGTGGTGGTGCAGAAATCTTTCATCCCGAAATAAGAAAACAGATTTGTGAAGACAAAGTAGATGCCGAAGGCTGGTTACACATTCACAAAGCCGCCCATGAACTGGGTATGCACAGCAATGCCACCATGTTATATGGACATATTGAGGCCTTTAAGCATCGCATAGACCATATGGAGCGACTACGGCAGTTACAGGATGAAACCGGTGGCTTTAACACATTTATACCCCTTAAGTTTCGTAACAAGGACAATGACATGAGCTATATCACCGAATCTTCTATAATAGAAGACATGAAAGTGTATGCTGTGGCCCGTTTGTATTTAGATAATTTCCCGCATATCAAAGCTTATTGGCCCATGTTGGGAAGAAAAAATGCACAGCTCGCTCTCTCCTTCGGCGTAAATGATATTGATGGAACCATTGATGACACTACTAAAATTTATGCCATGGCCGGCAGTGAAGAACAAACACCTACCATGACTTCAGCTGATTTGATCAATCTAATTAAGCAAGTAAAAAGAGAACCGGTAGAGCGGGGAACTTTGTATAATGAAATAGTTACCCAGTAACATCCCACCCCCCAGCCCCCTAAAGGGGGAGTTGAATACCTCATTTAACAACAAATGCGATACTTGGACAGGTATCGCATTTGTTGTTAAAAAACTACATTAACTCCCCCTTCAGGGGGTTGGGGGGTAAGTTGCTTAACACTCCGGCAAACTAATCGGAATATGAATGGCCAATCCCCCATCTGAGGTTTCTTTGTATTTACTGTTCATGTCCAAAGCCGTATCCCACATGGTTTTGATTACTTTGTCTAGACTCACAATGGCATAATCGGGCGAGCTTTGTAAGGCCAATTGCGAGGCGGTAATCGCCTTTATGGCCCCCATGGTATTTCTTTCTATACAGGGTATTTGAACAAGCCCGCCTATTGGATCGCAGGTTAGTCCTAAATGATGCTCCATGGCTATTTCAGCTGCCATTAAAGACTGTCGTTGCGTGCCACCCAGGGCTTCTGTTAATGCAGCTGCCGCCATGGCAGATGACACGCCTATTTCGGCCTGACAGCCGCCCATGGCTGCCGAAATGGTAGCCCCTTTTTTAAAGATGCTGCCTATTTCGGAAGCGGTTAACAAGAATCGAATGATTTTTTCTTCAGTATTCCCATCACAGAAAATAATAAAGTACTGCAAAACTGCAGGTATTACGCCTGCTGCCCCATTGGTAGGGGCTGTTACCACTCTGCCAAAAGATGCATTTTCTTCATTTACGGCCAACGCAAAACAACTCACCCAATCTAGAATATAGGTAAAATCGTTGCCGCCATTTTTAATGCACTGGATCCAAGATTGATAATCTGTATAGGATTGATGCTTCAGCAATCTTTTATTGAGGTCGTATGCCCTGCGTCTTACTTGTAAGCCACCAGGTAACTCTCCTTGCGCATGGCAACCCCTAAATGTACATTCTTTCAACGCATTCCAAATTTGTAAAACCCCCTTTTTGGTTTCGGCTTCAGAACGCCAGGCCGATTCGTTTTCCATGACTACCTCATGAACGGCCATGCCTTTCATACACCAATGCAAAAGATCTGCGGCTGTATTAATCGGAAAAGGAAGCACTACGGCAGATTTATCGGTATTCTTTTCTCCTTCTTTTACAACAAAACCACCGCCAATAGAGAAAAAAGTTTCACTCCAGCTCTCCCCTGTTTTCAATGCAACCAAAAAAGAAAGCCCATTGGGGTGAAATGGCAAAGTTTCATTGTAGAGAAATTGTACTTGCTCCGCTATATCAAAGTCTATCCGGGCTTCTCCACCCAATAGCATTTTTTTATCATCATGAATCGTCTTTATTTTTTGGGTAATGGAGTTTACATCAATGGTTACAGGATCCTCACCACATAAACCTAAAATAACAGCAATATCCGTTCCATGGCCTTTGCCTGTTTTGGCTAAAGAGCCATAAAGCAATATTGTTATGGATGCAACATTCGACAGACTTGTTTTGGCTGAAATGGTTTCTAAACACCTAAGTGCGGCTCTCCATGGCCCCAATGTATGTGAACTGGATGGACCTACGCCAATTTTAAACATGTCAAATACTGAGATGGCTTCGTGGGGCATATAGTTTTATTCGTTATCAAATTTACAAGGTTTATTGGTTTGCTATGGAAGAAGAAAATTAATGACCATTCCCAATGGTCTACATTAAACTTGTATGGTTTCAATGTTAGTATCCTATTCAAATAGGGCAAAAAAAAGCCACTTAACGCTAAAATGCGCTAAGTGGCTTTTTTGACTTGTTAAAATATCTATCTTATTTGACCTCTAATAACACCTGAAGCTCGGGTAGTAGAATGAACATTTACATAAACTGCATCGTTTCTAATGGAAGCGATTTGAGTGGCTGTAGGTGTATTTATCTTGGTTACGCCAAAATCTGCAGCAGCAGAGGCTAGTCCGATAAGAACGGCACCATTTACACCCGTTGCACCAGAATGGATATGCGCCATTGTTAAGGCATCTGTAGTTTCTAAGTTGGTTACGGTAATTCTGCTGTATAGTTTGTTATCAGCAGTAATACGCAAAAGTGCGGTTCCAGTTGCTGTAGTTGTAACGGCAGGTACTTCATTAGCACCTGATAAAGCAACGGTGGAAGCAAACGTAACATTATTAAACAGTTGACCTCTCACAATACCTGACCCAACTTGGGTAGAATGGATATTTAGGTATATATCTGCAGTTCCGGCTTTAATGCTATCTATAAATGAGGTACGAACTCCCGTTAAATTTGCTTTCATAGTGCTTCCTGTAAATGTGGGTTTCAAATCCAAAACAACAGATCCATTAGTAACTGGGTCACCCACATGAAAATGGGCCAATGTTAAGTTATCGGTTGAGGCCAATCCTGTTAGGGTTGCGTCAACAGTGAGGGAATTGTCATCATACACTTTAACAGTGGCCGTTCCTGTTTCAGTTCTGCCAGACGGTTGCGGATTTTCATTGGCAGCAGCCAATGTTACCGTTAATTCTTTTACTAATTGCACCTGTGGAGCGGCATCTTCAGATTTACTGCAAGCGGTAAAAATGAGTACCAAGGCGATCATGGGTAGGTAAAGCGTGTTCTTATTCATGTTTTTTATTTTAACAATACGCTGCAATATTTAAGTAGTTTCGAATGATTTGTTAATGATTTGTTATTTGCACATTTTGTTTATACAGTTTTCGAGGATATCATTGAAATAGTTGAACAACACTTACCTTAAACAGGCCCTTTTCGGATAAGGCACTTATGGAAAATAATATGCAGTAATCAAAGATTTTTATATTTGCTTATGCAAAGGATTCTATTGCTTTTAGCGTGCAGTTTATTGGTGATATTTTCTGAAGCACAAAATAAAGGGAGGGAAAAAAAACCCACCAATCTGATTGAAAGATTGTTAAAAGCACATCCCGAATACTTTAAAAACATATTAGCTTATCCGGATAGTTTTGGCGTACAAATTGTGTATACCCAAATTAACCGCGATAAAAACAACCGGCCTTCATTTAAAGAATTCACTTACGGCAAACAAAAGAATGCCTACTTCTACCCCGCCAGTACCGTTAAAATGCCGATTGCTTTTTTAGC
>JANOVY010000029.1:0-35113 GCA_031417635.1 Bacteroidota bacterium | reverse complement strand
AAAAACTGGTGAATACGAAAGAATGGTTTTTAACAAAGAAGTTGGGGAAAATGCAAATGGAATTGAAGCACCCGACCTTATTGGATGGGAGGGTGGACAACCCCTAAAACTAAAAAACGGAACAAATCTTTCTGTTGGTTTTAGTGGCTTCAGGGGTACAACTGATATTGAAATTATGATAAGAGCACTAGCCAAAGCGGAACAGTATTAATTTTATCATCTAAAAAAGCTACACATGAAATACGAAGCAAATTCAGACCGTTATCAAAAAATGGAATACCGCAGATGTGGCAACAGTGGTTTAATGTTACCTGCTATATCACTTGGTCTGTGGCACAACTTCGGGCATATTGATTCTTTGGAAAATGCCCGCAATATGTTACGGGTTGCTTTTGATAATGGCATTACCCATTTTGATTTAGCAAATAACTACGGCCCGCCTCCGGGATCTGCAGAAGAAAATTTTGGAAAAATATTCAAGAATGATTTTATTTCTTACCGTGATGAGTTGATAATTTCTTCAAAAGCGGGTTGGGGTATGTGGCCCGGACCGTATGGGGACTGGGGCTCAAAAAAATATTTAGTAGCAAGTCTTGACCAAAGTTTAAAAAGGATGGGTCTTGAGTATGTAGATATATTTTATCATCACCGGCCTGATCCCGAAACTCCCCTGGAAGAAACAATGGGTACACTTGATCTGATGGTGCGTCAGGGAAAAGCATTATATGTTGGTATATCAAGCTATCAACCGGAAGAAGCAGCAAAAGCAATTCAAATATTAAAAGAGTTGGGAACACCTTGTTTAATTCATCAGCCAAAATATTCTATGTTCGATCGTTGGGTAGAAGATGGCCTGTTAGATGTATTGGAAGAAAATAAAGTAGGATGCATACCTTTTTCTCCTCTTGCACAAGGCTTATTAAGCAATAAATATTTAAAGGGAATTCCAGAAGGGTCAAGAGCAGCAAGCCATCGTGGCAATGGTGCGATTGATGAAGACCAAGTTTCAGAAGAAAAAATTAATAAAGTGCGTCAATTAAATGTGTTGGCTGAAGAGCGAGGACAAAATCTGGCTCAAATGGCGTTAGCCTGGATTTTGAAAGACAAAAGAATTAGTTCTGTTTTAATTGGGGTGAGTAAACCGGAACAAGTATTGGATTCAATACGATGTCTTGATAATTATTCATTTTCTGCAGAAGAACTAAATAGAATAAATGCTATTTTACAATAGCTGAAAAAAACAGTATTCCACTTTCTTTTAAAAGAAATTCGATAGTCCAATTTTGTAAACGAAAACAAAATATCAATACGACATTCATACCCGGATCACTATTTCAAAAATTGAAAATCAGTTAAATTAATTGGAGTTCAAAAATAATAAGACAAATATTTTCGTTGGTTGGTTTGAGTTTTATATAGATCAATTTTCATTACAACTAAAATACATATGAAAAAAATAATAATTTTATTGCTGAGTTCTTTCTTGTCTTTTATTGCAGTGAATGCACAGTCCGCTGACGAGAAGACAATTGCTGCCAATATTGAAGCATTCAGTAAGGCAAGGATTGATGTTAACTTATCAGTGTTGGATAAATTAACAGCCACAGAACTCAGCTATGGCCATTCTACAGGAACCATTGAAACGAAAACCGAATTTTTGGAAATAGTCAAAAGCCGGAAATCTGTTTATAAAAAAATTGGTCTAACTGATCAAACCATACAAATCGTTGATAATATTGCTATCGTGCGTCATGTTTTTAATGCAGAGTTAGAAAATAATGGAGTATTTCAAACATCTAAATTGGGTGTTTTGCAGATATGGAAAAAGCAACAGAATAAATGGCAATTGATTGCCCGACAAGCCTGTAAATTATAATCGCATTTTGTAATTACATATACGATGTATTTTTTTTGGTATCTTTTCTGTATAATTTTTTTTGAGCATCTGTATTATTTATGAAAAATCTTAAAAAACGAATTCAAAACGGTGAAACGCTACATGGGTCCTGGCTAACATTGGGAAGCCCGTTAACTGCAGAGATACTAGGGTTATCCGGTTTCGATTGGGTATTAATCGATTTAGAACATGGAGCCGGAACTGAAAAAGAAGCCTTAGCACAAATGCAAAGTTTGGAACATACTTCTGCCTGTATTTTGGTTAGGGTAGAAAGTGCTGAACCACAGCGAATTCAGCGAATATTAGATATGGGTGCGGAAGGTATCATGTGTCCTAAAATTAATAATGCAGCAGAAGCCTTACAAATGGTTGATGGCTTACACTATCCTCCCATGGGGCATCGGGGTGTAGCTAAAATGGTGAGGGCAACGCAATTTGCACAAAATTTTCAACATTATTATGAAACGTCTCAAGACAATATTGTAGGTATTGTTCAAATTGAAACCAAAGAAGCCCTGGCTCATTTAGAGGAAATTGCTTCACAAAAAGGGGTTGATGTATTATTTATTGGTCCTGCAGATTTAACCATGGAACTTGGCATATTTGGTCAATTTAATCATCCTTTATTTTTGGATGCAGTTCAACGAACCATAGCGGCAGCAAACAAAGCCGGAAAAGCAACCGGGATTCTTTTTTTTAATACGGATGAATACAACAAATACCATGACATGGGTATTCGCTTTATTGCCTGTGGTGGCGATGCAGCATTTGTTGTAGCAGGAGCAAAAAATATGGTTGATGAATTAGCAAAATTACGAGCATCCAAAAAGTAAATTACTTAAAACATCTATTATGTTAGACCCAATCATTATTCTTGCCATAGGCATGTTGATTGTTGTAGGTGGGATTATCGGGTTTAAATTGCATCCTTTTTTGGCACTTTTATTTGGAGCTTTGGTTGTTGCTTTATTAACTCCTGAAAGTCAGATCCTAAATTTTGGAATGGGTAAAGGAATGAGTCAGGCAGCGGCATTAACTTTTTCTAAGAAAAGTATCGGAGAAAGAATAACCACTGAATTTGGTAATACTTGTGCAAAAATCGGGATCTTAATTGCTATGGCAGCTATTATAGGAAAATGCATGCTTGAGTCCGGTGCTGCTGAACGAATCATACGATCTCTATTAAATGTGACAGGCATAAAAAGATCACCTTTTGCATTTTTATTCGGCAGTTTTTTTCTGGGGATACCTGTTTTTTTTGACACCGTTATTTTTCTAATGATTCCATTGGCAAAAGCCATGACACTAAGAATCGGTAAGAATTATTTATTATTCATTCTTTGTATCATGTCAGGTGCCGCCATGGCCAACTCTTTGGTGCCCCCGGCACCGGGTCCGCTTTTCTTAATAGGTGAATTACACATTCCCATTGGACTCATGATGATGTGTGGCATTGTGGTGGGTATGTTTACGATTACCGCTGGGTATTTATTTTCTGTTTGGGCAAATAAAAAATGGCCAATACCCTTGCGTGATTCTCTGGATGCTAAAATAGAAGACCTGCAATTGATTTCGGCCAAAGAAAATAAAAATTTGCCCGGACTCTTTATTTCATTGTTACCCATATTGATTCCGTTGGTGCTCATTTGCTTAGATACAGCCATTTCAAATTTTTACAATGCAAGTACACAAATAGCCGATGGCGCTTTATTGAATCCCATCATTGCAACGATCAAATTTTTGGGTGATAAAAATATTGCTATTCTATTGGGTGCTGTGGCTGCTTTATTGGTGATGGTTAACAACCAAAAAAAGAAAAATGAAAGTTTAACTCCTTTTATTCAAGCGGCTTTAATGAGTGGTGGCGGTATAATAATGATTACCGCAGCCGGGGGTGCATTTGGTGGAACACTCCAACAAACTGGGATCAGTTCTAAAATAGCTACAATGACTGCGGGTTATCAAATGGCTTTAATTCCAATGGCTTTTTTTATCTCGGCTATTGTACGAACGGCACAAGGATCAGCAACAGTAGCATTGATTACAGCATCTGGCATTTTATCCGGAATGGCAGGACAAGCCAATTTAGCATTCAACCCGGTGTATATCGGATTAGCCATTGGGTGTGGTTCAAAATTAGTTCCTTGGATGAATGATGCAGGATTTTGGATCTTCTGTAAATTAAGTGACCTAACAGAAAAAGAAGCTTTGAAAACAGTGTCACCCTTATTAGCAGTTATGGGAATTACAGGGCTCATTGTAATATTAATTGGTGCAAAATTATTTCCATTGATTTAAACAATATACATGAATAAAATTGGATTTATTGGGCTGGGTATCATGGGCAAACCCATGGTATTGAATTTATGTAATGCCGGTTATTCGGTGTATGTATTGGAAAGTAGTCATTCGGTGGATGAAGTAAAAAAAGCGGGTGCCATTGTATGTTCAACAAAAAAGCAGATCTGTGCAGAAGTTGATGTGATCATCACTATGTTACCTGATTCACCTGAAGTAGAAATGGTATTGAATGAGCCCGATGGCATTTTAGCAGCAATGAAAGTTGGCCAAATATTTATTGATATGTCTACCATTTCTCCTTTGGTGTCTAAAAAAATATATGCACAAATGATTGAGAAAGGTATTGATGCATTGGATGCACCGGTATCAGGGGGGCAAGTAGGTGCAGAAGCAGCAACTCTTTCCATTATGGTAGGTGGAAATGCTATTGCTTTCGAAAAGGCATTGCCAATTTTTCAAGCTATGGGAAAAAATATTGTCCATATTGGAGAAGCGGGATCAGGCCAAATTACAAAAGCCTGTAATCAAATGATTGTGGGTATGACCATTCAAGCAGTATCGGAAGCTTTTTCTTTGGCTACGAAAGCGGGTGTTGATTTAATAAAAATGCGTGAAGTATTATTAGGTGGATTTGCCCAAAGTAAAATTTTAGACTTACATGGTCAAAGAATCATTGATAGAAATTTTAAGCCCGGATTCAAAATTAAATTACACAAAAAAGATTTAGATATTGCCATGTCCGCCGGAGTGCAACATCATATTTCACTGGTAGGAACTGAACAGGTTTTGGCACAAATGCAAAAAGCAGTTGCTATGGGCAATGGTGAGCTTGATCATAGTTCCTTAGTATTGGTATTAGAAGACGCAATTAAATAAACAATGAAAAAAACACAGGGCCCACTAATAAAAGAAATACATATAACACCTATTGCCATTGTAGATCCGCCATTGTTGAATGCGGCTGGATTACATGCGCCTTATGCACTTCGTACCATAGTAGAAATTGTTACGGATGATAATATTTCCGGTATTAGCGAAATTCCCGGAACAAAGGATATTGATGCAGCATTAGAAGAATCTAAAAAATTATTAATAGGGAAAGATGTTTTTCAGCTCAATGAGATTCGACAAATTTTGATGAATGCTTTTGGTAAAGAAAATTCTACTGATCGAGGCCTTGCGCCTTGGGATCAAAGAAAATTGGTACATATTTTTAGTGCAGTAGAAGTGGCTTGCATGGATATCATTGGTAAAGTAACCGGTAAGCCCATTGTAGATTTGTTGGGCGGGAAGATGCGGGATCGTGTTCCATTTGCGGCGTATCTATTTTATAAATATGAAGGCGCAGGAGGAGAACTCGGATTTCAGATAAATCCAAATGCGACAGGATGGGATGCGGCTCGACAAAAATCAGCATTGCTTCCAACAGAAATAGTAGCACAGGCACAAGCCATGTGTAAAGAATTTGGTTTTCAATCGATCAAATTAAAAGGTGGTGTTTTTGAGCCCCGACAAGAAGTAGATGCCATTTTCGCATTGCGAGAATCATTTGGCGCTAACTATCCACTAAGAATAGATCCCAATGCCCTCTGGACCGTTGATTCGGCTATACAATTTGGAAAAGAAATGGAATCCGTTTTAGAATATTTAGAAGACCCGGTTCGCGGCCAGGAAAATATGGCAATCGTTAAGAAAGCACTTCGCACACCTTTGGCTACCAATATGTGTACGACTTCCTTTGAAGATATTCCAAAAAGCATCCTTATTGGTTCGGAAGATATTATTTTAAGCGACCATCACTTCTGGGGTGGTTTGCGGGCTTCTATGACCCTAACCGGTATTTGTGAAACTTTTGGTCGCGATTTATCAATGCACTCAAATAGTCATTTGGGAATTTCGTTGGCCGCTATGGTGCACTTAGGAGCGGCACTCCCAAAAATGACCTATGCTTTAGATACCCATTATCCTTGGCAATCAGATGAAATAATCTTGGGCGGAAGAATGAAATTTGAAGAAGGTGCAGTTGCCGTACCTACAGAACCGGGATTGGGGATAGAGTTGGATAGAGTGGCGCTGACAGCATTGCATGAAAATTATAAAGCCTGTGGATTAACCAAACGCAATGATGAAATTGAAATGCAGAAGGTGAATCCCGATTGGGTTTTTAAACCGGTTCGTTGGTAATAAAATTCACGTTAATATCGTCAAATAAATAAATCAAGCAACAAAACGCCAATCAGGCCCAATATCGATATCACTGTTTCCATCACAGTCCAAGATAAAAATGTTTGCTTAAGGGATAGTTTAAAAAATTCTTTAAACATCCAAAAACCGGAATCATTAATATGCGAACCAAATACACTTCCGGCACCCACAGCCAGTACCATTAATTCGGGAGATACCAATCCGGAAATAACCAATGGAGAAACAATGCCTGCTGCCGTAATTCCGGCTACGGTTGCAGAGCCAATGGCTACTCTTAATAAAGCGGTAATCAACCAGCCAAATAATAAAGGCGGCATTTGCCATTTGGTACTAAATGATGCAATGTACTCGCCGGTACCGCTATCAATCAATACCTGTTTAAAAACACCTCCTGCTGTTATAATTAATAAAATCATGGCAATGCCTGCAATGGCATTACTTAACCATTTCATAACAGTATCCATAGAATGACCGGTACGTATTCCAAAAAAATAAATGGCGGCTATTACCGAAATCAATAAGGCTATGGTTGAGTCACCAATAAAAGAAATCATTGTTTTTATTAAGGAAGGTTCTTTTAAAAAAGCATTGGTAATTACAGAAAGTGTAATTAAGAAGACCGGTAATAATGCAATCATAAAGCTTGGAAAAATAGCTGGTAATTCTTTGGCGACTACATTTTCTTCTGCAGAAAATAATAGGGTAGTATCTGTTTTAATTCTTTTTAATACTCTCCCTAATAATGGACCGGCTATGATTACAGTTGGTATGGCTATGATGATTCCATAAATAAGCACCAAACCCATGTTTGCATGAAATGCATTTACTAACACAACCGGACCGGGATGGGGTGGAAGAAAACAATGTGTAGTACTAAGCGACGCTGCCATGGGAATGACTATATACAATATGGGCAACCCTGTTTTTCTAGCCAATGTAAAAACCAATGGAACTAGAATAACAAAACCGGCATTGTAGAAAAGGGGTATGCCAATTAAAAAGCCGGTAAGTAAAACTGCCCATTGTATGTTTTTAACACCAAAGCTTTTGATAAGTGTGGTAGAAATTTGTTCAGCGGCACCACTGATTTCTAAAATTTTCCCAAGAATGGCCCCTAAGCATATAATGAGTATTAAACCACCTAATGTGCTTCCTACCCCTTTCTCCACGGTTTTTATTAATAGATCGGGTTTAATACCCAAACACAATCCTGTTAAGATGGCAACAAATATTAGCGATAAAAAAGGACTTACTTTTTTAACAGAAAGGAAAATCTGTAATGTTATGGCTAGTATGATGATAAGGAATGTCATGTAATAATTTTTATTTCAACCTCGATACTTGATTTGGAAAGTCTTTGATTTTTTTAAAAATAAATTTATCTAAAATTGTTACGCTAGATTTCTATACTGCTGAACAGTTAATCTCTCAACTTTATTCTTAACACATACATATCATTGGTTACATACAATGTTTTTTCGTCGGTAGAAAAAGCACAATTACTGGTAGCATTTTCTAAACGGATCAACCCTAATTTCTTTCCCTCCTTATTAAAAATATAAACACCCCCGGGGCCGGTTGCAAATACATTTCCATTTTTATCAATCTTACAACCATCCGGTAATCCATTCCAAGAAGTATCATGGCCAATGGTACTATAAAATATTTTGCCATTGGTTAATGCATCGCCAGTTACATCATACACATACCAGTTTGGCTTTTCGGGGTCGGAGCAGGCTATCAGTAATTTCTTTTGACCCGGAAAGAAAGCAATCCCATTAGGCCTAGTTATAGAATCTACTAGTAAAATTACCGTCCCATCTTTTTTAACTTTATAAACACCATTCCAAGCAATTTCTTTTTGTGGATCATCATCAGATTGTTTTTCTAAACCATAAGGGGGATCCGTAAAAAACAATTCGCCTTCATTGTTATAAACAGCATCATTTGGGCTACTGAATCGTTTCCCTTTAAATTTATCTGCAATGGTAATAAAAGTCGGTTCTGGCTTATCAAATGGAGCATTCATGGTTGCCATTCGTCTATCTCCATGTTGGCACAATACCAAATACCCCTCTTTGTTTAATAGCAAACCATTGCTACCCGGTTCTTTACTTTTGGTTTCTGTACCACTGAATCCGGATGGTTTCAAATAGATTTCTTTGCCTTTTTCTTCTGTCCATTTATAAACCGTGTTCATGGGTACATCAGAAAACAATAGCATTTGTTGATTTTCTACCCATACTGCTCCTTCACTCCATTCAAACCCTTCGGCAATAATTTCTGCTTTGGCTTCTTTTGAAATGAGTAGATCCAATGATGAATCATATCTTTCAAAGGTTCCAATGGTTGTATACTTTTCCAAGTTAGGTTTATTTTTGTTTTCGGGTTTATTGTTACAACAAATGGTTAATAAAAATAAAACAATGAGCAAAAAATATTTCATATAATATGATGTATTAATGTTTAATGCAATCATTCCAAAATCCGAGCTCCTTCCAAGATAGGAAAATAATTTGTTTTAAGTGAGTCAATGAATGTTATATACTTAATGAAAAGTGAAAGGTCAAATGTGAATTCCTCACTTTTTACTTTTGACTTTTGACTTTTGCCCCTTCACTTTGCGCTTTCCCCTTGCAAATCAACTTCAACTTAGTGTGAATCTCTCGTCACCGCGCTTCCGGAGCTTCCTTGCAGGAAATCTAAATCAGCTCCTTTATCAGCACCCATTACATGTTTTACATACAAATTTACATAGCCTCTTTCAGCGGCAATTTTTGGAGCTGTCCAGTTAGATCGTCTTTTGGTTAATTCTTCATCACTTACGTGCAAATGAAGCTTTCTATTCGGCACATCCAATTCAATCATATCGCCATTTTGAACCAATGCCAAATTTCCGCCAATGGCAGATTCCGGAGAAACATGCAATACGGCAGATCCATAGGCTGTGCCACTCATTCTTCCATCAGAAATACGTACCATATCTTTTATACCTTTTTCCAATATCTTCTTTGGAAGAGCCATATTACCCACTTCTGCCATACCTGGGTAACCTACTGGCCCAACATATTTTAATACCATTACACATGTCTCATCAATATCCAGATTGGGGTCATCTATTCTTTTATGATAATCTTCTATACTCTCAAATACAACTGCTCTACCTTTGTGTTTCATTAATGCGGGTGTTGCGGCAGATGGTTTTATTACTGCACCATTCAAAGCCAGATTTCCTTTTACAACTACACAACCGGCTTCTTCTTTTAATGGTTTTTGATAAGTGGCAATTACATCATTGTTATAACAGGTAGTTTTTCCTTCTATATTTTCTTGATGATTCTTGCCGGTAACAGTAATAATATTTTTATGTAATTCATCTTTTAATTCATTTAATATAACCGGCAACCCTCCGGCATAATAAAAGTCTTCCATTAGGTATTTTCCGGAAGGCATTAGGTTTAATAATAAAGGTATTCTACTGCCAATGATATCAAAATCTTCAAGATTTAATTCTACACCAATTCTACCAGCAATAGCAATAAGATGAATGATAAAATTTGATGACCCACCTATGGCTGCATTTATTTTTATCGCATTTTCAAATGCTTCTCTGGTTAATATTTTATCAATGGTTAAATCTTCTTTCACCATTTGTACAATTCTTCTTCCACTTAATTGAGCCATTACTTTTTTTCTGGAATCTGCAGCCGGTATTGCTGCTGCACCTGACAAGGTTAGTCCTAGAGACTCTACCATGCAAGCCATGGAACTAGCAGTACCCATTGTCATACAATGGCCAATACTCCTGCTCATACAACTTTCTGCATAATCACACTCTTCTTGTGTCATTTTGCCACTTTTCATGTCTTCATCAAACTTCCAAACATGGGTACCCGAGCCAATATCTTGGCCTTTATATTTTCCACTCAACATTGGTCCTCCGGGAACAACAATGGTAGGTAGTCCAACACTAGCAGCACCCATTACTGTTGATGGGGTTGTTTTATCGCATCCTGTAAGCAAAACCACAGCATCCATAGGATTACCTCTAATAGATTCTTCGGCATCCATGCTTGCTAAATTTCTGAATAGCATGGCTGTAGGTTTTAAAGAGTTTTCACCTAGACTCATAATGGGAAATTCAACCGGAAATCCACCTGCTTCTAAAACCCCACGTTTTACACTTTCTGCGATGTCTCTAAAATGGGCATTGCAGGGGGTTAGTTCACTGAATGTATTGCAGATCCCGATAACAGGTCGGCCATCAAACATATCGGGGGGCATTCCCTGGTTCTTCATCCAGCTTCTATAAATAATGCCATCTTTATCTTTTCTGCCAAACCAATCCTGGCTGCGTAGTTTTTTACTCATGATGGATAGTTTTTTATAGTTTACTAAAACAATTTATAAAAGAGAAATCTTTTGGTATTGGAAAGTAAGTAATAAAGTCTTATCTTTTTCAAAAGTCTTGAAAAAGATATCTTGTTGAAGAAAAAGGTCTTATTTGAAATGAAAAATGCTTAGGCTTGTTATCTAAAAAACCGCTGTTACCATGTATCTTTTATTGATAATTAACATATCGTAATTCATGATAAAGAAAAAGCACATTTTATTTTTTCACAGCCTTGCAGCTATTTGTATTTTTCTATCCGTGCTTTTTTGGAAAACAGCAATGAATAATTTGTCCGGCTGGTTAATTGCCTTTTTTTTTGTATTCTTAGCCATTGGTTTTAGAGGAACTCACTTATTAAAAGGTTTGTTTTTCACGTTCATCATTTTTGCTGCGGTTACTATCTCTATGTTTCATCCGGAATACTTTCTGCAATGGAATCATTTTCAATTAAGCAACTTAATTATTCCTTTGATTCAATTAATCATGTTTGGCATGGGTACTTCCATGAGCATAAGAGATTTTGCTGAAGTGGTTAAATCACCAAAGGGAGTAGGGATAGGCGTTGCCAGCCAATTTTTTATTATGCCATTATTGGGATTTGCTTTGGCAAGTGTTACCAATTTCCCTCCTGAGATAGCAGCGGGTATTATTTTAATTGGTTGTTCTCCCAGTGGATTGGCTTCTAATGTAATGGCTTATTTAGCTAAGGCAAATTTGGCATTATCTATTACCATCACTTCAATTACTACTTTAGTCGCTCCTTTGATTACACCTTTACTAATGAAATTATTTGCCGGGGCATTAATAGAAATTGACGTGATGAAAATGATGTGGGATATCAGTAAAATGATCATTCTTCCAATTGGTATAGGGTTGATTTTTAATAAACTTCTTAGTGGAAAATCAAAATGGGTAGATAACGCGATGCCGATTATTTCTATGTTTAGTATTGCCTTTATTATCACAATCATAACAGCAGCCGGAAGAGAAAGCCTTTTAAAAATAGGGGGGCTATTAATAGTAGTTGCCTTTATTCACAATACATTCGGTTATTTTTTAGGATATTGGAGTGGGCGATTGTTTAAAATGCCTGAAAGAGATTGTAGAACCATTGCCATTGAAGTGGGCATGCAAAATGCAGGTCTAGCCTCCGGTATTGCAAAAGAAATGGGAAAGATAGCTACGATTGGTTTGGCGGCAGCCATCTTTGGGCCATTGATGAATATTACCGGATCGGCATTGGCAAGTTGGTGGCACAATCGTTTACCTGAAACAAAAAGCAATTGAAATGTTTATCAGGACTGAAATCATTTTTTTACGAAATTTGATTGTAAATTCTACAAACACAATAATTGTTTTTGTAATCGTTACGCTTTCTTCAATGATAAAACTCACATATGATGAATTCTCGTAGAACATTTTTACAAAAATTGGCTGGTCCATTTTTGGCAATTCCCCTTTTGTCCGGTGATGTGGTGACTATTTTTAATGATGAAAATAATATCACTTATCAGGGTCCTTTGTTCCGAGTAGCTATCATGGGGTTGGGTAGTTATGCCAATCGTGTGGCCGATGCTATGCAATCATGTACAAAATCGAAACTAGTGGGTGTTATCAGTGGAACGCCTTCAAAAATTGCGACATGGCAATCAAAATATAATATACCCGAGAAAAATTGTTACAATTACGAAAACTTCGATGCTATTACGAATAATCCCGATATAGACGCAGTATATATTATCACACCCAATTCATTGCACAAAGACCAGGCAATCAGGGTTGCAAAGGCCGGAAAACATGTGATTAGTGAAAAGCCCATGGCACTCAATGCAACAGAAGGTCAGGCGATGATTGATGCCTGTAAAAAAGCCAATGTGAAATTATTGGTTGGATATCGAATGCATTTTGAACCCAAAACACTGGAAGTTATTCGAATGAGAAAGGAAGGAGAAATGGGAAAGATTTTGTTCTTTCAAGGCTTGTGTGGTTTTAGAATAGGCGATCCCACACAATGGAGATTGAATAAACAATTGGCAGGTGGAGGCTCTATGATGGATATAGGTATCTATGCTGTAAATGGTGCCCGATATATGGTGGGTGAAGACCCCATTTGGGTAACTGCACAAGAAACGAAAACAGATCCGATAAAATTTAAAGAAGGGGTTGATGAAACCATTCAATTTCAATTTGGTTTCCCCGGAGGGGCAGTCGCTTCTTGTTTATCAACCTATAGTATGAACGGACTTGACCGCTTTTATTTGAATGGTGAAAAAGGTTTTGCTGAAATGCAACCATCAACCGGATATGGCCCCATAAAAGGAAGAACACACAAAGGCGAGTTAATCCAATCACATGTAACACACCAAACCCTACAAATGGACGAAATGGCCGGCATAGTTTTGGAGGGCAAAAAACCTATCGTACCCGTTGATGGTGAAGAAGCCTTAAAAGATTTGAAAATTATTGATGCAATTTATACAGCAGTAAAATCCGGCAAGAAGGTTTATTTGAATTTGTAATTATTGTAAGGAAAATGATCAATATTTCTTTTTATCATATCTAAGACTCCTAATTTTTCAACAAAACTGAAACCTTGTATATCAATGTTTCAGCTTTTTTTATTTGACATCTTGCATCTAAAATTTTAATTATATAAATGTGTTGTGAATGCAATAACGAATACTCTTAGTTTTTTTAGCTAATTTTGTCTATTAGTAATAGTTTAGGTAGACAATGGATTACATAAACTATTAACATTTTATACTGAACAAATCAATCATTTGTAAGGTTTTTGTTCTTTCTTCGTCTTTGATTTACATGACAATTAAGATTATGAAAAAAGTTTTCATTTTGGGGGTGTCAATTTTGTTTGCCGGTCTGACTATTGCTCAAATGCCTAACCCGGTAAATTGGTCCTACGAGGCAAAGAAGAAAACAGCTACCACATACGAAATTATTTTAACCGCCAATGTGGAACATCCATGGCATATATACTCTCAAAATACCGGTAAAGGCGGGCCAGTGCCAACATCAGTTAGTTTCAAAGCCAATCCATTGGTTGTAAAAACCGGTAAAATAAAAGAGATCGGAAAATTGGAAAAAGTATTTGATAAGAACTTTGATACGGATGTTTTATTCTATTCAGATAAAGTTCAGTTTGTACAAACAATTTCTGTAAAAGGCAATGTTAAGACCAATATTAGCGGAACCATTGAATACATGGTATGTGATGATAGTAAATGTCTTCCACCTGTTAAGAAAACATTCGACCTAAAGCTTCTTTAACCTCTCGCCAGCATGAAGAAAATTTCCGGTCTCATTATCGGCTTACTGTTTGTTATTCTATTATCTGCCCAATCAGACAGCCTGTTAAAATGGTCATTCCGATCTGTAAAAACCGGGGAAGGATTGTATACTTTGTATGCTTCCACTTCCATTCCCGCAGGATGGCATCTTTATGGTAATAATCCCGGGATTGATGGTTTGGAGCAACCCAAATTCGTGGCAGATTACGAAAAGGCAGTATTCAACAACCCGTTGGGTTTTAATAAATCCCCACAAAGCATTACAGATCCTATCTTTCAAAAAAAAGTAAATGTACTTACCGGTACTATTGAAATTTCTCAGCAAGTAAAAATTGATGGTTTTATACCGGATAGATTGAAAGGAGTCATCACTGCTTTTTTGGGTAAAAAAGATGAGTTTCAACCTTCGGAACAAATTTTTGAAGTATCTCTTGAAGGCGGCGTAGCTGTTTCTGCCGGCGCTTCTAAAATAAAATTGACAACCATTGATCTGGATCATCCTTTGAAGGAATGCGGTCAAAAGAATGATATTACAGAAAGCGGTATCTGGTCTATTTTTTTACTGGGTTTTTTAGGTGGATTGATTGCATTACTTACCCCTTGCGTATTTCCCATGATTCCGGTTACTGTTTCTTTTTTTACCAAAAGGGCTGCCAATCGAAAACAAGCCATTCGAAATGGTGTTTTATATGGTTTTTTTATCTTCTTAATTTATGTATTGGCTAGTATTCCCTTTCATATTTTAGGAAATGTGCAGCCTGAAATATTTAATAGTATCTCAACCAACTCATGGTTAAACGTATTATTTTTTATCATTTTTATATTTTTTGCCATCTCCTTTTTTGGTTTTTTCGAAATCACATTGCCTAGCAATATTGCCAGCAAAGCCGATTCAAAAAGTGGGTTAGGGAGTGTTGGAGGTATTTTCTTTATGGCCTTAACCTTAGCGATCGTTTCTTTTTCGTGTACGGGCCCCATTTTGGGCTCTTTATTAGTTGGGTCATTAAGCGGGGGTGCATGGCAGCTTACATCCGGTTTAGCCGGATTTGGACTTGCATTGGCATTACCTTTTGCTTTATTTGCCATTTTCCCGGATTGGCTGCAATCACTACCCAAATCCGGAGGTTGGCTAGATACTGTTAAAAAAGTATTGGCATTTTTAGAGTTGGCACTTGCTTTCAAGTTTTTGTCCAATGCAGATTTGGTCATGCATTGGGGCTTATTAAAAAGGGAAGTATTTATTGGTATATGGATTCTCATTGGAAGCGGACTAACCCTTTATTTATTTGGAATATTGCGTTTGCCACATGATTACAAGGGCATGAAAATTCCGAAAGGCAGAAAAGTAGTGGGTGTGTTTGCTTTACTGTTTACGCTCTATTTGTTACCCGGTGTTACACAAACCAAATATGCTAATCTGCAATGGCTAAGTGGGTTTCCACCCCCGTTTAGTTATAGTATTTATGGAAAAGACAATGTACATGGAAAAGGGCTTGAAGCGAATGTGATAAATGACTATGACAAAGCACTAGCGCTATCAAAAGAACAAAATAAACCTTTGCTGATAGACTTTACCGGATGGGCCTGTGTAAATTGTCGTAAAATGGAAGAGAATGTATGGACCGAACCAGAAGTGTATAATTACATAAAAGAAAATTTTATTCTGGTATCATTATATGTGGATGACAGAGAGAAACTACCTGTAGAAAATAGAATTCTAAATTATCAAACCAAAGATGGCAATACCAAAGACATCAACAGCGTAGGCGATAAATGGGCCACATTCCAAGCCGAAAATTTTAACCAGGTTACGCAACCCCTTTATGTAATACTAGACACTAAAGAAATATTACTAAATAACCCGGTGGGCTATACCCCTGATGCTTCTGAGTATCTAAAATGGCTACAATGTGGTAAAGCGGCTTTTTCTACAAAAGGAAATTAGAAGGGATTTGAATGCTAATTAGCAAAAAGAGAGATGATTAATCATTGATAAATGAAAATGTTGAGAGAACATTGCTTTTCACTTTTCGCTTTTCACTTTTGAATTTCTTTCAATACACAAAATGCAATATCCATCACAACACAATCTGCTTCTCAATCATCATCTTCCGCAAATTGATTAATCCATAACGCATTCGGCCGAGGGCGGTATTGATACTGCAATTCGTAATGACTGCAATTTCTTTAAAACTTAGATTGGCATAGTGTCGCAACACGATTATTTCTCTTTGTTCTTCGGGTAACAAGTCTATCATTTTTCTAACCCGCTCATGGGTTTGGCCTTGCATAATCTTGGTATCCGGCGCTTCTTCTGATATTTGTAATACATCAAAAATGTCTTGATTGTCGCTTGTCCTAATGGCCGGTGTACGTTTTACTTTTCTAAAATGATCTACACAAAGGTTATGAGCTATTCGCAATGCCCATGGAAGAAATTTTCCTTCTTCTGTATATCGTTTATTCTTAAGCGTATCGATAATTTTGATGAAAACATCCTGAAACATATCCTCCGCCAAATAACTGTCTTTTACAAAGAAAAGTATGGAAGAATAGATTTTATCCTTGTAGCGATAAATAAGTGTCTCAAAGGCATCAGTATCCCCATCCTGAAAGGCTCTTATTAAATCTGTATCAGACGCTTGGTCTAATGTTCTCATAACTTCTTTTTTGAGTAACATGTATTCAAAATCAGGGTATTGATAGAACTTTTTATTGAATATAATTGCACTAACTCATTATAATTCAACAACAAATTATACATCTTTTCATATCTGCCTGCTTTTGTGGAAAAGAATGTTTTCAGGGGGGAGGGTTATACACATTTTGCATTTTCAAGGCAAGAATAGCTTACATCTCAAAATATTAATTTCCTTATCATCAGTTTTCAAACATAACGGTTAATAATGTGTTTAATTTGCGGATAGTATGGCAACGAAAACGAAGTCTTTACAAAAGCAAACAACAACAAAGGAGATTGATGGTATACTTGTGAAAGGTGCACGTGTTCACAACCTAAAAAATGTGACCGTTACATTTCCACGAAATCAATTAATTGTGGTTACCGGTGTTTCCGGTAGTGGTAAATCTTCGCTTACTATAGATACTTTATTTGCAGAAGGACAACGTCGATATGCAGAAAGTTTAAGTGCCTACGCTCGTCAGTTTATGGCAAGAATGGTAAAACCTGATGTGGATTATATTAAAGGGCTTTGTCCCGCCATTGCCATTGAACAAAAAGTGATTACAAGAACACCGAGGAGTACGGTAGGTAGCATGACAGAAATTTATGATTATCTCCGCCTTTTATATGCTCGCGCAGGAAAAACCATATCTCCCATCAGTGGAAAGGAAGTGAAGAAAGATGATGTAGCAGATGTGTTAGCAGCCATTCAAAAAATGAAGCAAGGAACAAAAATCGTCATCATTGTACCTTTTAAACAACATGCCAAAAGAGAAACCAGAGAAGAGTTAAATATATTGATGCAGAAAGGGTTTTCGAGAATGTATTATCGTGAGTCGTCAGACCTCAATCGTGAGTCGTCAGACGTGAATCGTGAGCGTAAACAAATTCTTAGAATTGAAGAGCTATTAGAACTAACTGATGCTGAACTAGAGAAAAGACTCACTCCTCACGCCTCACGCCTCACGCCTCACCCCTCACGTCTCACCCCTCACGCCTCACGTCTCACTACTCACGTTCTTATCGACAGAATTGTCACCAAATCATTTGATGAAGAAGACATCCATAGAATTTCCGATTCAATAGGAACCGCTTTTTATGAAGGGGAGGGTGCAATGTATGTGGAAGTTGATAACGATACGCTTTTACATTTCAGTAATAAGTTTGAATTAGACGGCATCCAGTTTGAGGAGCCGGTACCCAATTTGTTTTCTTTTAATAACCCTTATGGTGCATGTCCAACATGTGAAGGATTTAGCCAGGTATTGGGTATAGATACTGAACTCGTGATCCCCGATAAACGTTTAAGTGTTTATGAAGGGGCCGTTGCTCCATGGAAAGGCGAGAAATTAGGATGGTGGAGAGAGCAGTTTGTAAAAGGGGCAGGTAAATTTGGTTTCCCCATACATAAACCCATAATAGATCTAAGTAAAGAACAATATGATCAGTTGTGGCAAGGTAGTGGGGTTGTTCAAGGCATTGATGATTTTTTTAAAGAAGTAGAACAAAATTTATACAAAGTGCAATATCGGGTATTACTGAGCAGGTATAGAGGTAGAACAAATTGTCCGGATTGTAAAGGATATCGATTGCGAAAAGAAGCACTTTATATCCGGGTTGGTGGAAAACACATTGGTGAGTTAGGTGAATGGCAAGTAAAAGATTTGAAATCGTGGTTTAATGAATTATTACTTTCTGCACACGATCAACAAATTGCAAAAAGAATTTTAATAGAAATACATCAACGTTTGCAAACATTGATTGAAGTAGGGTTGGGGTATCTTACTTTAAATAGATTAGCCAATTCGTTGAGTGGTGGAGAAAGTCAACGAATTCAACTCACGCGAAGTCTGGGCAGTAACCTTACCAATTCATTGTATATTTTAGACGAGCCTTCTATTGGACTGCATTCGAGAGATACGGTTAAATTGATTAGTGTCTTAAAATCATTACGAGACCTGGGTAATACGGTTGTGGTAGTAGAACATGATGAGATGATGATGCGCGAAGCAGATTATATTATGGATATGGGCCCATTGGCTTCCCATTTGGGCGGAGAAGTTGTGGCGGTTGGCAATTATGAGGAAATAACTGCCAACCCGGAGAGTTTAACCGGAAAGTACCTTACCGGTAAACTTAGTATTGAAATACCTTCCTCAATAAGAAAATGGAATCGAAGTATTGTTGTTGAAAACGCGAGACAAAATAACTTGAAAGACATTACAGTCGAATTCCCTTTAAATACGCTTTGTGTAGTAACCGGGGTTAGTGGTAGTGGAAAAACCACTTTGGTTAAGCAAGTATTGGTGCCGGCATTGAGAAAATTGAAAGGCGAATTTGCCGAAAAAGTTGGTCTGTATAAAAATATAAGTGGTGATGTAGATTATATTTCTCAGATTGAAATGGTAGACCAAAATCCAATAGGAAAATCATCTAGAAGCAATCCCATTACATATATAAAGGCATATGATCATATCCGCGATTTGTATGCAAAACAATCCTTGTCAAAAACAAGGGGTTTTCTGCCCAAACATTTTTCTTTTAATGTAGATGGCGGAAGGTGTGATACTTGTAAAGGCGAGGGTGAACAGGTAATTGAAATGCAATTCCTGGCAGATGTTCACCTTACTTGTGAATCATGCGGGGGTAAACGTTTTAAGGAAGAAGTATTGGAAGTGCAGTATAAAAATAAAAGTGTATTCGATATTTTGGAAATGAGTGTGGATGAAGCCATTGATTTTTTTGTGGATGAGAAGTCCATTAAAAATGCCATTCAACCTTTACAAGATGTGGGTTTGGGTTATATAAAATTGGGCCAAAGTAGCGACACTTTAAGTGGGGGAGAAGCGCAAAGGGTAAAATTGGCCAGTTTCTTGGGCAAAGGAAAAGGCTTGGGTCACATGCTTTTTGTTTTTGATGAACCCACTACCGGTCTGCATTTTCACGATATTAAAAAATTGTTAGCTTCCTTCAATGCATTAATTGAACAAGGGCATTCATTAATAGTAATAGAACACAATACGGATGTAATAAAATGTGCCGACTGGATAATTGACCTCGGCCCCGAGGCCGGCGATGGTGGCGGAAACTTAGTTTATGCAGGCATTCCGGCTGGAATCAAAAAAGTAAAGAACAGTTTTACAGGTCAGTATTTATAATAAAAATAAACTTACCGCAACCTGTCTGCACTTTTCACTAATTTTTCATCTTTGTATATCCGATAAATGGCCATCATTAAAAAGATAGGAATGGCAGCAGCAATTAATGAGCCAAGGTCATAACTCCAATCGGTTGGTATAAAATTATCTATTTTCTGAAAATATAAAAAGACAATCAAAAGGGATATGATAAAAACCGGCAGGGTTATTTTCAATTGTAATTTTCTATCCTTATATAAAAAAATGGCAATAATAGATGCCACTGCCACCCCAACTGTCAAAATCATGATAACTAAACTATTCATTGCCGTGAAACGTTGAAATTGTTTCACATTATCAACCATTGTATTACCGCTGAAAAAAGACAGCCGTAATGTGCTAAAAGCAAGCAAGGCTGCAACAAATAACCATAGTGATTGTAAACGTTGTATCATGGCAGGGTTATTTTATTAATAGTTAAAAGTTAAAGTTCATAGTCCATGGTCCATAGTCCATGGTCCATTGTTTATGGTCTATCGTCTTTCGTCTATGGTCTATGGTCTATGGTCTATGGTCTTTCCTCAAAAGTTACTTCATCTCAGGATACAATACAAACTGAGTCATAAATTCATTCACTTCATTTTTCAATCCTAATAAAATGGCTTCATTGTCAGCATTCATCAAAGCTTTATCAATTGAATTTACCACAAATTGCATGTGTTCTTCTTTCATACCTCTGGTAGTAATAGAAGGAACACCTAATCGAATACCGGATGTGACAAAAGCACTTTTGTCATCATAAGGCACCATGTTTTTGTTAGCTGTGATATCTGCCATTACCAATGCCTGCTCTGCTTTTTTGCCACTAATATTTTTATTCCGAAGATCAATTAATACCAAATGATTATCTGTTCCGCCACTAATGATATTATATTCTTTGGCTACCAATGCTTTTGCCAATGCTTGTGAGTTTTTAATAATTTGATTGGCATAATCCGTAAATCCATCGCTTAATATTTCACCAAAGGCAATTGCTTTGGCTGCAATTACGTGTTCCAAAGGCCCACCTTGAATACCGGGAAAAACAGCCATATCTAATAAATTACTCATCATTCTGATATTGCCTTTCATATCTTTTAAACCAAAAGGGTTTTCAAAATCTTTCCGCATCATAATAATTCCTCCTCTTGGTCCGCGTAATGTTTTGTGTGTGGTTGAGGTAACGAAATGACAATGATCAAAAGGGTCGTTTAATAATTTTTTTGCAATCAATCCGGCAGGATGGGCTATATCAGCCATTACCAATGCCCCTACTTCATCTGCCACTTTACGTATTCGTGCATAATCCCAATCTCTGCTATAAGCACTAGCTCCACAATAAATGAGTTTGGGTTTTACTTCTCTTGCTTTTGATTCTAACATTGTATAATCTACCAACCCCTCTTCACGTGTAACAGAATAAAAATGAGGTTTGTATAATTTGCCACTATAATTAACGGCTGATCCATGGGTAAGATGACCACCCATGCTTAAGTCAAGTCCCAAAGTTGCATCGCCGGGTTGTAATACCGCTAATGCAACTGCCGCATTGGCCTGTGCACCACTATGCGGTTGTACGTTGGCGTAATCAATATTGAAAATCTGTTTTAATCGATCAATGGCTAATTGTTCCGTTTGATCTACAATTTCACAACCTGCATAGTATCTACGTCCCGGATAACCTTCTGCATACTTATTGGTCATTACATTACCCATCGCTTGCATCACTTGTAAACTCGTGAAGTTTTCTGAGGCAATCAACTCAATTCCACGTCTTTGTCTTTCTAATTCTTGTTTAATAAGGTCGAAAACAAGGGTATCTCTTTGCATGGGCTATTATTTTTGCAAAGATAAGCTGTTAGCTTTTAGCTGCTAGCTGCAAGCCTAGTATTTTGCTTAAAATGATATAATAGTGGAATAAGTTTTAAGCTTTTTACCTTTACAAGTTGATAATCTTATTTGTTTTTGCATAAAAGGGGATAGTTTGAGTAATAGCAATGATCTTTTAATTAATTTAAGACAATTAAGGAGCGCTATTTCGTAATTGACTCACAGCTATGGGCTAAAAGCTAACAGCTAGTAGCTTTCCATCCCCCTTCTTTTCCCCAAAACTTGCCTTATAAGCAGATTTTCCTATTTTCGACCTCCTGAAAAGGCAATTTTGAGAAAGTGATACTGAAACGTGTAAACAAGGCTTTTCAATAATAATATACCCCCATGAAAGCGATTATCCCGGTGGCCGGTGCTGGTACTAAGTTACGGCCACATACCTATACACAACCCAAAGCCTTAATTCCCATTGCCGGTAAAACCATTTTGAGTTTTATTGTAGATCAATTGCATGAAGCAGGCATTACTGAATTTATTTTTATTGTTGGATACTTAGGCGAAAAAATTCAGGATTATGTGGAGCAAACGTATCCGGATTTGACTACCCATTTTGTTTATCAGAATGAACGCCAGGGAACAGGACATGCGATAGAACTAACTAAAAATTTAGTAGGTGAGGATGAAGTATTTGTTGTATTAGGAGATACGATTTGTGAGTATGATGTAAAAGAAGTGTTGAATAGCCCTTATAGTATGTTGGGAATAAAAAAAGTAGATGATCCCAGAAATTTTGGAGTTGCTGCCATAGGCGATGATGGGTTTATTGAACAGGTTGTTGAAAAACCCGCCATTCCCAAAAGCAATATGGCATTGGTTGGCTTATATAAAATAAAAGAAACCCATTTTTTATTTGAGTGTCTGCATAGTTTATTTACACAGAATATTAAAACTTTTGGTGAATACAATTTAACCGATGCCCTTGATTGTATGATTAAAAGGGGGGCTAAATTTCAAGCCTTTAAAGTTAAAAACTGGTTCGATTGTGGCAAGAAAGAAACTTTATTAGAAAGCAATGCAACCCTTTTAAAAAAATCCGGCGGAAATGTAATTGGTGCACATGATTATAAAGACACCATTATTATTCCACCGGTTAGCATAGCTCCCGGATGTGATATTTCTAATTCCATTATTGGTCCGCATGTGTCCATTGGTGCAAATACTTCTATTAAACATTCCATTCTACGCGATAGTATTATTGGGTCGTATACCAATTTGTACGAAGTAGTGCTTGATAATTCACTCATCGGAAGTGATGCTTCAGTAAAAGGATTAAGCCGTAGTTTGAATATTGGAGATAATACGGAAATTGATTTTGGGTAGACTATTTTAATCTTCTCCTAATTAATTTGGAATCCCTGTAATGATGAAATAATCCTAGTATAATAATTTCTTTTGATGACTCCTGTACAATATAAATTAGCATATACGGAAAGTTTTGTATGTTAACCCGTCTGAATTTTTGAAGGAGGTTGAAATAATGGTGGGGATATTTTTCAATTTTATTAATTGCCAATAATAAGGATTCTTCGAATTTTTCCCCAAGTGCTAAAGAAATGGCATCGTAATAAGAAACCGCTTCCAAGATGTCTACTAAAATCCGACTATCCTTTTTTAATTGGTAAGGCATTTCTTCTCTCTTTTAAATAATCTACCAATTGTTCTTTTGAAATGAATTGCGCTTTACCCGATTCGCCCTCATTATATCGTTTGTTGAGCTCTTGCCATTGTTCGGATGTTAATTCGTCTTCTCGTATAACTGTATCTTCATTCAAATCATCCTGCAGGGCATAATAGAGGTCTCTTTTTTCTTCAAAAGGCAGTTTTAGAGCGTCTTCTATGATCTTTTGCATGTTTTTTTTTAAAAATACCAATTAATATTGATTTTTTATATTGCAGACATGAATTTTCAAAACCGGATTACCTCAATCTTCCAAATCCAATACCCTATCATCCAAGCCGGTATGATCTGGGCCAGTGGATGGAAATTAGCTAGTGCTGTTAGCAATGCAGGAGGACTGGGTTTATTAGGTGCCGGCAGCATGTACCCGGCAGTACTACGCGAACATATTCTACAATGTAAAGCAGCCACCAATAAACCATTTGGTGTGAATGTACCCCTCATGTATCCTGATATTGAAGAGCTGATGAAAATAATTGTGGAAGAAAAAGTGCCCATTGTTTTCACGAGTGCAGGTAATCCCAAAACATGGACCGCCTATTTAAAGGGAAAAGGAATTACGGTTGTGCATGTTGTCAGCAGTAGCAAATTTGCTAAGAAAGCAGAAGAAGCGGGTTGTGATGCAGTAGTAGCTGAAGGTTTCGAAGCCGGCGGACACAATGGTAGAGAAGAGACCACTTCTATGGTACTCATTCCACTGGTTTGTAAAGCAGTAAACATTCCTGTGATTGCTGCAGGTGGTATTGCAACCGGTAGACAAATGTTGGCAGCCATGGTGCTGGGTGCATCCGGTGTTCAAATTGGCAGCCGTTTTATTTGCACGCCTGAAGCCTCATCGCATTTGGCTTTTAAAGAAGCTGTCATCAAAGCAGAAGAAGGCGATACTATGCTCAGTATGAAAAAATTAATGCCTGTTCGTTTATTAAAAAATCATTTTTTCGAACAGGTAAGAGAGGCAGAATTGAGAGGCGCCGATGAAAACGAGATGAAACTATTATTAGGGCGAGCCCGTGCTAAAAAAGGGATGTTCGAGGGAGAACTCAATGACGGTGAGCTGGAAATTGGTCAGGCCTGCGCTTTAATAAAAGAAATAAAACCGGCAGCTGAAATCGTTAGCGAAATTTGGAACGAGTATGAAAGTGTATTGAGTGAGTGGGGGGTTGTTAAACGAGGTTAAAATGGATAAAGGGAGTTAAAATGGATAAAGTAGTTAAAATGGTTAGAGTAGTTAAAAAAAGTATTTTACCTTAACCCCCTTTAACCACTTTAACTACCTTGACCACTTTAACCCCCTAAAACCAATTTAACTATCTTGACCACTTTAACTCCCTTTAACCCCCTTAAGCTTTTTAACTACTTTAACTAGCTTGACCTCTTTAACCTCCTCATTTCTGAAAATAAATAGCATCAGCCTGGGCAGTGCAAGTAACAGTCAAATCATTAATACAAACATTATCGGGTAAGCCGGCACAATAAAATGTGATATCGGCTATATCATTTGCATAAAGGGGCGTATAACCCTCATACACTTGTTTGGCTTTTGTTGAATCTCCTTTAAAACGTACCATGGCAAATTCGGTTTCTGCTGCACCCGGATGTATAGCGGTAACTTTTATTAGGTGTGGTAATAAATCAATGCGCATAGATTTGCTTAAGGCATCTACGGCAAATTTACTGGCACAATAACCATTGCCTTCTTTATATACTTCTTTACCCGCTACAGAGCCCATATTAATGATATGACCTTTTTTTCTTTCAATCATATAGGGTAATACAGCTTTCGTTACATACATCATGCCTTTTACATTTGTATCCAGCATGGTATCCCAATCATCCAAATTTGCATTTTCAAAACTATCCCTGCCAAGCGCAAGGCCTGCATTGTTTACCAGCACACCAATGTTTTGCCATTCTGGTGGCAAGTTTTCGATTGCCAGAAAAACTTCTTTTCTATTTTGTACATCAAAAACCAATGGCAAAGTTTGAATACCGTTTTTTATTTTTAATTCTTCCGCAAGCTTTTGTAAACGGTCTGATCTTCTGCCGGTAAGAATACAATTCCATTTTGCTGCTGCAAATTTTTCTGCCATCGCTTTGCCAAAACCTGAAGTGGCACCGGTAATTAAAATAATTTTATTCATAAGTAATTTTATTTTGTAAGCTTCCGATGTTACCGGGATTGCCAACATCATTTTTCTTTGCCTATGTTGGTGTTATCACCCACATCATTCTGCCGATGTTGGTGTTATCACCAACATCATTCTTCAGCCACCTACCTAATCAAAACAACTGTCCCCTTTCTAAAAATTTTATTCCCTAAATAATCGGTTCCCTCAGTTTGATAAACGTAGGTGCCACTAGGTTGATTAACACCATTAAAAACACCATCCCATCCTTTGCCAACTTCATTGACCGTATATAATAACTGACCAAAGCGATTATAAATACTGAAAAAATTTAGCTTCACAATTCCCTGAGTTATCGGTCTGATCACATCATTTTTACCATCTCCATTGGGTGTAAATGCCGATGGCACCAAAATTTCAGGTCCGTTTTTAAATACGCGCACCACTACTTGATCATTGCTAGTACAATTGCCTGAAGTTACCCTTACATTGTAAGTAACAGAATCTATCGTACCATCTAATGTAGTAATGGGATTGGAAATATTAGGGTCATTCAATCCTGTTGCCGGACTCCAAAAATAATTGGTACCCCCGGTTGCATTCATTTGTAAAGGTTGGTTGGGCAATGCAGATGTGTCTTTGCCTGCATTGGCAATGACCGGCTGAATAACTGATACAAGAATGGTATCTGTTACAGCTTTTAAACAGGCGGCTGTATCAGAAACTGTTAAAACATAGGTTGTGGTTTTAGAAGGGCCGGCAATTGGACTAAGCGTATTTTCATTGATCAATGTATTGGTAGGACTCCAGGAAAAAAAGGTCCCGGTCACATTTCCATTGAGTTGTATTCTGCTGCCAAAACATACCGTTACATCAGAACCCAATGAAGCCGTGGGTAATGGAGATACTTTGGTAAAAACAGAATCCCTTGCTTGGCATTTACCTAGATTGACAAGTACATAATAGCGGGTATTGACCAAAGGCTTTACAAAAGGATTTTTTTCAGCGCTAACTCTTTCACCTGTTGATGATGTCCATAGATAACCAACCGCATCACTAATGGGTCTTAAACGAAAACTGTCTGTTCGGCAAATACCCGTATCCAGTCCGGCTTTTACAGAAATGAATTGCAAAACATTCACCGTTACAGAATCAGTATTGAAACAGCCATTGTCATTTACCGTAACTATATACTTTGTGGTATCTCTAGGAAAAACGAGGGGTGAAACAGAAGTTGTATTTACTATTCTTGCTCTGTTGGGGCCATTTTGGGGTGTCCATAAAACAGTGCCACTGCTAATATTTGCCTTGAGTAATAAACTATCATTGCTACAAATAAGGGTATCTCTGAAACCTAAATTAAGTGAGGGTTTGTCTAAAATATTTAATACCCTTGTTACCGTATCTATACATCCTTTGCTATTGCTCACAATCAAACTCACTTTTGTACTTCTAGGTGTTTGGTATTTCCAGGCTGAATCTTTGCGGGTGGCAGTATCTGCTAATGTGGTGCTATCACCAAAATCCCATTTCCAACTGTTTAGAAATCCATATTTTGTAGTAGTTGCGTCTTTAAATTGATAGGTATTTAAAAAGCAGGTACCATTGATTGTGATATTAGGTGAGAAACCCGGGTAAACTTTTACTTCAGCAGAAGTAGAATCTAAACAACCTGCCGCAGATGACACTTTTAATTTCACTGTATAAACACCACTATCTTTTCCACTTTTTAAAAAATCATATGTAGGCGTTGGACTCGATGATGTATCAGTGGTAAGATTGGTTACACCAAAATCCCATGCATAAGATGTAATATTTGAACTGGTTGATTCATTTTGAAAGCTGAGAGTAGTGCCATTACATGTAATATAAGTAGGTTTCAAAGTAGCTGCTGAGATAGAACAATCTGCTACTTTAATATGGATTTCCTTTTTTGTCGTACCGATTAATATGCCATTTCTAAATTCATTCGCACATACTGAAACTATATAATCGCCTGTTATTGAGGGAGCAATTCCAGATATAATGCCCGTTTTTGAATCAATGTTTACAAGCGCTCCCATGGGTGAAATTCCACTAAAACTTACGCCATAAGGAACAGCTTGATAAGGAGGATTACTGGGAGGATTGGGTTGTGCACCGGCTTGCGAATTATCACCTCCCGTTAATCCATCACAAAAAGTATAGGTAATTAAATCCCCATCAGCATCAGAAGCACTGAAATCGAAAGTGAAAGGGGTATTTATACAAATGATGGCGGTATCTTTTTGTGCAAAAACAGGACTTTTATTAGTAGAATAATTGATTCCACTAATAATGCCCGGAATTTTATTTGTATAGCTTACCCCAATATTATTTGAATTGCCACTAGTATTTACAATGCCATTGATTCTACAGCATCTTTGAACAGAAAGTTGGTACCCGGCTACATTAGTCGGTAAATCAATGGTTGTTGAATATATATCTATGATATAACAAACCGGCGGAAGGGGTGTGCTTAAACAAGGGCTATAGGTAGTTTTATTAAGATTATCGGTTCCTGTTCTTAGAATCGTAATTGTAGAAATAAGCGTGGAAGTTGCCCCATCAAAAATACCTAAAAAAACTGAAGCATCTCTTTGTCCTCCTGTTGAACCACAATCCAAATATTGTCTAACAGTAATCTGGTATTTTGAAGTGTTTGCAGTGGCACCGGGACCTAAATATTCATATTGAATCCACCCCCCTTTTATATGATTGGCAAAGGCGGCATTAACAAAACAAATCAAAATAAATAAAAACAAAAATCTCTTCATAAAAGTAAACTTTTCATAAAATGAACTTCTTGCAATGTTTTCATTTTTTTGTACGCCAAAATATTAACCTTTTCTCCTTAACCAAACGTGAAATTACAATATATCAGATTGTAAAGTTCCTTAATATCTGTTTTTAACGGCTTTACAACAACTTTTATAGTAAGAGTGTGCAAGAAGCGGAATTGTTGCTTTGGAAATAAGAAATCCTATCAAATCTATCTGATAAGTACGGCCGTACCTTTTCTAAAAACCAATTTCCCCAGATAATCGGCACCTTCTGCTACAAAAACATAAGTACCACTGGGTTGTTGTACATTTTTGAAATATCCATCCCATCCTTTACCAAATTCACCGGTACTAAATAATAATTGACCAAAACGATTATACACCCTAAAATAATTTAATTTAGAAATACCTATTGTAATCGGTCTTAAAATATCATTCTTCCCATCTGCATTGGGTGTAAAAGCGGTGGGTACAAAAATATCAGGGCCGGATTTGAATACTTTTATTAGCACATCATCCTCGGCAAAACATCCACCCGAGCCGGTAACTCTAACGGTATATCGAATGGAGTCCGTTCTTTCATCATAAATCGCTATCGGGTTTGCAATATTCGGATTACTTAAGCCGAATTCAGGTGTCCATTTATATTGTTCACCCCCCGTTGCCATTAATTGTAGGGGCTGATTGATGATAACAGAAGTATCTCTTCCGGCAAATGCAATGATGGTGGGAGCAATGATGACAAACATCGTATCACTCACTTTTTTAGGGCAACCCAGTGTATCGCCCACCGTCAATACATAGGAAGTTGTTTTAGAAGGTCCGGAAATGGGGGTTGTGGTATTTGCATTTAGTAAAGAGTTGGTGGGTGTCCATGCATAATTTGAACCGATGATTCTACTTCGTATCAATATTCTACTTCCAAAACAAATGGTGGTATCAGGTCCTAGTTGTGAAAAAGGATATGGCACTACTTTTATGTTTATTGTATCACGATCCTGACATTTACCAAGATTTGCTATAACATAATATAGGGTATTGACCAATGGTTTTACCAATGTATTTTTTTCATTGGCCAAGCTTTCACCGGTTGATGCTTTCCATTGATAGCTCAATGCCTGACTGATTGGGTGTAGTCGTATGGTATCTGCTGTACATACTATGGTATCTTTTCCTGCATTTACTTTTATAAAATTCAACACATTTACTGTTAAGGTATCAATACTTATACAAGCATTATCTCTCACGGTTACAATATAACGTGTAGTATCTTTTGGAAAAACTTTTGGGTTGGCCGTGTTGGCGCCAATGATATTTTTATTGGGTAGCCATGAAAAATTACCGGGGTTATTAATGGGGATTGATAAAGTGTCGATGCTACAAATTAACGTGTCTTTAAACGGCAGTTGTAACATGGGTTTGTCACTTACGATTAAGTTTTTGCTTAGACTATCAATACATCCTTTACTATTGGTAACCACTAACTCAATTTTTTTGGTTGAGGGGGTCGCATATAAATATTTTGGATTTTTAACAATGGCTGTATCGGCTTCAGTTGTATCTACTCCAAAATTCCATCGCCAAGAATCAACAAAACCATATTTTGTTGTGGTTGCATCATTGAATTGAAAAGGGTTTTGATAGCATCCACCTAGTATAGAATAGGCCGGGTTAAAACCCGGATACACCAATACCAATGTACTGTCTTCCCCAACACATCCTTTAGGTCCTGTTACTGAAAGTCTGGCAACAAATCTGCCGGTATCAGAATAAATATGTTCCGGTGTAGCATTGGTTGAAATATTTGCATTGGATACAGGATCCCCAAAATTCCAAGTATAGGATGTAATAGCCGATGAGGTTGATTGGTTTTCAAACAGTACTTTAAAATCTTTACACTGAATAATTTTCTCAGGCAAAACTGCCTCTACAAAATCGCAATTTTGCACTTTTAAAATAAAATCCTTTCTATGTTCATTAAACGCTTTGCCATTTCTCCATTCAGTAATACATACGTTCACAACATAGCTTCCTTCGGGAGGGGCAATGCCACTGATGATGCCTGTTTTTGGATTGATGGTCACTTTATCACCCAAAGGAAAGTTTCCATTAAAAGGTGAAGCATAGGGAAGTGGAATTAAATTGAGGCTGGCACCGGGAGGCAAATTATTGGATCCACTATTTGCTGTAAATGCTTCACAAAAAGAATAGGTTAGTACATCACCATCCGCATCTGAGGCACCGAAATCTAACGTAAATGTTTTAGAAGCACAAACCAATGCAGTATCTTTTACATAAAATTGAGGACTGTTATTAATCCCTGAAGGCAACGTGTTTTTTCCCGGAATTTTGGTAACATAATTACTCCCAACGCTTAGGGGTTGAGAAAGATTGGAAATTCTATCAACTCTACAACAACCTATTCTCGACAATGTATAGCCCAATATATTATCCGTTAAAGTAATGACAGCAGAATACATGGCCATTTCGTAACAGACACTCACTGACCCTACCAGACAAGGAAAAACAGCCGTATTTAATGAAATGGATCTTACTTGTGTACTTATGGGTAAGGGTAATGAACTTACGAGAAGGTTATTCGCATATATTCCAACAGTTACCGATTCATTTTGTAATAAGGGACCCGGAGAAGCGCAGTCTCTGAATAATCGCAAGGTAATACGGTATACACTTGTTCCGGGCGTATTTCCGGGTGAGATATATTCATAAAACAATTCGCCCCCCGCCACATGCCTCGCCATTGCAGAATGAGCGCTGAGAAATAAAATAAATATGAAGAAGTATTTCTTCATCAATAAAACATTATGCACTAATAAATGATAAAATAAACTGGTTCAATTCTTCAGGTGCCTCCCACATACTCATATGACCAATATCTTTTAAAATATGAATATGAGAATGTAAAGGCATAGAGGTTTGGTGTAACATATCTTCCATAGGAACTGCTGCGTCTTCTGTGCCAATTACGAAAAGAATGGGTAAAGGGTTGCCTTGTAAAACGGCTGTTTTGTCTGTTCGCAAAATCATTGCTCGATAGTATTGCTGCAAAGTTTCTTTTGTAAAAACAATGGCTGCATTAATGAGTTCATCCACTTTATGGTAGTGCTCCTTTTTAAAAGTAGTGCCAAATAAATTCGGGATCGCCGTTTTTAAAAATGCATGTGCACCATATTGTGCAATGAAATCAATTGCCCGCTCTCTTATCTTAATTTTCTCTTCATTGTCTGCATAGGCTGAGGAATGGATTAATCCAAAACCCTTTAGTAATGATGGATATTTTTCTGCAAATGCCAGAGTGATATATCCACCCATACTATGTCCAAGCATATAACAGGAAGTGATTAGTTCTTCTTTTAATATGACATGGATGCAATTGGCGTAATCGTCTATGGTAATATGGTTTGGCGTTTGGGGTTTGGGGTTTGGCATTAAATGATGCTGCCCATCGAACCCGCCAGCCGGGCTGGCAGGCTCCAGACTGAGTATACTAGACTTCCCCGACCCCGGTAAATCCGGAATGATTAATAAGCAGTGTTCTTTCAGCAATGAAATCTGTTGATCCCAGATATGGCTATCTTCTCCAAAGCCATGTAGTAAAATTACCGGAACACCTTTCCCTTCTACCCTGTATGAAATGATGGATGCTTGGTATATAAAACTTTTTTGCATATTATTTTATCTTTTAGCAAGCCTTGCACTTCTTAAAAATAATAGTAATGTTATGGGAATAAAAGCGGGATGTAAAGATTGCGGCAACCAATACCAACCTATTAATAGCAAACCATATAATAGCGTTATAAAAAGAAAATATTTTGCTAACCATCGGGGTCTTTTCAAAATTGCCAATGCTGCAAATAAATTTGCAGGCAACGCCCATAACAAATTATAGTTATTGGCAAATGAGCTATGATCAGTCCCAAACCAGGTAAAAAGCAATAAAATGCCGATTAATCCGGTCATTCCTAATAAAATAGAATCAAAAAGAAGCGTGAGTTTTATAGATACCTCATGATTAATAAATGAGATTCCCAAAATCAATGCACACAGTAAAGAAAAAACAATCACCGGCCAATTGGTATGGTCTACTTTACCTGATTTTTTGGCAATTAAGATGGATTGTTTTTTATACAATAACGAATGCGCAGAGATGGCTGAACTGTCTATTCCTTTCAATAAATAATCGGGTAAAAACATAGATTCATTGATGGATACTGCTTTATCTGAAGGGCTCCCCAATAATATATCCATTCCTAATTTGGTCCATGACATGCCCCCCTTGTCTAAATATTCATGAATCATATCTCTAAAACTAGTTCCATTTGCAACCAATGAATGATTGATTTGCATGCCCCCTTTTTTTATTAAAATATCTTTTACACGTGATGTACAATTGTCGTATAAAAAATCATATTTGTAATATCGATTATTGCCCAACATGTTTTGATCAATCCAATATTGAATGTTTTTTTGGGTACTATCATTCAATAATAATTCCTGTTCAGTTACGCTTCTATGAGTAACCTGGTATTCATACATAAACGAAGGAAAATCTGAAACAGAAAGGAAGTAATTTAATTTACCCCTCACAAACTTTACATAAAAATCTGGGTCTTCAAAATCGAATGTGCCATAATTATAAACGAGATCTGTTCTTCCGGTACTGTCGATGATTCGGATGGCTGTATGTCCAAATATGGAATACAACTCATCGCCCGGCGCACAAGTAATGATGCTGATACGAAGTTGTGAATTGGCATTTTGTGCATAAAATAGGCTACAACATAAACAGAAACAAATCCTCCAAAACAATCCGATTTTTTTCACAATTTTTCTTTTTGGCAGTTACTTGTTTTATCACTTAAAATGAAGAATGGTGTTGGTGATAACACCAACACCGGCAGAACACCAACACCGGCAGAAACACCCCCAAAACATTCATCATTCAAAATTCAGCATTCAAAATTCAACATTCCCTACCTTCTGCTATAATTCGGCGATTCCTTTGTAATGTCTACATCATGTGCATGGCTCTCATTCATCCCGGCATTAGAAATTTTAACAAAAGTAGATTGTTGCAATGCTTTGATATCTTTTGCGCCACAATAGCCCATACCTGAACGTAAACCGCCCACATACTGGTATACAATTTCATTCAATGTTCCTTTGTACGCCACACGCCCTTCAATTCCTTCAGGCACATATTTTTTTACATCTTCTTCAACATCCTGAAAATACCGGTCACCGCTTCCTTGGCTCATGGCACCTAAACTACCCATGCCGCGGTATTCTTTAAATTTTCTTCCCTCATAAATAATGGTTTCTCCCGGACTTTCTTCTACACCCGCAAAAACGCTTCCCATCATTACTACGTTGGCCCCGGCAGCCAAAGCTTTTACCATATCACCGGTATAGCGAATTCCACCGTCTGCAATTACCGGAATGTTTTTAGACTTTAATGCGGCACTTGCTTCCATAATGGCTGTTAATTGTGGAACGCCGGCACCGGCAACAATGCGGGTAGTACAGATTGAACCCGGTCCAATACCCACTTTTACGCAATTGGCACCGGCATCAGCCAATGCTTTGGCACCTGCGGCTGTGCCCACATTTCCGGCAATGATTTGTAAATGTTTGAAATTCTTTCTGAGCGCTTTTAAGGCTTCAATTACACCTTTGCTATGTCCATGTGCACTGTCTAGGGTTACAACATCTACACCCACATATTGTAAAGCAGCAGCTCTTTCCATCAGGTCTTGGGTAATTCCCAATGCGGCGCCAACCAACAATCTTCCTAACCCATCTTTTACGGCATTGGGAAAATTGCGAATTTGTAGAATGTCTCGATAAGTAATTAAGCCAATCAATTTGCCTTGTTTGTTTACAACCGGTAATTTTTCAATTTTATATTGCCTTAAAATTTTCTCTGCTTTTTTTAAATCCGTTCCCTCGGGCGCAATGATTAAGTTTTCCTTGGTCATTACCTCTTTCACTTTTTTACGCTTATCATATTCAAACCGAAGATCACGGTTGGTTAATATGCCCACTAATTTTTGTTGTGCATCCACAATCGGTATGCCGCCAATTTTATTATCTTTCATTAGTTTCAATGCATCTCCAATCGTGGCATCAACTAATAAAGTAATGGGATCGATGATCATACCACTCTCACTTCTTTTTACTTTTCTCACCTGTTCTGCCTGCCTTTCAATACTCATGTTTTTGTGTAAAATTCCTAAGCCACCTTCTCTGGCTAGTGCGATGGCCAGATTTGCCTCTGTAACCGTATCCATTGCAGAAGAAAGCATGGGAATGTTTATAACAATCTCTTGGGTTAAGTGCGAACGGATATCAACTTCGCGGGGCAGAACTGCACTATATGCGGGCATTAACAACACATCGTCGAAGGTGAGACCTTCTCCAAATAACCTTGATTTAGCTGTCTTGGGGGTGGGGGAAGTATTTCTTATTGCCATGTGCAAAGATAGCTTACCAGATAAATCCCTTCCAAAACTTTTTCTATTTAGGCGAGGAACCTAGGCGCGTGAGTCGTGGGGGGGGGGGGGGGGGTGGGGGTGGGTGTGTTTTTAATATTAACAAAGACAAAAAAAATATGTTGATAAAAAAAAAAAAAAAAACA
>JANOVY010000028.1:0-5841 GCA_031417635.1 Bacteroidota bacterium | reverse complement strand
CCCACTGAACTCATTCCCGATAATGGAACATTATTGAAAGAAATTGTAGTAAAGTTGGCTTCACTCCAAAATGCAGACGCTAAATTTATTCAATGGCTTACCAATGCCAATGATTTTTGTAATTCTTTGGTGGATAGAATTGTTCCCGGAAAACTGTCCAAAATTGAGCAAGAAAAGATAGAAGTAGAATTAGGGTATACAGACAAATTAATGATTATGTCTGAACCGTATTGTTTATGGGCCATTGAAACCCAAAGTGTGAGGGCAAAGAAAATTCTATCATTCCATACATGCAATGCGGGCATTATTATTTCGCATGACATTAATAAATTTAGAGAACTGAAATTGCGCTTGTTGAATGGTACGCATATTTTATCATGTGGGCTTGCCCTGATTGCCGGTTTTCAAACGGTAAAAGAAGCCATGGCAGATGCAGATTTTGTAACGTATGTTTCTTCGTTAATGCATGATGAAATGGTACCACTCCTTATTCAAAATGACATTACTAAATCCGAAGCTACCTATTTTGCTTCTCAAGTAATTGATCGGTTTAAAAACCCTTTTATAGAACATTATTGGAAAAACATTACTGTTCAATACACATCAAAATTGATGATGCGAACCGTGCCGCTTTTAGACAAACATTATGCACTTAAAAAATCGGCACCTCAAGGGATGGCTTTGGGCTACGCAGCATACATTTTGTTTATGCATTCAGAAAAAAATGCTAGCAATGAGTTTGTTAGTAAATTGAACGATACACAATATATCATACAAGATACTAAAGCGGATATTTTGTTTGAAAAATGGCGTACGCAACCCATTCAACAAGTGGTAACGAATGTATTGAGTGATGTGAACTTATTTGGTAAAGACCTTACGCAATATCCGGGTTTTGTAGAAGCCGTGAATAAGTATCTTGCATTTGTAACTCAAAATGGTGCCATCGAAACGATTAGAACACTGGTAAAAAATAAATAGTATGAGCAGTCCCAAAAAAGTATTAAAGGTTCACCCAAAAGATAATGTGCTGGTTGCATTGGTAAATTTGGCAAAAAATGATACGATTCTTTTTGAAAATGTAGCCTATGTTTTACAGGAAGACATTCCCGCCAAACATAAATTCTTTATGCAGGATATGCAAAACGGAGATGAAATCATTATGTATGGAGTGTTGGTTGGGAAAGCACAAAAAGCCATTGTAACCGGCAGTCGCATGAATACAACCAATACACACCATGCCGCCGAGCCTTATGCGTTTAGACCTTATCAATACCATTGGCAACCACCCGATATTTCTAAATATGCTGAAAAAACCTTTCAAGGTTATCACAGGGCAGATGGTAGAGTGGGTACAGCGAATTATTGGTTATTCATTCCTACGGTTTTTTGCGAAAATAGAAACCTCGATGTTATCCGGGAGGCTTTACATAATCAATTGGGATATGAGGTAACTGATAAATACAAACAAAAAACAAAGTTGTTAGTTGAGCTCTATAAACAAGGCAAAGATATTAATTCGGCAGACCTTGCCATTTATGAGTCATCGGTAATCACAAACCGCGTTTTTCAGCATGTTGATGGGATTAAATTTTTAAATCACCAGGGCGGTTGTGGTGGAACGAGACAAGATTCGGCTACCTTGAGTAAATTATTGGCTGCCTATGCCGATCATCCAAATGTAGCTGGTGTAACCATTTTAAGTTTGGGTTGCCAAAATTTACAAACCCAAAATTTGTTGGATGATATTAAGCTACATAACCCCTCATTTAATAAATTACTTTACGTTTTTGAACAACAACAATCTCAAAGTGAAGAACTATTAATTACCGAAGCCATTCAAAAAACGTTTTCAGGATTAATAGAGATTAATAAGTTGGAGAGAAAGCCCGCTAGCCTTGATAAACTATGTATTGGTGTAAAATGTGGTGGAAGCGATGGTTTTAGCGGTATTTCTGCTAATCCGGCAGTTGGGTATTGTGCAGATTTGGTTGTGGCGTTGGGCGGAAAAATTTTATTAGCAGAATTCCCTGAATTATGCGGAGCAGAACAAGAATTGATCGACCGTACAATAGATGAAGCAGCTGCCAAGAAATTCATTCATTTAATGAGCAGCTATAACCAAGAAGCAGAAAGTGTTGGATCGGGCTTTAGTATGAATCCGTCCCCCGGCAATATTAAAGACGGTTTAATTACGGATGCAATTAAAAGTAATGGTGCCGCAAAGAAAGGTGGCACTTCCCCTGTGGTTGATGTGTTGGATTATACTGAACCCGCAATGAAACCCGGTTTAAATTTAGTATGTACACCAGGCAATGATGTAGAGGCCACAACAGGTAAGGCTGCCAGTGGCGCTACGCTTATTTTATTTACAACAGGCCTTGGTACACCTACCGGCAATCCTGTATGCCCAACTATTAAAGTATCTACCAATTCAATACTCACAAAAAGAATGGGTGATATTATTGATATCAACACAGGCCCCATTATTGATGGTGAAAAAACCATTGAAGAAATGGGCGAAGAAATTTTAGACTATTGTATCAAAGCAGCCAGTGGTGAAGTGATTCCCAAAGCAGTTTTGCTAAATCAAGATGATTTTATTCCTTGGAAACGGGGAGTGAGCTTGTAGCGTGAAGAGTGAATCGTGAGACGAGAATAAAACACAAATTCACCCCTCTTTTCGAAGAAGAGAGGGGCAGGGGTGAGTAAAACTGGAAAGTGAAAATCATCCATCCCAACAGGTACTGAAAAGTCAAGTAGCATTCGATGAAAACTAAAATACTGCTATGCAAACGATTTCGTAATTAAGTTTCAATATTTCAAAACAATATCCAATCTTTATAGCGAAAAAGTAAAGCATTCATATCTTTTATCCATATACTATATTCAATCATTTATTTGTAAAATACCTATGGCAGCATCATTTAATCTTAATGGAAAAATAGCTTTAGTTACAGGTTGCAACAAAGGTATCGGTAAAGCCATGGCCATTGGATTGGCCGAAGCCGGAGCTGATATTATTGGTGTATCTGGATCACTTGAATTAGCCGGAAGTGATATTGAAAAAAAAGTAACTGCTGTTGGTAGATCATTTACACCCTATGCAGCTGATCTTGCCAATAGAGAAGCATTACATGTATTTATTGAAAAAGTAAAAGCAGAAAATCCGGTCATTGATATTCTAATTAATAATGCCGGAATGATATTACGGAATCCCGCTGTAGATCATTCTGATGAATATTGGGATAAAGTATTGTCGCTTAATCTAGATGCACCCTTTATCCTAGCCAGAGAAATTGGTAAAACAATGATTGAAAGAGGGAAAGGTAAAATTATTTTCACTTGTTCACTTCTAAGTTTTCAAGGTGGCATTAATGTACCCGGTTATGCAGCTAGCAAAGGTGCATTAAGCAGTTTAATCAAAGCACTGGCAAATGAATGGGCATCAAAAGGAATCAATGTGAATGGGATAGCACCCGGATATATTGCAACGGATAACACAGAAGCTTTGCGAAAGGATCCTGATAGAAGTGCCGCTATACTTTCAAGAATTCCCGCCGGTCGTTGGGGTGAACCCGACGACTTTAAAGGTCCCGTTGTTTTCCTTGCATCAGAAGCCGCTAACTATGTAAATGGTACTATTCTTACCGTTGATGGGGGATGGATGGGGAGGTAGGGTATTGGTTAAAAGGGTTAAAGAAGTTAAAAGAGTTATATTGGTTAAAATAATTAAGTAAAGCCACTAATATTTCCCCTCCCTACATGTAGGGAGGGGCAGGGGTGGGTAAAAATCAAATATGCAAATCAGATTTCAAAACAGTCCCAAAGAAGTAAAAGGAATGAGTACGGAAGAACTTCGTACCAATTTTTTAGTTCAACAAATGATGAAAGCCGATTTGCTTTCACTTGTCTATTCTCATTACGACCGTATCATTGTTGGTGGTGTAAAGCCTGTAGAAAAAAAAGTATCCCTGCACAATGAAGCAGAGTTACGTGCAGATTATTTTTTGCAAAGAAGAGAATTGGGTATCATCAATGTAGGTGGAGCGGGTGTTGTTGAAGCAGATGGTGTCGAGTACGAATTAAATAAACTGGATGCTTTGTATCTTGGAAAAGGAACCCAATCGGTAACTTTTGCCAGTAAATCAAAAGATGATCCTGCCAATTATTTTCTTATGTCTGCTACAGCTCATCATAGCTATCCAAATACAAAAATGACAAAAGAAGATGCGGCACCGGTTAATATGGGTGAAACTGCTACCGCCAATAAAAGAACTATTTATAAATATATTCACCTGGATGGAATTCAAAGTTGTCAATTGGTAATGGGTTTGACCGTATTGAATGAAGGAAGTGTGTGGAACTCTGTACCGCCCCATACCCATACCAGAAGAACAGAAGTCTATTTTTATTTTGACCTTCCCGCGCAGCATCGGATTTTTCATTTAATGGGAGAGCCTACCGAAACTAGACATTTGGTAATGGCAAACCATGAAGCAGTGATCTCTCCACCATGGTCAGTACACTGCGGACCAGGTTCTACCAATTATGGATTTATTTGGGCAATGGCCGGCGAGAATTTAACCTTCACTGATATGGATCCAGTAGCGATTGCAGATATGCGTTGATCATAGTAACCTTACTCAATGAATAAAGTATTGTGCTTCGGCGAATTATTACTTCGTCTCTCTCCTTCACCAAAAGATGGCAGAGCAGACAAACATCCTATGCTGTTATTTGTAGGAGGTGCAGAAGCCAATGTGTCAACAGCTTTAGCCGGATGGGGTGTATTGGTTAATTACTGTACCGTATTGCCTGATAATTTTATGTCGCAATATGTGATTCAATATCTCGAACGAAAAAAAATCAACACTTCTTCCATTTTATTTTCCGGTAATCGCATTGGTCTTTATTATTTAGAAACCGGAGCCGATATCAAAGGTGGAGTAGTGTACGACAGAGAGCGATCTTCTTTCTCTGAATTAAAAAAAGGAATGATTGATTGGGACAAAGTGTTGGAGGGTGTCACCTGGTTTCATTTTACGGCAATAAGTCCGGCTTTAAACCCCGAATTAGTCGACGTTTGTTTAGAAGCCATTAAAACAGCGGTTAATAAAAATATAACCATTTCTGTTGACTTGAATTATCGTTCCAAACTTTGGAAATATGGTAAACAACCTGTAGAAATCTTGCCACAATTGGTACAATATTGCGATGTGATCATGGGCAATATTTGGAGTGCCAATACTTTGTTGGGAACTACCATCGATGAAAAAATACATGACAAGAAAAGTAAACAAGCCTATATAGAGCATGCTACAACAACTTCAAAGGAAATAATGCAATTGTTTCCCAAATGCAAGATGGTAGCCAATACATTTCGTTTTGATAGCGAGAATGATCATATTCTTTATTATACTACTTTACTGATGAATGGGCAGCAATATGTATCATCAGAATTTACCTGTGCAGGCGTTGTAGATCGTTCAGGTAGTGGCGATTGTTTTATGGCGGGATTGATTTACGGGTTGCTCTCCAATCCCCACCAACCACAAGAATTACTCAACTATGCAACGGCAGCCGCATTTGGGAAATTGCAAGAGCAGGGTGATGCTACGGAGCAGGATGTATTAACAGTTGAAGAAGAATCGATGATAAAAAAACTTCTGCGTTAGCTCCGCGATTCCTGTCTGCCCTCAGCTACTGTTTGGACACAAATCAGGTTAAATTCCTAGCCATTTTCCAGCCCTCATAAATCATTTCAAACTTTTCTAACCCACGTTTAATGATTATAGGGCCAGCCTTTCTTTGTTTGTTATTTCCTTTCCATCCTCCTAA
>JANOVY010000027.1:0-11004 GCA_031417635.1 Bacteroidota bacterium | reverse complement strand
AATGTGAGCCCAGAAAAAATAATAAATGGACACCCTTTCACCCATTACGATAAAGTAACGTATAATCCTGCAGAAATGCAGAAAAGAAGTGAGGAATTTTATGAATGGATGAATTTACGAAGAACCGTACGTGATTTTTCTGATCGCCCTGTTTCGAAAGAAGTCGTTGAGAATTTATTGAAAACTGCTTCAACTGCCCCTTCCGGAGCACACAAACAACCCTGGACCTTTTGTATAATAACCGATCCTGTTATAAAAAAGAAAATAAGGGAAGCAGCAGAAGCAGAAGAAAAAGAAAGTTACGATGGCAGAATGAGTCAAGAATGGTTACAAGACCTAGCCCCCTTGCAAACTGATTGGCAAAAGCCATTTTTAGAAACAGCCCCCTATGTGATCATTGTATTTAAAAGGAGTTATGAATTCACATCAGATGGAAAAAAACATCAAAATTATTATGTAACGGAAAGTTGTGGTATCGCTTGTGGATTTCTTTTGGCTGCTATACATCATGCCGGATTGGTTGCCTTAACGCATACACCCTCCCCTATGAATTTTTTATGTAAAGTATTAAATCGGCCGGAAAATGAAAAGCCTTTTGTTCTCATTCCAATTGGCTATCCTGCAGAAGAATGTTATGTTCCCGTGTTGCGTAGGAAAAATTTAACTGAAATGGCAGTTTGGTATTGATGAAAACAAACACACAAAGTATTAAGTATTAAGTAATAAGTATTAAGTAATAAGTTTTAAGTAATAAGTTTTAAGTATTATCATTACCCCCTACTACAATAACAATTTCTCCTTTTACAGTTTTGGCTTTAAAATAATCAGCCACTTCTTGCAAACTGCCTCTTTTATTTTCTTCAAACATTTTTGTCAATTCTCTACTAACAGAACAAGGACGTTCAGGACCAAAATATTGTACAAACTCTTCCAACGTTTTCACTAATCGCATGGGACTTTCATAAAAAATCATCGTTCGATCTTCAGTAGCCAACTTTTTCATCATGGTTTGTCGACCTTTTTTAAGTGGTAAAAACCCTTCAAATGCAAAGCGGTTAGTAGGAATACCACTATTTACCAAAGCAGGCACAAAAGCAGCGGCACCTGGCAAACATTCTATCTTTATTTCTTCTTTGATACATTCCCGAACCAATAAAAAAGCCGGATCAGAAATACCCGGGGTTCCGGCATCCGTAATCAATGCCATTGATTTTCCTGCCTTTAGTTGATCAACAATGTGTTGAACAATTTTGTGTTCATTGTGTTGATGATACGGTGAGATGGGCTTTTGAATTTGGTAATGATTCAACAATTTTGAAGATGTTCTTGTATCCTCGCACAAAATAACATCTACCTGTTGCAGAACCTCTAGAGAACGCAGCGTGATGTCTTTTAAATTACCAATGGGAGTTGGGACAAGGTAGAGCAAGGGAGTTTGGAGTTTGGAGTTTGGAGTTTGGAGTTACTATGCAGACTCCAGACTCCAGACTTATTTTTAATTAATCATTTCAATCTCATAAAATTCCATCACCGGATTCGCTAAAAGTTTTTTACTCGCTTCCTCTGCCATTTGTTTGGCTTCTGATTCTGTATTGGCTTCAATTTGTAAGGTAATGTGCTTACCAACTCTTACATCTGTTATGGCACTTAATCCTAAATTTTGCAATCCGCCTAAAACGGCTTTGCCCTGCGGATCTAACAGGTCCTTTAATGGCATTACTTTAATTTGAACATGATAGGTCATGATGTGGTTTGTTTGAATGACAAAGATAGAATTACGTAAGCAATAAATGTAATGGGAACTGATAACCAGCCAAAACTTAATGCGGCAGTAAGACCAACCAATGCAAGGATCAAAATAGGTATTCCTTTTTTGATTGTAAATTTTGAGAATTTTAAGGCCATCATAGGCAACTTAGAAACCATTAAGTAACTGATGATGATAGTTGTTGAATACCAAAACCATTGATTCGTTAACAAATGAATGATCGTAATATTATTAGAATACCAATATACCAAAGGCATTGAAGCAATGAATAGCCCTGCGGCCGGAATGGGTACCCCCTTAAACCCATAACTCTGTTCGGGATCAATATTAAACCTTGCCAATCGATAGGCTCCTGCACAAGGGATGATCAAAGCAGGCAATAACCATAATTGATTGATATCTAGCCCCCCTGCTTGTTGGGCATAACTTAATCTTAAAAATTGGTAGACAATTAAACCGGGTGCCACTCCAAAACTAACGATATCTGCCAAAGAATCTAGCTGTTTACCCATCTCGGAAGGCACTTTCAAAAGTCTAGCCACAAAACCATCTAAAAAATCAATAACGGCAGCTAATGCAATGAAAAAACTAGCCATCCCAATATTTTCAGGTATGATAACCAAATTATCCCCTTGGCTATCAACCGAAAAACTGAGTCCGGTTTGCATAATGCTAACAATAGCCAGACAGCCAAAAAACAAATTGAGTAAAGTAAATAAATTGGGAATGTGTTTCATGAGATAGTGAATAGTCCATAGTCCATAGTCCATGGTAATAAGTAAAGAGTTGCACACCATGGACTATGGACCATGGACTATTCGTTATTTCTTTTTCATTAACGTTTCAATCTCCTCCACAGTTATCGGAATATTCTTCATTAAATCAATGTTGCCATTTTTCGTGATCCAGAAATTGTTTTCAATACGAACCCCCATTTTTTCCTCTTGAATATAAATACCCGGTTCAATTGTAAATAACATGCCTTGTTTAATAGGCTCAGTTCTGGTTCCAAGGTCATGTACATCTAGTCCTAAATGATGGGAAATGCCATGATATAAATATTTTCGATATGCACGATTATCAGGGTCTTCATTCTTCACATCCGACTTACTGATTAAACCAATTTTCAAAAACTGCTGGGTAGCTTCTTCCCCAACTTTGTCTGTATAATCTAAAATAGTAATGCCCGGTTTTAAAATACTTTTCGCATAATTGTGTAAATGCAAACAAGCATTGTATACGGTCTTTTGTCGTTTGTCAAATTTGCCATTTACAGGAACTGTTCGGGTAAGATCCGCACAATAGTTTCCATATTCAGCACCAAAATCCATTAATATCAAATCGCCGTCTTTACATTTTGCATTGTTAGAAACATAGTGCAAGGTTCTGGCATTATCGCCACTAGCTATGATACTACCATAGGCAGGGCCTGCCGAACGTTGGCTTAAAAAACTATGAAAGATTTCAGCTTCAATTTCAAATTCAAATACCCCGGGTTTAATGAATTGTAATAACCTTCTAAAAGTTACTTCGGTAATATCAATGGCTTTTTGAACCACTTCAATCTCTTCTTTCAATTTAATACTGCGCAAATGTTTCATCAATTTTGCCGCTCTCTGAAAAGAATGTAAAGGATATGCTGCTTTCACATCGTCCACAAAACGGTATTCTTTTGTTCTAATATGGGAAGCTTTCCTGTCGTTCTCATTGGTATCTAAATAGATATTATCTGCCAAATGAACCCAGGTTTGTAATGGAGCTTCAAGTGTATCTAACCATACAATCGTTGAGATACCTGAAATAGCTGTGGCTTCTTTGGCTCTCAATCTTTTGCCATCCCATTTTTCTTTTAATTCAACCGGGCGCACTAAAACCAATATTTCGCGATATTTTGGATCGGGATTATCAGGAAAAAGGATTACCATAGAATCTTCCTGATTGATTCCTGAAAGCCAAAGTAGGTCAGTATTTTGTTTAAAGGAATGCAATTGGTCTCCATTGGCCGGCCATTCATCGTTACTTCCAAAAATGGCAATACTGTTGGGCAACATCTCCTTAATAAATCTTTTTCGATTATTAATGAAAATTTCTGATTGTAAAGGCAAATATTTCATAAGGGACAGAGTTAGGTTGCAAGTTAAAAATTATAGAGCAGGATTGATGATTATTATCTGAATTTGATAAAAAAGAGGTGAATGGGATAACAAACCGAAGGTCAATGGTCTATGGTCTATGGTCAATGGATAGTAAAATAAAAAAAGTTAAAAATAAAAAAAAATGAGGGCTTTTGTAACAAAAAACGAAATCAATCGTACATTTACTACGAAATAATTCGTTTACCCTAAAATTAATCAAATGAAACCCAACAACAAATGGTTTGCTTTTGCAGGATTGGCAATTGCTGCCTTATTATTTTCTGCCTGGCAAACAACCGGCTCTACCCTTCCTGTGAAGCCTTATTTAATACGCGTATATCAGGATACTTTGAAACCAAAGAGTAATTCACAACTCAAAAAAAGCTACTATTCCGGTGAAATTGACATAGAGATGAAAGAATTGGAAAAAGCCATGGCGGAAATGAATAAAGAAATGAAACTTGATTTTAGTAAAATGGAAAAAGAAATTAAACAAGCCATGGAAGAGATTAAAAAAATTGATTTTGCCAAAATAAGCCGTGAAGTGGAATCTTCATTGAAAGAAATTAATTGGGATAAAACAAGGATTGATGTTGACAAATCTTTGAAAGAAGCTGAAATAAAAATAAAAGCCATAGACATCAAAAAAATGGAAAAAGAAATGGCTAAAGTGAGTGAAGAATTAAAAAAGCAAAAAATAATATCGCAAGTCGATTTGGATAAGATTAAAAAAACAGTTGAGGAAAGTCTAGCCAAAGCAAAACAGGGTATTGCAAACTCAATGAAAGAATTATCGCAAATGAAAGAGTTTACAGATAGCCTTGAAAAAGATGGTCTCATCAATAAAAAGAAAGGGTATAAAATAGAAATAAAAGAAGGAGAACTATATATTAATGGAAATAAACAGTCCAAGGAAGTAGCAGATAAATATCGAAAGTATTTTAAAGAAAGTAATTTTAGTATAAGTAGTGATGGTGATGATTCAATCAGGGTTTAAAAAAATAGGGGATACTGAAAATTGCGCAAGGAATTGCAAACATTGAAATGATCATAAGCTTCAACATTCAAAATTCCTTGCGCAACACTCAATATTTTTAATAAAATAGCCGGGATTGTGAAGATTCAAATAGAAAATACAAATGAAAAAAAGCGTTGAATATTAAGGCTTTTTTTAAACAATTAAAATTTAACCGTAGGGCATTTAACCGAACGGCCGGCACTGGAAGGAAATAAACCCGTTTTAATAATCGACAATTCATATGCACCCTGCGTTCCATTTAAATTGCCTAATGTAGAAATGGTGGCATCATAATTTACAGTAAATTTTATATCATTTACTTGATACCCAATCATGGGTATAATGGCATCCATGTGGCGATAATACATCCCGAATATGATTTGACTAGATCCATCGCCACTTAAATCACGATTGGCATTTATCCCCAACACCGTTTCCCAGGCATTCCCCATTTTACTGACATATATATTCGGGTTCAAAATCCAAACATCCTGTACTTTAATACTACTATTAACAAATGCAGTGTATCGCCTTTGCAAACGATTATCCGAAACAGTGGGATCGAAAAATGACTCCCTTGGTGTATTGATATGCATCACACTGATACCAGCATTTAAGTATACATTTTCAGATGCGAAATAAGCATAGTTTAATCCCATGGACAAATCAAAGTAATTGGTTTGACTATTGGCAAAGGGCTCATTTGCAGGAATGGTAACATCAAAAAAACTTCCATTCCATTGGTTGTCAAACTTTAATCTAGATATGTCTATCCGCTTACTGGTATATCCCAAACTAAAACCTCCACTTAACAAACTATTATAACCCAACATTTGGTGATAAGCAATAGATGCCACCCCGGTTGTTGATTTTAGGCTACCACTACCTGCCATATCACTGTAGATGGATGTACCGATTCCAACCCATCCATTCTCAAATCGATTTGTAAACAATTTTGCGTCCCCCCACAAACTCATGGTTTTATAAGGATTGCCCACATTGGCAAATTGATTCCGATAATTTCCGCCCACTCTGTAATCAAAATCAGGATTAAATCCAGTATTGGCAGGATTGATTAATAAAGGACTATTAAAATATTGAGAAAAATGCAAACCTTGTCCATACCCATTCATGAGGGTAAAAATTAGAAATAAAAAGGTGCCTATTTTCTTTAAATTAACCATGGTACTTTATCGAAGTAATGTAATATCGCCTTTTTTTATAACTCGCTCTTTCGAACTGAACTCTACAACCAATGTATAATGATAAACATCCTGCGGTTGTAGTTTACCTTGGTATGTACCATCCCAACCTTCGTTTGGATTGGTGCCCGAATAAACCAAAATCCCCCACCGATTATAGATACTCCAAGTCATTTTACTAACACCATAACCCCGCATAAAAATTCTATCATTTTGCCCATCCCCATTTGGAGAAAATGCATTGGCCACATCAATACCATTTACAATTGTAATGGTTAGTGATTGACAACTTGTATCGGAACAATTGGCATTGTTATAAGTTACCAAACATGTGTTAAAAGTTCCCGAAATCTTGTACAAATGTTTTACAGTGGTATCGGGTCTGATGGTAAACAATGTATCCCCATCACCAAAAATCCATTTATACCTGGTACCACCAATCGCCGAATTAAGAAAAGAAACAGGTGTATTGGATTCGGGTGGATTAGGAGAATATGTAAATCCAGAACTAGGATTTGGACTAACCGTAATTTGAAAAAAAGCAGAGGTATCTATTTTATTACAAGTAACACTATCAAATGCGATTAATCTAACATTGTATGTGCCAAGATTATTATACAAATGAGTGGGGTCTGTAACGGTAGAAGTGGTACCATCTCCAAATTCCCATTTAAATAGTAGCCCTCCTAATGAAGTATTTTTAAATTCAGCGGTATAGGGTACACACCCAAAAGAAGGGGTTACAAACTGTGCTTTAACATTTGTGGCAATTCGAATTTGTTTTACAATACTGTCAGGTTCATTACAATAGTTAGAGTCTATTAATACCAATCTAACATCATACGTACCGGCAGATGCATAAGTATGTACAACAGGACCCAAACCTGCCGATTGAGATAAGCCATCACCAAATTCCCATCTAAAACTATTGGCTTTAAAAGGTTTAATAGCAGTTGAGGTATTCGTGAATTGATACGCCAAAGAAGCACAAGGCGGAAGTTTGGTGCTTGAAAATTGTAAAGTGGCTTCATCGTTTCTAACCCGCATAGTTACATAAGCAGTATCTGCCAGATTACAAGTAGTAGAATCAACGGAAACTAACTTCACCCGAAATAAACCAACAGTATTAAATGTATGTTTTATTTTGGGTACCAACGTTGTTACCAAGGGTGAGCCATCATTAAAATCCCAAATATATTTTTTCCCCTGTGCCAGGGTATCTTCAAAATCTGCAATCAAAGGTACACAACCGGAAGTGTCTCGAATAACCCCATTAATACTGGCTTGAATACCTGCACCTACACCAGCCAAATTAAAAGAGATTTTTATAGCAGCCAAATTGCAACTGTTAGAACCATTCACCGGCGACCAAACTCCGGGTGTGGTAGGGAAAGGGGGTTTGGGGGTACCACAGTTGGCACATATGGATTGATAAATCACGCCGTTCTTATCGAATCTGCTTGTACCTCCATCCACGTGTTCTCCAAATCCACCATTCTGTCCAAAAAAACTTCCATACAACTGAGATTGTGCATTTTTCTCTAAAACAAAAAAGTAAAAATCACTATTGTCAGTCGTTTTCTGAAAAGCATCAGCAGTTGTAGAAAGGCCTAGTGTTCCTCCATTGGGGTATCCATCATTCGTATTGGTAGCCCCGCCCCAACCCGAAACATACACATTCTCACATCTATCTACCAGAAATGCAGTTGTTGAAATATTGGGACTGGGAGTGCCACTTCCAAAAACGGTAGAATAAACATAATCAGATAAATCCGGTTGAAGTTTTACAATAAATTGCTTACCGCCGGGTTGATTAAAGGCTGCATTCACGATTGGCCAAACACCGGTAGTTGTTCCTGTTATGTAAGGAAAGCCAAATTTATCGAATTGAATTCCATAAATAAGGTCAATGCCACTTGTACCAAAAAAACAATCTTTTACAAATGTTCCATTACTGGTAAATTCTGCCACAAAACCATCGCTGATACCACCTTGAAATGTTGGAAATTTCACCCCCGTTTTACTACCCGGGAAATTGGCACTGGCGGTAGCCCCGGCCACAAATAAATTGTTATTAAAAGGATTGATGGCTAATACAAAAGCAGCATCATCATCGTTGCCGCCAATGATAACACTAAAGATGGGTGCAGAAAGATCAGATGTAAATTTGAGAATAACGGCATCCTGGGCCCTCCCTTTTGCATTGGTGCCCCCCAATGTTTTTTGGGAAGAGACAGAAGTTGTAGGAAAATCAGAAGACTGTGTACAGGAAGCGATATAAATATTACCTGCACCATCTAAGATCACTTCACTTCTTGCATCATCGCCATAATTTCTCACAATAGATTCAGCCCCACGTACCGAATATTTTGATCGTATATTAACACCATCATCTCCCTTACCGCCCACTTTTATGGAAGATATCAATGCAGTACCTGTTGCATTTAATTTTGTAACCACCATATCCCATAGTCCACCCAATGGTCCAAAAGTCCTCAAGATGCCTTTTGTTGGGTAATCGGAAGAAGTGGTTCTTCCCGAAATGATCAAATTACCAGCATCATCAACAATCATACTATGCGGCTGTTCATTTCCGGTTGAACCACCTATGTAAGTTGCGTAAATTCTATTTGCCCCGGTTGCATCAAATTTAATAATAACCATATCAAAACCACCACTCGCTTCACCGGTACTTGCGCTACCCCCCTGAAAAGTTTGTTGAAATGCCCCATTACTAACAGGAAAAGTTCCACTACCGCCAAAAACAATTCCACCCGCATAGAAATTGCCTTTTCCGTCAAAAGTTGCTGTATAACCCCAGTTATCTGCCGTACTACCCGTAAACGTAGAAAAAATAACAGAAGGATCAATTACCAACGTAGCTGTTTTAGCATAATTTCCTTCAACAATAAATCGAACAATATTGCCTTTCAGTTCATATCTGCAAGGAATTTCCTGTCGAGTATTATTGGCCAATTGATATGTATAAGGCGACATTTCTTTAACCTCATCCACGGAAGTTTTAATATGCAGATTACCCGATTTTAATTGTAAACTTTCAACTCCATCAAAATACATCGCAATATTTCCAACTTCTCCACCTGGATTTACGATGAAATCATATTTTAATACACCACTAGAAGTATAATATCTTACATCAATATTGGGATACACATTTTTATAGGTAATTCCTTGAAAAGTTTTACAATTACTTGCCCATTTGGTTGAATCACTTCCAATGATATAATTGGTGCTATTGGGCAAAGGTTTATCGGGAATGATAATAGGATTTTTGTTTGCATTCAGAAATCGCATTTCATACACATGAGAGCGCATGACAATAGGTTGATTATTATCAATAATGGGCAACAATGGTTTCTGATGGTTGGGTTGGGAAGTTGATTTTGTATCTTTTTCACCCTCTCCCTTGGAATGGACAGATTCCGCTATTCTGGTGAGATCAGTTTTATTGTGAAGCATTACTCGATATCCGGTTGATTGCAATGCGAAAGAGCCGGTAGTAATATCTCCTTTGAATTTAATCCTGGGATCCCATTGACCCTTGTTTTCAATAAACTCAAGATATCCCTGTGAAAAAGCATTCGCAGAAAGAAAAACAAAAACAAAGACACGTACAAATGTTTTTACTAAACCCAAGGTATTTTTTTAAAAGTTACGAAATATATACGCTTCAAATGATAATTAAGTTCAGTTTTATAATAAAAAATTATTTTTACTACAATTGATAGAAATTTTTCAAGTAAAGTGAAACGTTTTGAAAGGAAAAGAACCTTTTGCTTATACAAAAAATGTATGTATTTTCATCAATTTAAATTGTAGAAATGTTAACAGTTTATGAAATTCTACTCCAACCATTTTTACTTTTCTGCAAAAGTAAATATTGCTTTAATGGCAAATGATTCTCAAAATTAAGTTCAGTATCTTCAGTAATAAGCGTTTCGGCTTCTGCCCGAGCCGATTCTAACAAATCTTTATCATTTACAATACTGGCAATTTTAAAATTAAGTGCCCCGCTCTGCTTTGTTCCTTCGATATCTCCCGGGCCTCTGATTTCAAGGTCTTTTTCAGCAATCTTGAATCCATCATTGGTTGCACACATTATCTTGATACGTTCTCTTGCTTCTTTGCTTGCTTTCATACCCGTTAATAAAATGCAAAAACTTTTTTCAATGCCTCTTCCCACCCTTCCCCTTAACTGATGTAATTGCGACAAACCAAATTTTTCAGCACTTTCAATAACCATCACAGAAGCATTGGGCACATCAACACCCACTTCAATAACAGTGGTACTTACCATTATTTGTGTATCGCCTTTTACAAAGCGTTGCATATTGGTTTCTTTTTGCTCAGCCGGCTGTCTACCATGCAACATACTAATTCGAAAAGTCGGCTCAGGAAAAAAACTTTTCACTTGCTCATAACCTTGCATTAAATCTTCAAAACTCATCTTCTCACTTTCTTCAATTAGTGGATAGATAATATAGATCTGTCGGCCTTTATCAATTTCTGTTCTTACAAAATCCATCACACTGGCCCTGGCAGTTTCAAAACGATGAACGGTAGTAATGGGTTGCCTACCCGGAGGCAATTCATCCATTACACTATAATCAAGATCGCCATAAGCGGTCATAGCCAAAGTTCTCGGAATGGGTGTTGCAGTCATCACCAATACATGGGGGGCTATTTTTGCTTTCTCCCATAATTTAGCCCTTTGTGCTACGCCAAAACGATGTTGTTCATCTACTATCACCAAGCCTAGATTTTTAAATTGAACAATATCTTCAATAACTGCGTGGGTCCCTACTACAAAATGGATGCTATCTTCTAACAAACCTTTCAAAATTCTCTTGCGTTCTTTCG
>JANOVY010000026.1:0-4614 GCA_031417635.1 Bacteroidota bacterium | reverse complement strand
CATTATTACCATTGGAGAATTAACCTGCCCCGAAATATATGTTCCCACTGCATTTACCCCCAATGGAGACGGTAAAAATGATATTCTCCGGCCTATTTGTGCTGGCATTGACCTTGTATATTTTAGAATCTATAATCGTTCCGGCCAACTCATATTCGAAACCACGGAAGAGGGAAAAGGATGGAATGGAAAAATAAATGGAATTCAACAATCTATGGAAACCTATGTATTTGTTGCAGAAGGCAAGGAGAAAAATGGGAAGAGTTATATTAAGAAGGGGACTTTTGTTTTGATTAGATAAGCTTCGTTTTTCACATATTGAGCCATTGTTGGTGTTATCACCAACAACGGTGGGATAGAACTTTGTTTCAATATCGTTTTTCGTCAGCGACCAACAACGGCGGAGCTATAAATTTTCTTCTGTTGAGATTCATATTGATTCAGATAACAAATATTTGTAAACGCAATTCATTTTACTTCATTTGAGAATATTGAAATTGCGTTTTGTTTCAATTACGCAACAATCTCATTAATCACCCTCCCCTGCACATCCGTTAATCTAAATGGCCGTCCCTGAAAAGGATAAATTAATTTTTCATGATCAAATCCTAATTGATTCAATATGGTTGCCTGAATATCAAAAGGGGTTATCTTACCGCTAATGGCACTATATCCAATCTCATCCGTTTCTCCAAAACTGGTTCCTTGCTTTATACCACCACCTGCCATCCAAATTGTATAAGCTTCCGTATGATGATCACGCCCTTTGAAAGGTAATTTTTTTCCATCTCTATTTTCCTGCATAGGCGTTCGTCCAAATTCGCCGGCCCATACTACTAACGTTTCATCAAGCAACCCTCTTTGTTTAAGGTCAAGTAACAAAGCGGTGATGGGTTTATCAATACTTCTACATTTATTTACCAATCCATAATCAATCGCTCCACTTTCAGAAGTTCCATGTGTATCCCAACCCCAATCAAATAATTGAACATAGCGAACGCCTTTTTCTACCAGCTTTCTGGCCAGTAATACATTATTGGCAAAACAGGCTTTACCGGGTTGGGTACCATACATCTCATGTATAGATGCCGGTTCATCATTAATATTCATTACATCCGGAACGGAAATCTGCATTCTATACGCCATTTCATATTGCGCAATTCGGGAAACGATTTCGGGATCCTTAAATTCTTCATAGGTTAGTTGATTGGCTTCGTTTATTGCATCTATTGATGCTTTGCGAAGATCACGATCCATGCCGGCAGGATCTTTAATAAACAAAACCGGATCTCCCTCACCTCTGCATTGAACACCTTGGTATACTGATGGAAGAAACCCACTTCCCCAAACACTTTTACCTGCATCAGGAAAATTACCTCCCGATGTTAGCACCACAAAACCGGGTAGATTATCATTTTCACTACCTAAGCCATAGGTAACCCATGAACCGATACTGGGTCTGCCCAAACGTGGACTACCGGTATGCATTAATAGTTGAGCAGGTCCATGATTGAATTGATCTGTTTGCACTGCTTTTAAAAAACTAATTTCATCTGCCACTGTGGCTAAATGAGGTAAATTATCGGATATCCAAGCACCACTTTGTCCTCTTTGTTTAAATGCTGCCTGTGGTCCTAACATTTTTGGAACGCCACGAATGAAGGCGAATTTTTTTCCTTCTAGCAATGACTGCGGACAATCCAATCCATCCAACTTTAATAAATCAGGTTTGAAATCAAACAACTCTAATTGCGAGGGAGCACCTGCCATATGCAAATAAATAACCGACTTAGCTTTCCCAACAAAATGTGGTGCCTGGGCCATCAAAGGATTTGTGTTAACAAAAGATCCTTTGGTGTCTTTAGAACCTAACCAATTGCAACCACTTAGAAAAGACCCCAATGCCATAGCCCCCATACCTGTTACACTCTCTTGAAAAAAATGTCTTCGGGTGATCTGTTGAATTACCTGTTCATTTGCTTCTTTAATAATACGGTCATTGTGATTGCTCATACCAACTAATTTTTAGTAATGAATTCATCCGTATTCATCATAGCCCCAGCCACAATAATCAAAGCGGCTGTTTCTGGAGATTGGTGTTCTTTTTTATTACCGGTTATTTCGCACATTTTACCACTATCCAAACGAAATTTTTGTACCGCGGTATTATACAGTTTTTCAAATGCTTTTCTTTTTTCAAGGTTGATAGGTCTGTACATCGCCAATTCATACCCTTTGTTGATTTGTTCAATGGGATCTTTCCCTACCAAGGATTGAATACGCCAAGCAAAATGTTGCGCGGCTTCAACATTCACTGAATCATTTAAACTCGTTAATGCCTGTAATGGTGTATTTGTTCTAATTCTTCTTACGATACATCCTTCTCTGCTAGATCCATCAAATGTGATATTGGATGGATAAGGTGCAGATCGTTTCCAATAAGTATACAATGCCCTTCTATATTGCTCTTCACTTTCACTTTTTTTCCAATAAGCACTATTGTACGGCGACATCCAAATGCCTTCGGGTTGAAAAGGCATTACACCAGGTCCAAACATTTTTCTACTCAATAAACCACAGATCGCTAATGATTGATCGCGTAGTTGTTCCGCAGACAAACGCACCCTCGGACCTCTTGCATACAATTTATTGTATAGGTCTTTGTCAACGGCGCCTTTATCTAGTATGGAACTTTGTCGATAAGTGGCACTCATGACAATATATTTCATTAATTTTTTTAAATCCCATTGAAACTCGTTCATGAGTTTCCACGATAAATAATCGAGCAATTCTGTATGGGTAGGCGGAATACCTTGGGTACCCATGTCTTCTAATGTTTCTGCTATACCTTGGCCAAAAAACTGTTCCCATATTCTGTTTACGATAGTGCGTGAGGTGAGTGGATTTTTTTTATCTGTTAACCACATAGCCATCCCTAAACGGTTACGAGGAGCATTCTTTGGTAATCGACCCAAAGAAAAAGGAACATCGGCATTTACTTCTTCCCCTTTTACTAGCCAGTTACCTTTGATAAACACATTGGTTGCTCGAAATAGTTCCTTTGGATTTTCTATCATTACGGGTGTGGTAGTAACCTGTGAAGGGGTAAACAATTCCTCATAATGCTTATAGGCACTATCATAACCTTGCAAACCTTTGCCCGGAAAAGGATTCGTAAAATAAAACCAATCAAACTGCATTCCCGTTTCTTCTGGAGATTGAAGTGTTGCATTTGTATAAGTGAAATACAAATGGTGCATGCCCACTGTTTGTGGAACCATGAGTTTATTAATTTTCCATTTTCCCTTGGTATCCTCAACGGCGATCTTACCAAAAACGGGACCATCGGGTTTGTCAAGATGGATCACCCATTGCCCGTTAGGCTTCCAGCTTTTAAAACGATAATACAATTGTGAACGATTTGAAAGGGTAACATTTTTTATTCTGGCAATTGCATGATTGCGAAGTACCAACCATTTGGTATCACTGAGTGCACTATTCACCAATTCATCTGCAGCAATAGAATTGATAGCAGGATCTCCTGTTTTCAAAAAATGCGTTAATGCTGCTTCGCGATCTGGGGCGTTAGTATGCAACCACTTTTTTAATTCTGTATACTTAACACTATCTTCTTTGTGAAACTCTCTTAAAAGTGGGTATTCACTATAAGTATCTTCATCACGTGTATTATTAAAGAAAGCCATGAACTTATAATATTCATCATGTCGAAAGGGATCGTATGGATGACTATGACATTGCACACAAGCAAAAGTAGTTCCCATTAATGCAGCCCAGGTAGTATTCACCCTGTCAATCACTGCGGCAGTTCTAAATTCTTCATTATCGGTACCGCCTTCATCATTAGTCAAGGTGTTTCTATGAAATGCGGTAGCAATAAATTGTGCATCAGTAGTATTGGGTAAAAGATCACCCGCTAATTGATCAATCAGAAAGCGATCATACGACACATTCTCATTAAATGCATGAATTAACCAATCTCTATATCGCCAAATATTTCTAGTGTCATCCCTTTCATATCCTTTTGTATCAGCATAACGGGCTAAGTCCATCCAAACAGCCGCCCATCGCTCACCATAATGTGGCGAGGAAAGTAAGGTATCTACCAAATGTTCGTAAGCATGTTCCGAGTTATCATTCAAGAAATATTGACTTACGCCATCTGAAGCAGGCATTCCTGTAAGATCAAGACTAAGCCTTCTTAATAAGATGGTTTTATCCGCTTCAGAAGAAGGAGATAAACCTTCTTTTTTTATTTTCTGCAAAATGAATTGATCAACATCATTATGTATCCAAGAATTTTTTCCAAACAAACCGAATGGTCCGGTTTTCATACTTGGAATGGTTGGTTTTTCGATAGGTTGGTAAGCCCAGTGGTCTCCCCAGACGGCACCTTGTTTGATCCAATTTTTTAAAGTGGTAATTTCTTCACTCAATAAAGGCGGATGTTTATAAGGCATTCTTTCTTCCGGATCTTTCAGCGTTAATCGCCTAATCATTTCACTATGTTCCGGATCTCCGGGAATGATAGCGGGTTTGCCGGATTTGTTTTTGGCCAATGCATCAGCCCTAAATAAAAGACTAAACCCACTCTGT
>JANOVY010000025.1:0-4986 GCA_031417635.1 Bacteroidota bacterium | reverse complement strand
CTATTCGTTCAATTTCATAAGCATAATGGGCAATATCATAATCACCCAATGGAAGTTTCAACATTTCAACAAAAGCACCAATGATAGCAACGACTAGTGTAGATGAAGTGCCTAAGCCACTTCCGGCAGGAGCATCAACATATGTTGATAAACGAAATCCCGGTAAAGTAAATGGGTGATCTTTTTGAATGCGATTATATACACCTTTTAATAGGTCGAGTTCTCCATTAATGGGTAATTGACTACTCCAATCGAATTGCTGTACCTCTTTTTTATCTACGGATTGAATGATAATTTTATTTTCATTTAATAATTCAATGGTTGCATGGGCATGTAGTGAAAGTGTAGCATTTAATATAGCACCTCCAAATTGGTCACTATAAGGACTTACATCAGTTCCTCCGCCGGCTAACCCTATTCTTAATGGTGCTTTGCTCCGATAGATCATTGACTAAAGATATTTTACCTTGAATTACCAGACAGATTTAGTATAGCTTCTGCTAATTTATGCCAGCTATATTTTTTTTTCTCTTCGCGAAGTTGGGGTAAAAAAAAGTTTTCACCTAATTCATATAAACGTAGGATACCTGTTGCGATGCTTTCTGCATTGGGTTCTGTAATAACACCCACTTTTTCATGCGGCACCAAATCCGGCAATCCGCCAACATTGGTTACCAACATGGGTTTTTCAAAATGATAGGCGAGGGGTGTTACGCCACTTTGTGTAGCATTTCTATAAGGCTGTATCACAAAGTCTGCTGCACTCAAGTAATTACGAACTTCACTATCAGGAATAAAATCTGTTCTTAAAATCAATTGTGATGAAAGATTTAAATTCTTAATCATTTCATCAAACCCTTTTCGATCTTCATAAAACTCTCCTGCTATCAATAGTTTTATTTTGGCTTCTCTAATACGCACATCATTCATGGATGCTAATAAAATATCCAATCCTTTATACTTTCTGATAAATCCAAAAAATAAAATTATTTTATCAGTCCGGGGTAATGATAAATGTGCCCTGGCTTCTATTTTCGGAAGTTGGTCTCCAAAATTATCATACAAAGGATGTACGATTTTCTTGGATGGTTTATTTGTAAAAGAAAGTAAATCTTCTTTTACTTTATCACTCATGGTTACAAATGCATCAATCGGTTTTACAAAATATTTTGTAAAGGATGTATCCCCGGGTCTTTTTTCATGCGGTACGATATTATCTGCAATACAAACAATTTTTGTAAAATTATTTTTTTTAATCCGTCGCAATATTGTGCCCAAACAGGGGCCCATTAAAGGCAACCAATACCGTACAATTACCAAATCCGGTTTTGCATTTTTAATTTCATTTCCAACTTTCAGCCAGTTAAATGGGTTGACAGCATTAATGCATACTTTAATGTGCAAATCTTTGGGGGCAGGTTCTGAAGAATATTGAGTAGTTCCCGGAAAAATAAATGCAGGATATTGCAATGAAAAAGTATAGATAGTTGTTTCAAATCCTTCTTCCTTGAACTGCTTAGCTAACCTTTCATCAAATGAGGCCAAGCCGCCACGTAATGGCCAAGCAGGTCCGATGATGATGAGTTTTTTTGCCATTCAGTATTAATAATTAGTAATTAGGAATTAGTAGTTAGTAATTACTGCAAGCCGGATTTGGATTCAATCAAATAACTATTTCTTTCTGAGGCATTTCTTGCCACTAATTCAGCAATAAATCCGGTTAGAAATAATTGCATACCAATGATCATGGTGGTAAGAGCGATATAAAATATCGGTTTATTGGTTAAAGAAAAATCAGTGGCAACAAATTTGGCTATTACCAAGTAAATGCTAGACCCAAATCCGGTAATAAAAAATAAGGTACCCAACAACCCAAAAAATTGCATGGGGCGTTTGCCGAATTTTCCTAAAAACATAATGGTTGCCAAATCTAAAAAACCATTCACAAACCTTTGCCATCCAAATTTGGTGACTCCATATTTACGGGGACGATGTTCTACAACTTTTTCGCCGATCTTACGAAACCCACTCCATTTAGCAAGAATGGGTATGTAGCGATGCATTTCGCCATATACTTCAATACTTTTAATTACTTTTCTTTTATACGCTTTCAGGCCACAATTAAAATCGTGTAGTTGGATACCTGAATTTGCCCTGGCAACTGCATTGAATAATTTAGAAGGGATGTTTTTAGTAAAAGTATTGTCATACCTTTTTTTCTTCCAACCACTTACCATATCAAACCCATCATTAATAATCATATTTCGTAAGGAAGGTATTTCATCTGGGGAGTCTTGCATATCGGCATCCATGGTAATGACTACATCTCCTTTGGCGGCTTTAAATCCTTCATTTAATGCAGCAGATTTGCCATAGTTTCTTTGAAATTTGATGCCCTTAAAGCTTGTATTTTCAATTCCTTTCCTTTCAATAAAGTCCCAACTTTCATCCGTACTGCCATCGTCTATCATGATTACTTCATAACTAAGCTGATTTTGTGTAACCACAGATTCTATCCAGATACACAGTTCCGGTAGCGATTCATCTTCATTGAATAAAGGGACTATAATTGATACATCCATACAATAATATTATTCTGCAAATTTCTCTTCTTTTCTAATTATTAAGGATATCAATAAACATTTACAAAAATCCCAAATTAAGCCCAGTCCGGTGCCCAATAATATTTTACCCATGCCGGTTCCTTTAGCGCCTTCTTCTTCCGCACCTCTCATCGCTTTGGCAATATCATCCTCACTAGCACCAAATTTTTCCATCGTGGAACGAATTTTGTCCATTCCTGCCTGCACTGATTTTTGTGTTAAATCTTTATCTATCAAATTATATAAAATGTACGTTGCAATGGCAATTAAAATAGCTGCGATTACGTATGATAAAAAACTAAATTTTAAGGCTTGTGAAAAAGGTAAAAGCCCATCATTTTGTTTTTTTACCTGCAATCCTCCTACAATGATAATCCCAATCATATAAGGAACAAAAGCCCCCCAAAATGAAATGGTTACAAAGAGATCTAAACCCATTGCCCATGATCCATACATGAGTAAAATGGCAACCAATCCGCAGATACTGCCAAATTTAAGTCCTTCGTTAATGACATTTACTTTCATAAATAGGTTTTAAATGATTGTTAGTTTTTAAATAATTGTCCTTTATTGAAAATACCCCAAACTTTTCCTTTCAATTCCCTTTCTAGAAAAGGTGAATTTGGCGACTTTGTTTTTAATTGTTGTTTGGTAAGATAAGTTAATTTCTCTCTCGAAAAAAAAGTAAGCTCTGCTTTTGCACCGGTATTGATTTGAGAAACCGGTACTTGGAAAATTGACCGTGCATTCAAACTAAATAAACATACCATCTTTTCAATCGATAATTCTGGAAGTAAGTGATTCACTACGGCAAAACTAGTTTCAAGTCCGGTCATTCCATTTTTAGCGTACTCAAATTCACAGGTTTTATTGTCCCAATCCTGTGGCAAATGGTGAGATGTGATACAATCAATCGTTCCATCCAACACTCCATCCCTTAATGCAAGCATATCAGATTTACTTCTGAGTGGGGGATTAACCTTCAAATTTGTATCATAGGTCTGTAAATCCTCATCACAAAAAAATAAATGATAGGGCGTAACGCTGCATGTGATATGCATTCCTTCTGCCTTTGCTTCTTTGATTAATTGAAGGCTTTTTGCAGTAGAGATGCCGGTAACATGAAGTTTTGATTGTGTGTATTTAAGGAGTTCAAGATCTCTTTTCAGCATCACTTCCTCAGCCAAAGCGGGAATGCCGGGTAATCCAAGTCTGGTAGAAATGATGCCCTCATTGATTAACCCGCCGCTGCCAATACTGTTATCTATCGGAACTTGTATCAACACACCATCAAAAGCTTTCACATATTGAAGTGCTTTTAAGAAAAGTCCGGGTGATTGAACAGGATGTAACCCATCTGTAAAGGCGATGGCACCGCTATTTTTCATGTCATACATCTCTGCCAGGTCTTTCCCTTCAATATTCTTTGTGATGGCTCCAAGGGCGTGTAAATGGATGGGTAGAGTTTTTGATTGTTGATTGATATATTCCACTTGTGACTTACTATCAATCACCGGTTTTGTATTGGGAAGGGTAAATACTTGCGTAAATCCGCCGGCTGCTGCTGCATTTGCACCGGTTTCAATGTTTTCTTTGTATTCATAACCCGGATCACAAAAATGAGCAAATATGTCTATCCAACCCGGTGATACGAATAATCCATTGGCTTCAATCGTTTCATCGGCTGGTTCCGTAATGATTGGGGCGATTTTTGTAATAATTTGTCCTTCTATTAAAACATCAGTAATCTGACCATTGAATGTTGAATTAGGATCGGCAATGGTAACTTGCCTTACTAGTATCTTCATGTAGGAGGGATAAAATTTTATGCAATATAACCTGATTTTTTCTTTTCCCTCCTATATTTGCACCCCAAGTTCAGAATGTTAGATTTTGTTTGGCAGATGTTTAGTACAAAATCTGTGATTATTTAGTATTTCGGGATGTAGCGCAGCCCGGTAGCGCACACGTCTGGGGGGCGTGGGGTCGCAAGTTCAAATCTTGTCATCCCGACAATTAAAAGGTTCCCAATTATTGGGAACCTTTTCAATTTTTAGATATGGGTATAATACGGCAAATGCCTATTCCAATTATTTTTGTCATCATTAACAAAAAATCAAAAGCTGCACAACTAATATGGCTTCCGCAAATATCTATTCCGATTGCCAATTTTTTAATCATGGGTTATCTTTTTTTCGAATTTTCAATAATTTCTTTTTTTCCTATATCCGGTATTTTTTCCTGAAAATCTTGATAATATGATTGAAGTAAGTTAATATTTGATAAATATTTAATGTTATTAATCTGATTCTTGATTTCGAGTGAATCTGATTTTCGAACAAAAAACTGATTACCAAAAGACCTAAAATCAAATTTCCGATAC
>JANOVY010000024.1:0-26659 GCA_031417635.1 Bacteroidota bacterium | reverse complement strand
AAATCTTTTGCAGAAGCTTTATTAGGGGCTGCCGAAGAGTTTGCCATCGAATGCTCTATGTTAAAAGTGTATGGAAGTGAAGTGTTGGATTATGTGGTGGATGAGGGTGTTCAAATACATGGTGGTAATGGTTTTAGTGATGAATACCTGATTTCAAAAGCGTATAGAGATAGCCGTATTAATCGTATTTATGAAGGTACCAATGAAATTAATCGACTGCTTACCGTTGATATGATGTTGAAGCGTGCCATGAAGGGTAAATTAGACCTAATGACGCCTGCAATGGCTGTTCAGAAAGAGTTGATGAGCATTCCCGATTTCGGATCGGAAGATGAGGCCCCTTTTGCCAAAGAACGAAAATACGTTGCCAACTTTAAAAAAGCCATCCTAATGGTTGCAGGAGCTGCCGTTCAGAAATTAATGATGCAATTGGACAAAGAGCAGGAAATACTGATGAATATTGCTGATATGGCTATTGAAGTATACAATGCCGAAAGTGCCCTTTTACGTGTAATGAAATTGACAGATAGTAAAGGAGAAGCAGCCGTAAGTTTACAATCAGATATGATGCGGACCTACCTGTATGATGCAGCAGACCGCATAAATAAAGCCGGAAAAGATGCTTTGAACAGTTTCTCTGATGGAGATGAATTGCGGATGATGCACATTGGATTAAAGCGATTTACCAAAGTTGAACCCTTTAATACAAAGGATGCCAGAAGAAGAGTGGCCGATAAACTGGTGGCGGATAATGGGTATCAATTCTAAAAAAAAAGGACAAAAAATTAGGAACATTCAAAAAGTTGTTTAATATTGTTCCTAGTTTAACGATTGCTTGCTTAAACAAGGCCTCATTGCAGTAAAATGCAATGAGGTTTTTTTATGTAGTTAAGATAAAGTTCCTGTGTCTTTAACAGACTGAAGGGTATTTTCTTTTATAACTTCATAGCATGAAAAAATACCTAATTGCCTGTTTATTATTGATAGTTTTTCAGACTTTAGCCCAAAATTCTAGTCAACATTATCTCTTAATTAGATCCACCGGAAAACTTCCTTCTCTTTCCTATGGCTTAGGGGAAGACAGATTAGGGGGTGCTAAAATGGGGTATATAGATACAAATGTGCTTCTCAGGGTTATCGATTCTACCAGAGAAATGTATTCTGTACAACTTTCTAAATTCCATACCGCTTATATTGACAAAGCCTATTGTAAGCCGGATAGTGCCCAAAAAGAAAAGCCTTTTTACTTAACCAATTCTTTCAGCGTAAAAGGCGATTCTGCCTTTGATTATGTAGGCATTAATATGGACGAAAAATTGCCATATAAAAGTTCAATGGAAATCAATCCTTCAAAAATTGTCGTGGACATTTTTGGGGTACAAAGTAATACGAATTGGATTACACAGTTAAAATCGTTAAAGGAGGTTAAAAATGTTTATTACCATCAAATAGAAGATGATGTAGTGCAGGTTACCATCGAATTGAAACATGCACAGCATTGGGGGTATAGCATTGGTTATAAAGGGAAAACGTTATTGATTAAAATAAAACGACAACCCTTGAAAACAGAACTCCGTTTTCTAACAATAGCAATAGACGCAGGACATGGCGGCACCAATGCCGGTACAGGTGGGGTTAATGCAAAATACGAGGAAAAAATATATACACTTCTCTTTGCAAAAGCTTTAGAAAAACAATTAAAAAGTAAAGGGGTTAAGAAAGTGATTATGACAAGAACCACGGATACTACATTTGATAATAAGGACCGTATCCTCTTTTTACAAGAAAAGAATCCTGATATTTTGATTAGTCTGCATTTGAACTCAAGTAGCAAAGCAGAGATACAAGGGGTTAGTACGTATTATAAACACATTGGCTTTCGTCCATTGACCACCACTATTTTAAACAGGATGTTGGAATTAAAGTTGAATGAATTTGGAAATATCGGCAGTTTTAATTTTGCCTTAAATACCCCTACCGATTTTCCAAACAGCTTAGTTGAAATTGCTTTTCTTAGCAATGCGGAAGATGAACGAAAAATTGTGAAAACACAGTTTCATTCTGATGTAGCAAGGAAAATTGTGATGGGAATAGAGGATTGGTTGAAGGGATTGAAGTGATTTTGGAATTCCGTCATTTCGAACGAAGTGAGAAATCTGCTACTCGATTAACAGATTTCTCACTTCGTTCGAATTGACGGAGTGGTTACAAAATCAATGTTTAATGAATCTTTCAAAAAATTCCATCGTTCGCAACATCTGATCAATTCTTTGGCGATTGTTGCCCGTTCTGGTTAACTCATGCGTACCTCCGGGGTGTCGAACATACTCAACTGTTCTACCCAATACTTTCAAACTCCTATATAACATTTCACCTTGAATAACCCCGGTTCTAAGGTCATTCTCTCCATGAAAAATGATGAAAGGGGTATAAATATTTTGCACGTAATTAATGGGAGACTCTCTTTGTATATTGGCCTTTGTGGCTGCTTCCCACGGGTAGCCGCCAAAATAATTGGGTACTAAGCGCCATGCATTTCCTTCACCAAAAAAAGTACCCAAATCATATACACCTCTTTGAGCACAAGCAGCTTTAAAGCGTTGGTCATGACTAACAATCCATGCCACTAAATAACCGGCATAAGAGCCCCCGGTTACCGTAAGTTTTGAAGTATCAATAAACCCTTCTGTACCGGCTTTGTCTAAATAAGTTAATACATCTGAAGTTGGCCCTGTTCCCCAATCATTGATATTCGCACGTAAAAAATCTGATCCATAACCACCCGAGCCCCTTGGGTTGCCATACACAACTACATAGCCTTTTGCACAATAATATTGAAACTCATGCCACATAGAGCTTTCGCCGGGTCCCCACATAGCAGTAGGGCCACCATGAATATCAAGAATTGTGGGATATTTTTTGCCGGCTTCATAATTGGCCGGTTTCATCACCCAGTATTCTACAGTCAAGCCTTTTTCATTTACAAAACTTTTCTTTTCGGGATAACTGAGTTTTTTATTTTTAATCCAATCTGTATTAAAATTACTAAGCCTTTTTGCATTTTTCCCGGATCCGTCCGATACATATAATTCAAATGGATTGGCTACTTCGGTTTTTACAAAAACGATTGTATTGTTTTTCAAATCGAAACTACTGATACCCGAATTGAAATCGGATAATGCTTCTACCTGCTTGGATTTTGTATCCACTCTATAAATAGGGGCCCCACCATTACTTTGTGAAGAGAAATAGATATATTTTTCATCAGCACTCCAAATTAAATTTCCTTTGTTTCTGTCGAAAGGCAAGTTAATGATGTCTTTCGTAGTTCCATTGATAGGCATCATCGCCAACATAGGTATATCAACAAAAGAAGTATTGCCATATTGAAAAGCCAACCATTTTCCGGTAGGAGATAGTTTGGCACTATTAAATGATTTGCCTTCTTCACCCAAAAGCATTTTCAAATTTGTGCCATCTACATTTGCCATAAATATTTCACTTTCCAAAGAACGATCCGGGTGCTGGTTCGGATCCATATCGCCGGTGATAATCAGTTGTTTCCCGTCTGGTGTAAAATCAGCTGCATTAAATCGATAAAATCCATGGGTAATGGAAACCGGTACTGATCCGGCTTCTGTATTCACCATAAAAAAATGATTGAATGATATCTCAGCAGAAGTTGTGGCTTCTTCCTGAAAATTAAGTTTGTTAATGACCTTGGCTTTTTTATCTATTGTGTTGTTCTCTAAGTATGCCCTTATTTCATCTATGCTTCCATCCGGATCCGGTTTGGCTGCATTCAATTGTAATTGACCATTTGTGGTAAATCCCGGTTTTTCAAATGGCCATTTGGGTATTTCTTTATTAGGGTTGAGGTCGGCATCTTTCAATAAATCTTTCAAGGGTATACTTGCAGAGAACAATATTTTTTTACCATCAGGGCTCCATTTAGGTGTGCCGGCCCCATATTTATTTTTAGTTAATTGCAAGGGCTCTCCCCCATCAAATGATAAAATAAAAATTTGCGGTTTTGTGTCAACAATTCTCACAAAAGCCAGTTGCTTTCCATCAGGGCTCCAAGCGGGTTGTGAAGCCGATTCTTTGGTGGTGAGTTGTTTGGGAGCTGAAGAGCCATCTGTTGGCATAACATATATCTGATTGGAATATTTATACTCCCATTTAGTATCTCCATCGGGTTCAATATGATTAACCACAAAGGCAGTTTTACTGCCTTCTGGACTAATGGTAACACCGCTCATTTGTTTCATTTTGAGCATATCGGTTACTTTTATCAGTTCGCTATTGTTTTGTGAAAATGAAAAAGAGCTGAAACAAATCAAAAGGACACAGAGTAGATTTTTCATATTTTTATTAGTTTGGACAAGTAAAATACAAAGAATTTGTAAGCACATGGTAGGCTTATGTATTTTTGTGCTTACAAATCGATTATATGAGCCCACTAATAGACGAGTTTAATAGTTATCGCGAAAGGATGAATGAGGTTATTTTAAGTAAAAATAACCTTGTGATAAAACGCCTTTGGAACCTAGATACCAATACCTATGAAGCCGGTGCCCTTGACAAAAAAACCAAAGAAATGCTAGGTTTGGTTGCCAGTATGGTTTTACGATGCGATGATTGTATCAAGTACCATTTAGGGAAAAGCCATGAATTGGGGGTGAATACAGAAGAAATGTATGAAATATTTGCAGTAGCGAATATTGTTGGTGGCACCATTGTAGTGCCACATACCAGGAGGGCGGCGGAATATTGGGAAGAATTACAGAATAATTCGTAATTAGTAATCAGGAATAGGAATTATTCAAGATATTTGCCAACTATTGATAAAAACCAATTACTAATTATTAATTACTAATTACTAATTATACAAGCCATGTCAGAAACTGTATTAGAAACTGCAACAAAAACAGTACCTACTTTAACAGCAAAGGATTTTGCAACAGATCAGGAAGTACGTTGGTGTCCGGGATGTGGCGATTATTCAATTCTTGCCCAAGTTCAGAAGATAATGCCGAATATGGGGATTCCCAAAGAGGACATAGTGATCATCAGTGGAATAGGATGTAGTAGTCGTTTTCCTTATTATATGAATACCTATGGAATGCATAGTATTCATGGCAGGGCTACTGCAGTTGCCAGTGGTTTAAAAGCGGCAAGACCCGAATTAAGTGTTTGGATAGTAACCGGCGATGGAGATAGCTTAAGTATTGGTGGTAACCATACGATACATTTATTAAGAAGGAATTTTGACGTGAATGTCTTGTTGTTCAATAACCAAATTTATGGGCTAACCAAAGGACAGTATTCGCCAACTTCAGAACCCAATAAAATTACCAAGAGCACACCTTTTGGCAGTATTGATCATCCCTTTAATCCTTTGGCTTTGGCGATGGGTGCCGATGCAAGTTTTATTGCTAGGAGTATGGATAGAGACCCGAAGCATTTACAAACCATGCTAACAAGAACTTACCAACACAAAGGATCTTCTTTTCTTGAAATATACCAGAACTGTAATATTTTCAATGATGGTGCTTTTGAAGTGTTTACCGAAAAATCAACCAAACAAGATGAAGTGTTGTTTTTAGAGCAAGACAAACCGCTAATATTTGGCGCTAGTCAAAACAAAGGCATTAAACTGGATGGTTTAAAACCTGTTGTAGTTGAATTAGGCAATGGCGTAAGTGCCGATGACCTTTGGATACATGATGAAAGAGATTTTTATAAAGCACAAATGCTAGTGCGATTGTTTGATGATCCTACAAAAACAGGCACCCATTTTCCCCGCCCCTTTGGCGTATTTTTTGAAGCAGACAGACCTTGTTATGAAGATGTGATGAAGATGCAGATAGATGAAACCATAGCTTCAAAAGGAAAAGGTAATTTGGATAAATTATTAAGGGGTAGAGAGGTTTGGGAGATTATGTAGTTGTATAAAGGATACTGTTTAATACAAAACCTTACAATATGTAAGGTTTTATTATTTGAAGTATATCCACTTATAGTTTTACAATCTCATTCCTTACAGCAAAAATTACAAGTCCTACTCTTGAAGCAACTTTTAATTTTGCAAATAAAACATCTCTATAGCCATCAATGGTACGGGGACTAAGGAACATGACTGCAGCAATTTCTTTGTATGATTTGTCTGAGCAAAGTAATCGCAAAAACTCTTTTTCACGTTCGGTAAGATCCAGGGCTTTTTGATGTTCTTGTTCAATAAGAAGGTTACTTTCATTCCTACTCTGTATGATATTGTTATACAATACAGCGTTTATATAAATACCTTTGTTAATTACAGCATCCATGGCATTTTGTAATTCTGACAGTTCCGTATCTTTTAACAAATATCCTTTAACGCCATTTTGTAACATTTTTATAATAGAGCGCTCATCCGGTACCATACTCAATACAATTACTTTTATTTTCGGATAATTTGCAAGCATCCATTCTGCCGTTTCAAAGCCATTCATTTCTGGCATTGAAATGTCTAGTAATACCAGATCCGGCATATTTTTTGGGTCTAATTGATTGATAAAGTGCTTTCCATTGTTGGCTTCAAATATTACTTGATAGCCTTCCTTTTTGTTAATGATGGATGCCAAACTGTTCCTGATCATTACGTGGTCATCTATTAAAACAACAGTCGTCATGGTTTGTAAAATAAAATTCAATGACTAAATGGTTTATTTTTTTCTTGCTGAAACAACTTAACAAGCGATCATATATTCATTCAAATTATCTCTCAAATTCAATCATTCAAGCAGAAAAATTGCAGTATTAATATCCGTATTTATACCCGTATTAATACTTTATCAAAAAAGGTATTTATTACCTTGTAATTATTTTATTCTTGAAATAATTTTATGGCCTGATTTGGAATATATTATTTATTTCAGAGGAGGTTACAAACAAACAGAAGGCGGCACAAGGCCGCCTTATTTTTTTGCATTGATGTATGCCATACTCATTGATATTTTCTGAAGTTGGTATTTCTATATGAAGTATACCATTGCAGTTTGACAAGCAAAGCTTGTTTTTTTCGTACTTTGCAATATGTTATTACAAATACATCCTGATAATCCCAATCCTCGTAACATAAAAATGGTGATTGAATGTTTACTCGATGGGGGTGTTATTATTTACCCTACGGATACGATTTATGGATTGGGTTGCGATATTTTTCAGCGCAAAGCCATTGAGCGAATTGCCAGAATAAAAAATGTAGATCCTGAAAAGGCACAGCTCAGTTTTATTTGTTATGATCTTAGTGATCTAAGCAAATACACAAAAAGTATTTCTACCCCTTTATACAGATTATTAAAAACGCATCTTCCCGGCCCTTATACATTTATTTTACCTGCCAGTAAAGAAGTGCCTAAAATTTTGCATAGTAAAAAAAGCACAATCGGCCTTAGGGTACCTGATAACAATATTGCACGAACAATTGTTCATGAATTGAGTCACCCTTTGTTATCAGCCTCTTTACCCGGTGAAATGGTGGAAGAGTACACAGACCCCGAATTGATGTATGATAACTTTCACAAACTCGTTGATATTGTGATCGATGGCGGTATTGGTGGCATGTTACCTTCTACGGTAGTGGATTGCACAAAAGATAGCTATGAAGTGATAAGAGAGGGAGCAGGGGTTTGGGATTATGAGAATTGAGTTGGTTAAAGGGGGTTAAAGTAGTTAAAAGAGTTAAAGTCGTTAAAAGGGGTTAAAAAAGTTAAAAATGCATTTAACTTTTTTAACCCCCTTTTATTTGCTTTGGCTGAATAGCATAACTCATGCGATGGTATCTGCAAAGTCCATGTTTCTCTATGGCCATGCGATGTTGTAATGTTCCGTAACCTTTATTTTTATCCCATCCATATTCAGGAAATTCATGATGTAATTGATTCATATAAGCATCACGGTGTGTTTTGGCAAGAATACTGGCAGCAGCAATTGAAGCATAAATGGCATCCCCTTTCACGAAACATTTATGCGGCGTTTTTGGGTAAGGAATAAATCGATTGCCATCAATCAACAAAAATTCCGGTAATACATTAAGACCTTCAATGGCTTTATGCATTGCTTTGAAAGAGGCTTGTAAAATATTGATCTGATCAATTTCAATATTGTCAATACTTGAAACAGCCCAGGCAATAGCTGATTTTTCAATGTCGAATCTTAATGTATCTCTATCTTTTGATCTAACCTGCTTACTGTCATTTAACAAAGGATGGTAGTAGGTATTTGGCAAAATGACAGCTGCCGCAAATACGGGTCCGGCATAACAACCCCTTCCGGCTTCATCAGCCCCGGCTTCAATATCTTTTGTTTGATAAAATGGTTCTAACACGTTAGTAAATGTCAACAATCTCCAGAATATTTTCCAAAATGTTTTTTTCCATATTTTAAGCTTGGTTTGATATAGGTGTACCTTTGCGGTATTTAGAAATGGCAGTCTATGAACACAAATGATCGATCTTCAAAACTGGTGGCTACTTGGTTATTAATGGGGGTAGGGATGACAGTTATCCAAATTGCGCTGGGAGGTATTACCCGATTAACGGGGAGTGGATTATCCATTACACAATGGGAAATCATTACCGGCTCCTTACCTCCCATGAATGAACAGCAATGGTCACTAGCGTTTCAAAAATACCAGCTTACCCCACAATATCAATTATTGAATTTCAATTTTACAATTGCCGATTTTAAATTTATTTTTTTCTGGGAATGGTTTCATCGTTTATGGGCAAGAATCATAGGGTTGGTTTTTGCATTTGGATTTGTTTGGTTTATATGGAAAAAGCATTTCAAAAAAGAAATGATCAAGCCCTTGGTTATTCTTTTTGCATTAGGTGCTTTGCAGGGAGCCATTGGATGGATAATGGTGGCAAGTGGATTAACAGGAGATGCTGTATATGTTAAACCAACTCGTTTGGCTCTTCATTTCATTTTTGCATTAGGACTATTGTGTTATACTTTTTGGTTTGCGCTTCAACTATTAGTCAGCGGTAAGCAGATAATGTTCAATGATAGACTAAGGAAATGGAATTTATTCATTTTGATGATTGTTATCGTTCAATTATTATATGGGGCATTAATGGCAGGACATAAAGCAGCCAATATTGCACCCACTTGGCCAAGTATTAACGGTAAATGGATACCTGATCATTTGTTTATCGCAAAGCCAATTGCTTTAAATTTCATTGACAATACTTTGCTAATTCATTTTATACACCGTGGTTTAGCTTATTTGTTGTGTTTACTGATTTTCATATGGTCATTTTCATTATTTAGAACCCCGGGTTCTGTTTTATTTAGAAAAATACGTTGGTTGCCATTAACCATAGTAGTTGCACAAATATTATTAGGCATTGCTGCTCTTGTAACGAGCACCGGTATTATACCCGGGCATTGGGGAACTTTTGAATGGATGGCTCAATTACATCAGTTGGTTGGTATGTTGTTGTTATTATCTCTTGTAGGTTTATTATTTGTTGTACGTGAAAAAAATAAAATATAGTAAACGTTTTTTTATAGAGAGGATTTGTGAACGTTGATTCACTAATTGATTAAAAGAAATAAATATTTTTATATGAAAAAGTATTTGGTCGGTTTTTGGAGGTCAATGCCGATACAGCTTTTTTTACTACATTTTCGCAGATACCAAGTGCTTCTCATTTTTTGGTATATGCTTTTTGCCACCATTTCGGGTGATTTTATGTTCACATTTGGCGCAAACTCTCTTTTTCTGGCGCCGGAATATTTTGGGGAAGTATCCACTATCAGTATAGGAATTGTGGGCTTTGCAGGAGGCATTTTTATCATGAGTTGGAATATTTCTACGTTTATACTACACAGTAAAGACGTACGATTTTTAGCTACTACTGAACAACCTTTTTTAAAATATTGTATTAACAATGCAATCATCCCTTTATTTTTTCTGATTTTTTATCTGGTAAAAATTGGAATTTATGCTAAGCATCAAGAACTGTTGTCAATTTGGGATGTAGTGCTATTAACAGCCGGGTTTACAGGCGGTATGATTCTTTCTATTGCCATTTCATTTACTTATTTTTTTGGTGCCGACAAAACAATATACCGAAGTATAGGTTCAGGTATATTGCATGAAAATACACATCATGATAAAGTTGTCATAAAAGCAATATTGCCAAAAGAAAAATCCGAATTGTCAGTAGATTGGTTTTTAAGTGCCGGATTTCGTTTAAGAAAACCTAGAGATGTAAGACATTATAGTGATGGGTTCTTAGAATCTGTTTTTAAAAGACATCATTTTGCAGCTGTCATTGCCATTGTCATCTCCTTTGTTTTTCTTGTTTTGGTTGGTTACATTTCTGATTCTCGTTTATTTCAATTACCCGCTGCAGCCAGCATTACTATTTTCTTCGCCATCTTAATTGCTGTTGCAGGAGCACTTTCCCTTTTTCTTCGAAACTGGACCATTCCTTTATTGGTGGTTGTTTACCTTATCACAAATACACTTTATCAGAAACAAATAATAGATCCTCGTAATAAAGCATATGGATTGAATTATCTCAATGTAAAAGAACGACCAAGCTATGATAGACATACCATTTTACAATTGGCAAGCGATACAGGCATTGCTGCCGATAAAGCATATTTCATAAAAGTATTAAACCGTTGGAAAGCCAAGCAAAAATTATCAAAGCCTATTTTGTATATTATCAATGCCAGTGGTGGTGGTACACGTAGTGCTACTTTTACAATGAACATATTACAAAGACTTGATAGTCTGTTTAATGGAAATTTAATGCCTCAAACAATTTTGATGAATGGAGCATCGGGTGGAATGTTGGGTGCGGCTTATTTTAGAGAACTCTATTTAGAAAAAATAATGGGAGCAGCCATTAACCTGCAAGACCCCAAATATGTTGCGAATATTTCAAAAGATTTATTAAGTCCCATGTTCTCTTCTTTTATAACCAGAGATATGATGGGTCCGATTCAAAAATTTAAAGCAAATGGGTACAAATATGCAAAAGATCGGGGCTATGCTTTTGAACAAAAATTGAATGAAAATACCAACGGTATCCTTGGCAAAACATTACAAGCTTATGTGCAACCTGAGGCAGAAGCTTTGATTCCAACTATGTATTTTAATTCTGTTATTTCCAGAGATGGGAGGAAAATGATCATTGCTTCACATTCAGTACGATATTTGATGAAGCCGGTTTCTGATTCAAATACCATAGGTCCATTTGACCCTGATGCAATCGATTTTAATTCTTATTTTCATAAACAGGGTTCTTTGAATATAAATGTTCTCTCTGCTTTACGGATGAATGCAACTTTTCCTTATGTTTTACCCAATGTATGGTTACCAACTGAACCGGTTATTGATGTAATGGATGCAGGGATTCGTGATAATTTTGGCCAAGAAACTTCACTCCGCTTTCTTGATGTATTTAAAGACTGGTTGAAAGAAAATACCAGTAAAGTAGTTTTGATTCAAATTCGGGACAGAAGTGAAGGCGATTGGGACAAACCATATGAAGGAACCAGCTTAATTAGTATGGTAACAAAGCCTTTATTAATACTTCAAAATAATTGGTTTAAATTGCAAGACTACTATCAACACGATGCTCGAAAATATTTTTTTGATGCTTACGGATCACAGCTTCATCGGATAAGTTTTCAATATGTGCCTTCTAAAAATGATGCACATGCAAGGTTAAGTTTTCACCTCACGGCTGCTGAAAAGAGAGACATCGCTTTGGCTTTGGATAATCCAACAAATAAGGAGGAGTTTAATAAATTGAAGAAGATTATTCAATAAATAATACTGTTCAGACTTTTAGGAATGTATTAACTCAAAACAGTCTTTAATAATCTCGATAACAAATTCTTCTGCAGTCTCTCTTGGCTCACCGTCAATATGTAGTGGGGCGTGTTTCATGTTTTTTATCACCAATGATGCAGTTTGAAAGTAAAGGATATTCTTTTGACTCATGGATTCTACCAATTCCTGCAATTTGTTATTGCTACGAATGTGTTTGAGCATCATAAATGGAAGCTTCGCTTTGTTCATCTTTTGAACAATCACAATATCCAGCAAACCATCATGTAAACTCGCCTGTGGGGCAATCGTAAAATTATTTCCAAACTGGTTGCTATTGGCAATGCTGATAAAAAATGCATCGGTAAAAAAAGAAAACCCGTCAATCGTTACTTCAAACTGATACGGATGTGCTTTAAAAAAATTGATAATGCTTTGCTGTGTGTACGTTAACAATCCCCTAGATGCCTTTAACGCAAAATCATGTGCTACTTGTGCGTCAAAGCCAATTCCACTTAACATGCAGGAATAATGGTTATTGATTAGAAAAGCGTCAACTTTTTTTGTATGTCCGGTAAAAATCAATGCCAATGCTTGTTGTGGTTTCATGGAGATATTGGCAGATCGTGCAAGACCATTACCCGATCCTACCGGAATGATTCCAAATCTTACCGCTATGCCACGTAAAGCACCGGTAACCTGATTCACCGTTCCATCACCACCAATGATCACTATATCCGTAAATTTTTCTTGAAATATCTTATCCTTTAAAAAGTCATAATCACCTTCTGCATTCGTAGGCCATATTTCGAATGGGATTCCCTGTGCAGCGGTTTCTCTTTCAATCAGTTTTCTTACGCCTTCTTTTTTTGAAGTACCCGATATAGGATTGATCAGGTAAATTATTTTTCTGTCGCTCATCAATTAAAATTCATTCAATAAAAAATTACAGGAACTCAGCCAATGTTGATTTCATCACCAACCATATTCCTGTTTTCTATTCTGTAAGCGTTGCTGCAAATGAAAACGCTTGTAATGGCAATTATACGCTTACCATTTAATTAAAGCACTGGCCCAAGTAAATCCACTGCCAAAAGCAGCCAAACATACCAAATCACCCTCTTTGATTTTTCCTTGTTCCCATGCTTCACACAAAGCTATGGGAACAGAGGCAGCGGTAGTGTTGCCATATTTTTGAATATTGTTATACACTTTATCATCCTCCAGTTTTAACTTATGTTGTACAAACTGAGAAATGCGTAGATTTGCTTGGTGAGGGATTAACAGATTAATATCCGAAGCAACAAAACCATTGGCTTCCAATGCTTCCATAATAACTTCAGGAAACTTAACAACGGCTTTTTTAAATACCGCCTGCCCATCCATATAAGGGAAGTTCTGAGCATTGTCTATCATGGCATGACTCATAAACATTTGTGAAATAGGTGCTTCATCAAAATCGGCATAATTTTTTTCGCCCCAATGATTTGCATGCGTACCGGGATTGTACATGGCTAATATCTCTGCCGACTCACCATCACTATGCAAATGCGTACTCAAAATACCACGACCCTCTTCTTCGGTCGGTTGCAATACTACTGCACCGGCACCATCACCAAAAATGACTGAAATATTCCTTCCTCGAGTAGAAAAATCCAATCCAAAAGAATGTTTTTCACTGCCCACCACTAATATATTTTTATACATCCCTGTTTTAATAAATTGGTCAGCCACACTCAATGCATATAAAAAGCCGCTACATTGATTCCGAACATCCAAGGCACCTATTTCTCTCATCTTCATGGCACGTTGCAATAAAACACCACAACCCGGAAAGTAATAATCAGGGCATAAAGTTGCAAAGATGATAAAATCAATTTCTGCAGCTGTTGTACCCGCTTTTTCAATGGCAATTTTGGCTGCTTCAATACCCATCGTTGTTGTGGTTTCTTCGGTACGATGAGCATACCTACGTTCTTTAATGCCGGTACGTTCTTGTATCCATTGATCATCCGTTTCCATGTATTGAGTGAGATCGTTATTGGTGACAACTCTTTCGGGTACGTATTTACCAATACCGGCAATTTTACTTCGTGGCATATGCAATCGTGTTTATTTGAGAGGATGAAGATAAAGAACAAGTTTGGAGTTTGGGGTTTGGAGTTTGGGGTTTTCTTTCAACCCCAAACTCCAAACCCCAAACGTTTCCATCAATGCCCAACAGCTTGTAAATGAAGCGTTTCTTTTAAAAAAGCTGCAGTTTCCCTTTCTACACTCAAAATATCTTTTGATTGAATAGGGGAAGCCAGTACGTGATTGCCGGCATCGGGTATTGGCACCATTTTTTTCTGATCAGCACTTGTACTCAAAGCTCCCATCATTTCTTTCATGGCTGAGATTTTTACAACCGGGTCCTGATTTTTTTCATCTTTATAATAATATAGCGTAAGTATAGGTTGCTTTATTTTGCCAAATGTTTCCTCAGTCATTGAAGTCTCTAATAATTCTTCTAATTGTACTATGGCCTCTAAGCGATACTGTGTATTCCAATATTGCTCATAGGTTGGATCCTGTTTTTTGATAAAATTATAATTTGATTTTTTTACCAGTCTGGCAATTTGTAAACCCCAAGGATTATTCAATAACCAAGCATTTGGGTCATTCACTGCAATATTGGGAGAATATAAGATCAATCCGGCTACTTCGGGATAAGCGGCAGCCAATTGTAGAGCTACCGTACCACCTGTAGAGGTGCCCATTAAGATTACTTTTTTACCCAATTGTTTGCCAATCGCATAAGCTTGTTTGGCAGATTCCCAAAGATTTTCTGCCGTCATGTTTATTAAGGCATCGGTTGTATCAATGCCATGTTGTGAAAGTCTTGCCAAGTATAAATTACAACCAAATTCTTTTGCAATGTTTCGATGAACCGGATTGCCTTCTTCCTGACTTGCACTAAAGCCATGCAAGTATACAATAGCATATTCAGTAATTTGTTTTGTAGAATCATTGGCCCATACAATTCTTGCTTCATTACCGGGTTTAACTTTGTGTTGTGCTTCCTCACCACTTATGTATTTTTCCAGTAAAGTATCTATGGAAGGAACTTGCGGTAAACCAATTGCATACATAGGATGGGAAGGCTTGGGGCCTAGAAAATAAACAACTCCCAAAATAAAAATAATGATCAACATAGTTTTTAAAAATCGCATAAGTGTATTTTTTTTTAAAGCTACTGAATTATTTTCTGCCACTCCATGCCCAAATCACTAATATTGGATGTATGAATATGAGTCTGAACCAACCAACCCAGGCCGGTACACATAGCCCATTTGGAATGCAACTTCCTATCTGTATAAAATAAATATGGGAGGGGATAAAAGCTATCAACAGTAAGACAATTCCGTATGCTGCCCATTTTCTAGTTATTGGAAACAATAATCCTACGCCTAGAAGAATTTCAAGAAACCCCGAAAAAGCAATGATGAAAGCGTTCCAGGCAAAATAAGGAGGAATCAGTCCTTCATAAAATGATGGATTACGGAAATGGTTAACACCGGCCATTACATAAAATACGGGTTGTAAATATTTCAGCATTCTTTTCATCATATAATATAGCTATTTTTCGGGGTATTCTTATTAAATTTTCAGGGTTCTTTATTCAATTGTCGACACAACGAAAACAGCAAACTGATGTCGTTTGAAAGTAACTGTTAAATTACCTATATTCGAAAAGGTAAAAATTACACTATGCAAAATAACCAACGATTTTTAGCTTTGGATGTGTTTCGTGGCCTTACTATTTGTTTAATGATTATTGTGAATACTACCGGTGATTCGCATACTACGTTTGCACCATTGTTGCATGCTAAATGGCACGGTTTTACACCCACCGACCTTGTGTTTCCAAGCTTTTTATTTGTGGTAGGTAATGCCATGAGTTTTGTAATGAAAAAATGGGAACAAAAAACCACGGCTGAAGTGTTGACGAAAATATTCAAACGAACCCTGATTATTTTTTTATTAGGCTATTTGATGTATTGGTTCCCTTTTGTAGAGATGAATGATGGTAAAATTTCTTTATTACCTATTTCAAATACTAGAATTTTAGGTGTTTTACAACGAATCGCTTTGTGTTACTGTTTTGCCTCTTTACTGATATATTTTTTAAAACCAAAGCTTACCATTATTATCAGTGTCGGACTTTTGCTATTGTATTGGGGCTTGTGTTTTTGGTTTGGAGACCCTTACGACCCACTTAGTTTAGAAGGGAATGCCGGATTATTTTTTGATAAATGGTTAATGGGAGACGCTCATTTGTATCATGGCAATGGAGGCGTAGCTTTTGATCCGGAAGGCATGTTAAGTACTTTGCCGGCGATTGTAAATGTGGTGGCAGGTTATTTTGTAGGGATGCATGTGCAGCAATCAGGAAAATCATATGAGGGACTTACAAAACTCATCTTAGCCGGATTTGCTTTAATTGTTATAGCGTATTTCTGGAATTTTATCTTCCCCATTAATAAAAAATTATGGACCAGCTCTTTTGTCTTGCATACAGTAGGTCTTGATTGTATTCTGTTAGGAGCAGTGATTTATATAGTAGATTTTAAACAAAAAATTAAATGGACGCATTTCTTTCAGGCATTTGGAAGGAATCCACTTTTTGTATACTTATTATCCGAAATATTAGCAATCCTATTAGACCTAATACCCATGGGCAATGATACCAGTTTGTATAGATGGATCTATCAGCATATTTTCAGTTATGCGGGCGATTATTGGGCATCTTTGTTATTTGCCGTAAGTTTTATGCTGGTGTGTTGGACTGCTGGTTATTGGCTTGATAAGCGGAAAATTTATTTTAGGGTATAAGGGGCTACTTTTGGTCTTCATGGGTTGTTTTATAATAAAGATTTATTTTCCAATCTTTTCATAAATGACAAATCGTTTAGATAGTGCTTCTGTTCTATAATCTTAATCTGTTGATTTATAGAGTATTATATCATTTTTAGGTTAAGTTTCCTTTCTTCCCTTGCCCTCCGGTTGTAAAGTCGTACCTTTGCAGCCTTAAATTTTTACATGGAAATAAGAAACATTGCCATTATTGCACACGTAGATCATGGCAAAACAACATTGGTAGATAGGATTTTACAGACTACCAAAGTTTTTAGAGACAATCAAGATACAGGCGAACTGATCATGGATAGTAATGATCTTGAAAAAGAAAGAGGCATTACCATCTTCAGCAAAAATGCTGCAGTTACTTACAAAGATTATAAAATCAATGTGATTGATACCCCCGGTCACAGTGATTTTGGTGGTGAAGTAGAACGTGTATTGAAAATGGCGGATGGCGTTATTTTGTTGGTGGATGCTTTCGAAGGACCCATGCCACAAACCCGTTTTGTTTTGCAGAAAGCATTACAATTAAACCTACATCCTATTGTTGTAATAAATAAAGTGGATAAACCCAACTGCCGCCCTGATGAAGTTCATGATGCGGTATTTGAACTGTTTTTCAACTTAGATGCTACAGAAGAACAACTTAATTTCCCTACTTTTTATGGTAGTGGTAAAAATGGCTGGTTCAATGACAGCTTAACACAAACAGAAGATATTATTCCTTTAATGGATGGTATTATCAAATATGTACCTGCTCCAAAAGTGAATGAAGGACCGTTACAAATGCAGATTACATCACTTGATTATTCTTCTTTCTTAGGACGTATTGCTATTGGAAAAGTACACCGTGGAATTGTAAAAGAAAACCAACAAATTGCTTTGGTTCAGGCTGACGGTTCTATTAAAAAGAGCCGTGTGAAAGAATTGTATGTGTTTGAAGGAATGGGCAAGCGCAAAGTAACAGAAGTAATTGCAGGTGATCTTTGTGCGGTAGTAGGCCTTGATGACTTTACGATAGGAGATACGATTGCCGATACAGAAAATCCGGAAGGGTTACCCATTATCAGTGTGGATGAACCTACCATGAGTATGACTTTCAGTATCAATAACTCACCTTTCTTTGGTAAAGATGGCAAGTTTGTTACCTCTCGCCATTTGCGTGATCGCCTGATGAAAGAAACCGAAAAGAATTTGGCATTGCGTGTAGAAGATACTGATAGTGCTGATAGCTTTAATGTATTTGGTCGTGGTATTTTGCACCTGGGTATTTTGGTTGAAACCATGCGTCGTGAAGGTTACGAATTAACCGTAGGTAATCCACAAGTATTGGTAAAAACCATTGACGGTAAAAAGCACGAACCCTATGAAAACTTAGTGGTGGATGTTCCTTCAGGGTTTAGTGGTAAAGTAATTGACCTGGTTACCCAACGCAAAGGCGAAATGCTAATTATGGAAAGCAAAGGAGAGATGCAACACCTTGAATTTGAAATTCCATCAAGAGGGCTGATTGGTTTGCGTTCTCAAATGCTTACCAATACTGCCGGTGAAGCTGTAATGGCGCATCGTTTTATTGAATACAAACCTTGGAAAGGACCCATACCCGGAAGAAGCAATGGTGTATTGATTTCAAAAAGTCAAGAACGCACAACCGGCTATTCTATTGATAAATTACAGGATCGTGGAAGATTTTTTGTGGATCCGGGAGAAGAAGTATACACGGGACAAATTATTGCCGAGCACATTAAGCCGGGTGATTTAATTGTGAATGCTACTGAACCTAAAAAACTAACCAATCACCGTGCCAGTGGAAGTGATGATGCATCTCGCATTGCCCCTAAAACGCTAATGACTTTAGAAGAGTGTATGGAATACATTCAACAAGACGAATGTATTGAGGTTACGCCAAAAATTGTACGTATGCGTAAAGTGGTTTTGAATGAAGATGAGCGTAAGAAAACCAGCAAGAGTATGCAAAGTGAAGCAGTAGGATAGATAAACTTAACTTTCTGAAATACAATTAGCGCCATTCTGCATTTTGCCGGATGGCGTTTTTTTATCTGTCACACTAAGCAAGAGTTGATTGGTACTACAATTATCGCCATCGCAGCAAGGCATCGCATTGGTAAAACAAACCGGACATTGATAGTGTCCATGCACATGTACCAGTTGTACGGTATGCCCACAGAATAAACATTGTTGAATTTGCATGAATAAAATTATTCATACTATAGTAAAGTTACGAAAGGAGTTTTCAACAGGATGTGTGCCAAGCTAATTGGATTTCAATGGAATTTTGATGATAACCATTGCGATAGGAAGCGCTGAAGTAGTATGGTAAAGACAATGAAAATAATTATACCAATTAGACATTTAATTTGCACTAAACAATTGCTCTTTTAAGACATTTGTTTCTATGTGTTTCAAAAAGAGGAATAATCAGATTATTTTTCAATCGACTATTTTTAAAGCCTAATTGGTATTACTCACAAAGGATAAAAAAACCACAGCTACTGATTTGTTCAGCAGCTGTGGCGGTTACTAAATAGGATACATTAACTATCCTTTGCTAACGATCACTTCTTCAGTTACCTTGGTATTGATGTTGACAGTAAATTTTTCAGTCACTGCATTTTTTTTGTCTTCAATAACAAAGATTACTTTACTTAATTCTGACTTAGGTAATTTGAAAGTTTTCTTAAAATTCTTACCTTCAAAATAATTTTTGTACAACACTTCCCCTTCTTGATCCAATACCGTCAAATTAAAAGTGCTACCACTTTCATTGCTGTAAGTTACATTGAATGATAACTGGTTGTTTAGATCAAGACCCGTATACTTTACTTCTACTTTTCCAACTGTTGAATAGGTTGAATGAAAAGTTTTTACCGGTAAGGTTCTTGCGTTGGCTGAAAGAAACATTGCTGCAACTAACAGATTTCCAAAAAATAGTTTTTTGGCGATGTTTTGAATGGATTGCTTTTTCATAATATATTTTTATTTAGTGAAATGATTAACTATAAGGCATACGTTGCCCTATAGGTGAACTCAAGCATCTTAATGGGAAACAATCAGAAGTTAGTAAAACAGGTTACACCGAAACGGTCAATTGAATTGGCAAATTCAATAATAGATGTACATCAAAAACCTGTATGTATGCATTTAATACTTTATTTAACCAAAGGTAACCCAATTATTTTTTCATTTTATGTTAAGTGAGTATTAACATACTAAAAAAATATAATAACATGCGTTAGTTTTTCTTGAAACAATTAAAGGAGGAATGTTCTTTATATTTCTTTTCGATTCCATTGAAAATAAAAAATACATTAAGAGAATTCTATTTTTTATACAAATGTTTCCGCTGTTTTTCTGGAACTGATATTTTTTTATATCCTTATTCAGAAACCACTTTTTAAAGTATTCCGGCATAAAGCTTTCACATGAGTAACGAAGCAATGATGATTGCCTTAGACTGAATTATTTATTTCAATAATAATTATGTAACTCATTTTTAAATTCTATCTTACATGGTAAACTCTTTAATATTATGGACTCAACACCTATCTGTATTATTGGAGCTGGGCCTGCCGGTGCAACCGCTTCTATGTTTTTGAGCAAGCGTGGAATCAATCATACAATCATTGACAAAGCCATATTTCCCAGAGATAAAATTTGTGGTGACGCAATCGATGCTGTTTGCATGCGCGTGATGAATGCATATAGTAGAAGCCTAGTAGAAGAAATGTTGTTGCAGCCCAAAATATTTAATCCATCCCAAGGCGTTAAATTTGTTTCGCCGAATGGACAAGTGGCTACTTGTTATCATAAACCCAGTAATAACGATATACCTTCTGCCATGTATTTTGTGGCAAAAAGATTTGATTTCGATTCTTTTTTAGTAAACAAATTAAATCCAAATTATGCCGATATCCATTTGGGAACAACCGTTATCGATGTTGAACACCAAAAAGATGGCAATGTGGTTACTTATGTAAAAGGAGGCGTAACGAAACAACTTTTTACAAAACTATTATTAGGAGCTGATGGGGATCATTCCATTGTACTCAAGAAATTAAATAATAGAAAGATTGATAGAAATTATTATGCTGCAGCAGTGAGAATGTATTGTAAAAACATCCAGGGTATCAGCCCGGATAATTTAATTGAGTTATTCTATTTAAAAAATATTCCACTCGGGTATCTGTGGATTTTCCCCCTTGCGGATAATGTTTGCAATGTTGGAATGGGTTTGGCAAGTAATCATGCAGGAAGCCAAAAGTATAATTTGATTAAAGAATTCGAAAACATCATTACAACTGATAAAGTATTGGCACCCCGTTTTGCAAACTGTGAGCGATTGGAAAGCCCTAAAGGATGGGGTTTGCCATTGGCCGGTGGAAAAAGAGCGTTGGTGGGAAACCATTATTTGCTACTTGGCGACACAGGATCATTAATTAACCCCCTTAATGGAGAAGGGATTGGCTCAGCCATGATTTCCGGTTGGGCTGCTGCCGCTTTTGCTGAGAGAGCATTGATCAATAATCAATATGATGCACATTCGATGCAGGATTATCAAAAACAAGCTACCTATCGACTGAATACCGAAACCAATCTTTATAATCATTTTGTTAAAAATGTTCCCACTTCCATCCAACACGCTTGTTTAAATTTTGTCATTGGATCCGGATTAGCAAAAAGATATTTCGAAAAAGCATCCAAAAAATGGATGTATCATGCTTTTCATACTCCGCTTGAAATGAAAAAGTAAAGATTCTTTAGATACTATTTTATGCTAGCGGTTTATTCAATGTATCCCAAAGAAGATCTTTTAATTCAGTTAATCCTTTATTGGTTAAGGATGAAATAAACAAGTGTGGAATGCCTTCCGGTAATTCTTTGCTGATGGCATTTTTTAATTCAATGTCCAACATGTCGCTTTTACTGATGGCGATAATAAAATCTTTTTGTAATAATTCAGGATTAAATTCTTTTAATTCATTTTGCAGGATCTCAAATTCTTTATTGTGATCATCGCTATCTGCCGGGATTAAAAAAAGCAAAATTGAATTCCTTTCAATGTGACGTAAAAAACGATGCCCCAATCCTTTTCCTTCAGCCGCTCCTTCAATAATTCCCGGTAAATCAGCAATACAAAATGATTTTTGATCGCGGTATTCCACCATACCCAATTGAGGAATTAAAGTGGTAAAAGCATAATTGGCAATTTTTGGTTTAGCGGCTGTAAGCACAGATAACAAAGTAGATTTTCCCGCATTGGGGAAACCAACCAGTCCTACATCTGCCAACACTTTTAATTCCAGATTTTTTAAACCTTCTGAGCCGGGTTCTCCGGGTTGGGCATGTTCGGGAACCTGGTTAGTGGGTGTTGCAAAATTGCTATTACCCAATCCACCTCTACCACCCTTTATCCAAATGATTTCTTGCCCATCTTCTAATATTTCAGCTTCTATATTTCCTGTTTCTTCATCGCGGGCTATTGTACCCAGTGGCACATCAATAAAAATATCTTTACCATCCCTGCCGGTACAATTGTTTTTACTACCTCCCTCGCCATTCTCTGCCAGCACATTTTTAAAATAGCGCAAGTGAAGCAATGTCCAAAGATTGCTGTTACCACGAAGAATAATATGCCCACCACGGCCCCCATCACCACCGTCTGGGCCGCCCATGGCTGTTAACTTATTGCGCATTAAATGGCGTGCCCCCGGGCCACCGTGGCCACTACGGGCAAAAATGCGGATGTAATCGATAAAATTGTTTCTTTCAGACACTTGTTAATTGAATTAAGCTAATTACACGAACCAACCGGCTGCAAATGTACGCCATTGTTATTTGTTAGCCGATTCTCCCCATTCCTTCCATGTTGTATATTCATTAGCCTCCATTTGCCTGTTGGCAGGAATTTCTCTTAAGGGTTCTGTGGGTTGCCAATTTTCATGCATTTCTTTTGGTAAGGATTGATATAGCTTAGTGCCTTCTGTTTTCCAACGAATCATTTCATCGCTGACCGCTTTTATTTTTTTTGCAGGATTACCAACAATCAGGCTCCTGCTTGTAAATATTTCATCTGCTTTAATAAAACTGAGGGCACCAACAATACATTCATCACCTAATATTACATGATCCATTATTACACTGTTCATGCCTATTAAGCAATTCTTACCAATGGTTGCACCATGGATGATAGCTCCATGGCCAATATGGGAACCTTCTTTTAATAATACCACTACGCCGGGAAACATATGAATCGTACAATTTTCCTGCACATTGCAACCATCTTCAATAACAATGCCACCCCAATCGCCGCGGATGGCGGCACCGGGTCCTATGTAAACATTTTTGCCAATAATCACATTGCCTGTTACGGCAGCTTGTGGATGTATAAATGATGAATCATGAATAACAGGTATGAATTCTTTGAATTGATAGATCATGGGTTTATCAATGTTTTTCCGGTTCTGAAACAAGTGCCTTTAAAATGTGCAACCGGTTCAGTATGTTGATTGATTATTGTGATATGATAAAGGCCGGTACTTCTACCATTATGCATTTCTTTGGCTTCAGCTGTTAAAGTGTCTCCCACTTGCGTGGGTTTCAAAAAGTTGATAGATGTATCGAGCGCCACCGACAAATTATTTCTGTTATTACACGCAAAAGCAAAAGCACTATCGGCCAATGAAAAAGCAATCCCCCCATGAACGATCCCGAAGCCATTCACCATTTCTTCTCTTACGTTCATCTGTATTTTACTATAGCCTTCTTTTATTTCTATCACCCGGATGCCCAGCCATTGTGAGAACTTATCGTGCTCCATCATATGGGTTACAACTTGTTGTGCAAAATCATCTTTCTGATTCATGTTTAATCTCCTTTAAAATTGGGCAATCTTTTTTCAAGGAAGGCCTGAACACCTTCTTTAAAATCATTGGTAGCGGCCGCTTTCTGTTGATATTGATCTTCTAGCGATAATTGTGTTTGTAGATCATTGCCTGCTGATTCATTCAATGCATGTTTAATATATGCCAATGCAGTTGTTGGCATGTTTGCAAGGGTAGTGGCTATTTTTTTACTTTCATCATGAAAACTTTCATCACTAAAAACTTTATATAGCATTCCCATTTGAAGAGCTTCATTAGCAGAAACTTTATCGCCTAACATCATCAAAGCACTCGCTCTTTGAAAGCCAATTAAACGTGGCAAAGTATACGTACCTCCACTATCCGGTATTAAACCGATTTTAGAAAAAGCCTGTATAAACGAAGCAGATTGCGTAGCAACAACAATATCGCAGGCTAAGGCAATATTCGCACCGGCACCGGCTGCTACTCCATTTACTGCAGCAATGATTGGTTTAGGTATATTTCTGAGGAGCGCAATGATTGGGTTATAATGTTCACTCAATATTTTTTGCATACCAGGACCATTTGGATCTACCACTTCTGCTAGGTCTTGCCCGGCACAAAATCCTTTACCTGCCCCGGTAATAAATATGCATCTGACTTCTTTTGAGTTACTGCATTCAACTAACTTTTCCTGCAATAACAGAGCCATTTCTCTATTGAATGAATTTAGTTTGTCAGGACGGTTTAAAGTAAGTGTGGCGATACCGGCTTCGATATTGAAAAGAATGGATGACATAATTTACAATCATTTTAACGAATATAATAATTCCCCTTCAGGGGTAGGGGTTTAATGACACTTAAAATAATCAAACGGCTCCTTGCATTCATTACACTGGTACAATGCTTTACAAGCAGTGCTTCCAAACTGAGAAACCAATCGGGTATTTTGTGAATTACAAAGTGGGCATTGAATGATCTCTTCTTCTTGAAAGGCATTGGATGATCCAACCGCTTTTGAATATTTCGGTGGCGCAATTCCATACGCTTTTAATTTTTGTTTTCCAGATTCACTCATCCAATCTGTTGTCCAAGCCGGCGACAATACTTGGTTGATGGTTATATTGGTAAAACCTTCTTGTAAAAGAGCCATTCGTATTCCCATACTCATTACATCAATTGCAGGGCAGCCGGTGTAAGTGGGAGTAATGGAAATGGAAACCCCCCAGCCCTCTAATTGGGGAGTTTGGGTAACCGCTATGTTTCTAACAATACCCAAATCAATGACAGATAATACGGGTACTTCGGGGTCGGAAACAGTTTCAAGTATTTGCCATACTTTTTTTGTTACTTCTTCTAAAGAATCATCAACAGCAATATGGTTATTAAGTAATGCCATATTCATTCCCCCTTCAGGGGGCTAGGGGGTTTTACCATTCTGCTCCGGGATGGGTTCTTTGTAAGAATTGCATTTCTTCTAAAAGAGAAGTTAAGTATTCAGTATGTTTTCCTTCTTTTCCGCCTATTTTGTTTGTTGTATTATCCGGAATGCAAAGGGTAGCTTCTTCAAAAACGGCTGTTACTTTTTTATTCCATGTAGCTTGTAAAGCAGACAAGTCAAATCCAAAACTTTGTACGAGTACACCTGTTTCAAAACTTGTTGGAATAAATAACTCATTCGTATAAGGCCACATCGCTTCTATTGCTTTTTCCATACGTTGTTTACTTTCTTCGGTTCCATCACCCAAACGAATTACCCATTCACTGCTCCAACGTACATGGTAAGTAACTTCCTTTAATGCTTTTTCAGCAATGGCAGATAATTGTTGATCAGCGCTTATTTGTAATTTTTCAAATAGAAAATATTGATAAGTGCTAAAAAGAAATTCTCTTACAATGGTTTGCGCCCAATCGCCATTGGGCATTTCAACGAGTAGGCAATTTTTAAAATCTTCGGCATCCCGTAAATAGGCCAAAGAATCTTCTGTTGCTCCGTTCCCCTGCAATTGAGCTGCATATTGGTAGAAATTTCTGGCTTGTCCTATATAATCCAAAGAAATATTAGACAAAGCAATATCCTGCTCCAATACCGGACCATGCCCACACCATTCACTATTTCTGTGACCGATGATTAGTGCATTATCTGCAAGATGTAATGTAAATTTTAGTAAATGATCATTTATCATATTAACTCCCCCTTCAGGGGGCTGGGGGTATAGTTTACATATATTTTAATTCATCCGGTAAATGATAAAATGTGGGATGTCTGTATGCTTTATCATTAGCAGGGTCAAACAATGAATCCGCTTCAGTTGGAATACTGGCATGAATGTGTTTACTTTCCACCACCCAAATACTTACGCCTTCCATTCTTCTGGTATACACATCTCTGGCATTTTCAATGGCCATTTGTGCATCCACAGCATGCAAACTGCCCGCATGTTTGTGGTCGAGGCCTTGTTTGCTTCGTATGAAGACTTCCCAGAGAGGCCATTCACTCCCAACCCCTAAAGGGGAATCATTGGTTTTATTTTGATTCATTTTTTCAATTAAAGTTTCTGTATTGATCAAGCAGCTTTTGTAGCTGTTCTGTTTTTTCTTTTTTCTGCATAGGCAGTTGCTGCTTCTCTTACCCAAGCACCCTCTTCCCATGCTTTTTTTCGGGTATCTAAGCGCTCTTTGTTACATGGGCCATTTCCTTGCACTACTTGCCAGAATTCATCCCAATTAATTGTGCCAAAATCATAATGCTTGGTTTCCTCATTCCATTTTAAATCAACATCGGGTATCGTGAGTCCTAGTATTTTCACTTGTTCAGCACATACATCAATAAACTTCTGCCTTAGTTCATCATTTGAAAAACGTTTGATCTTCCATTTCATACTTTGAATGGTATTCGGACTTTCATCATCTGTAGGACCAAACATCATCACACTGGGCCACCACCATCGGTTTAATGCATCCTGTGCCATAGCGTGTTGTGCCGGAGTTCCCTTGCTAAGGGTTAATAATATTTCAAACCCTTGTCGTTGGTGAAAACTTTCTTCTTTACAAA
>JANOVY010000023.1:0-2016 GCA_031417635.1 Bacteroidota bacterium | reverse complement strand
TTATGTGTTTCGCTCTTGAATTTGGTACTTTTTATGGCTAGTTCTAATTTCACAACACAAATGTATGTACATACATGCAATTATCCAAATATTTTTTCTCCCCTGCATTTCTTTTGTATTTCGCATTACAAAATTGTATAAAGTCCTAATTCTTTCTCAAAGGAACATGTACCTTATAACAGTTGCATCTTAGTGCATCATAAACATGGGTGTGAAGGTATTCAACACAGAGATTCAGCGGTTACAGGGTTACACAAAATGATTAGAAAAAAAGCGAATCCTTTTGATCAAAAAAAATCCCGCAGTGATGCTGCGGGATTGATGTTGAATGTGTTTTATTATTTTCGTGTTCTTTCAGCTAAATCGGCTGCACTTCGCCACTCTTCTAATCCTTTGCAATTACCGAATTCTTTATCAATGGATATAAAATAAGTAGGAATGTGTTCTTTAAACCAACTTTCCAATGCAATGGTTTTCTTCTCTTCCATTGCCCTTAATGCTACTCGATTATAATCTTCTTTCAAATTTTCGCGGTGCGGTTCTGTTCTATTCTTTAAATAAATTAATCGAACTAATTTCCTGCCTCTTTCATCTACATAAACCTGAGGGTCAGAATAACCACCGGGTTTTAAAGTACTCAAAGGTTTCACCATGTCCTTATCGAGCTGGTCAATGTTTACGAATGTGGACCCACCACGACCAGATGCAACAGAACCGGCACTAAATTTACTATTCTCATCATCACTGTATTTATTCACCGCAGCACCAAAAGTGATTGTCCCGGCCAATAGTTTATTCTTAATGGTATCTAACAATTTTATGGATTCTGCAATTTCTTCATCTGTTACCGGCGGTATCCTTAAAATATGTTTTACAACTGCCTCATCCCCAGAACGGCTCACCATTAATATAATGTGTAAACCAAATTTCGATTTAATGGGAGAGGATATTTGCCCTTCCTTCAATCTAAAAGCACCGGATAAAAATGCCGGGTCCCAGCTCTTTTCATTTCTATTTAAAGAATATTGACCGCCATTCTCTTTTACGGCAGGATCTTCGCTATACAATTTGGCCAATTGATCAAATTTTTTGTTGCCTTCTTTCTCAGCCTGTTTTTTATAATCGTTCAATTGTTTGGCAATATATTCCTCAACATCTCTATTCGCCTTAGGATGAATAACAATCTGACTAACTTCTAATTCACTTTCATAAAAGGCTAAACTGTCTTTAGGAATTTTATTAAAATACAATTTTACTTCTGTAGGTGTAATCTTAATTGCATCCACAATTTTGCTTTGCATTTGCTCTGCCAACTTCACATCGCGAAAACTTTCTTTGAAATCTTCTTTGATCTGATAAACTGATTTGCCGGCAATTTCTTCTAAAATATCTTTGGATCCATATGCCTGAATAGATTGGCGGATTTGGTTATCCAAGGAAGCTTCTATCTCGTCTTCGCTAACATTCAAAGAATCTTTTTGAGCTTGCAATACCAATGCCTTTCTTATGAACTGGCTTTCTAAAATCTGGCACTCAGTTGGAAGAATCACATTTTCCTGTCCCTGTGTTTGTCTTTTTGCATCATTCAATGCATTGGTTATATCTGAACGAAGAATAATTTTATCTCCTACTTGCCCAACAATTTTGTCTGCTACAACCCTTTGGGTTTGTGCAATTGCAGACACAATGGTTAGACTACTCAATAAAAAAATAAATAGGAAAATCTTCTTCATACTTCGCAATATCTATCAAAATTAGTTAAACAATGGCTTTAAAAAGGTAAAGAAAGCGTTAAAAGGGTTAAAGTAGTTGAAAGAGGTTAAAGTAGTTGAAAGAGGTTATAATAGTTAAAAGGGGTTAAAATAGTTAAAGGGATTGCTCAACTATTTTAACCCCTTTAACCCTTTTAACTTTTTTAACTCCCCTACAGCGTTCTTTTCACTTCCTCAACTTCAAATGCTTCCACAATATCACCTACTTTAATATCATTATAATTTTTAATGGTTAATCCGCATT
>JANOVY010000022.1:0-4305 GCA_031417635.1 Bacteroidota bacterium | reverse complement strand
TTTCATAGGTATCGAAATGATTAATCCTGAAGTGATTAACAATACCGTGGCTGGACTTTTCAATACGGCCTTTTTCCTTTCTCTTCCAGTATGCTTATTATTTTACATTGCCTTTCGATTTAAAGAATTCGTTCATGAAGTGCAATATAATGCGGAGCAGGTATTACGGCTTTCTGAAGAGAAAAAAAAGCATGCCATAGAACAGCAGAAGATATTAGAAGATGAAGTCGCCAGGCAAACCGAAGAGCTCCGCACATCACTTGAAACCTTAAAAGCAACCCAATCCCAATTAATCCAATCCGAGAAAATGGCTTCTTTGGGTGAACTTACCGCAGGTATTGCACATGAAATTCAAAATCCATTAAACTTCGTTACTAACTTTTCTGAAGTCAGTAATGAACTTTTAGATGAAATGAATGAAGAATTAAACAAAGGCGATATTGAAGAAGCAAAAGCTATTTCAGCAGACATCAAACAAAACCTCGAAAAAATAAACCATCACGGCAAACGTGCTGATGCTATTGTAAAAGGAATGTTGCAACATTCGCGAAGCAGTTCAGCAACAAAAGAACCAACGGACATTAACAAACTCGCTGATGAATACTTTCGTCTCGCCTATCACGGTTTGCGTGCTAAAGACAAATCATTTAATGCAACCATGAAAACGGAGTTTGATGCAAGTATTGGTAACATCAATATCATACCGCAAGACATGGGAAGAGTAATTTTGAATTTGATTACGAATGCGTTTTATGCTACGAATGAAAAGCAAAAAAGCCCCTCAATCCCCAAAGGGGAAGCTGAAAATGATTACGAACCAACAGTAACTGTTGCTACAAAAAAACTAGAGAATTCTATTGAAATTTCCGTGAAAGACAACGGCAACGGTATTCCACAAAAAGTACTCGATAAAATATTCCAACCGTTCTTTACCACCAAACCTACTGGTCAAGGAACAGGATTGGGTTTGAGTTTGAGTTATGATATTGTGAAAGCACATGGCGGAGAAATAAAAGTAAACACTGAAGAAAATGAAGGAACAACATTCACTATTCTGTTACCAGCATAAACTGGTAGTGGTAACATCATCAGCAAAAAAATTAGGAAAGTTAAAATTCTTCCTGCCACTACTCCTATTGGTAGCCTGCAATAATACGCCCAAAGATGATGGTTCTAGTCCACCTTCACCCTTCACTCCACCCAAAAGCTGGGAAGCCAACCCCAAAGGAGGGTACAAAGTGAATATGTTAACAGGTTTGCCTGTGGAACCTTTAACCACTAAGGATGGTAAAGTCATTGTTACCGGTATTCCTATTCCAGCCATCGGGAAAAGAATAAACCCAGATAGCATTACTCAACCAAAATCGGAAAAAGTAACATTTATCAAAAGTGCTACTGAACAGATCGATAATAGTTATCCTGTACCGGAAAACCTAGAAAAAATAACTTTGGATATAAGCAAACTCATCAAATACAACGCAACAAACAGCCCACAAGGCTATGTGCTAAAAAATCAGTTGGGCGATACTATTCCATCCGGTAAACCCATAGTTACAAAAGGCAAAATTGCAAAAGGTATCTCTCCAAAAATTACTCCTATGCTGCCATTAAGTCTCAATAGTGATGTATTGTCTGATGTACAATTCTTAGGTGTAGACCAAGGTTTGCAATCCCAGTTCATAAATTCTATCTTTCAAGATAAGACAGGATATATTTGGATGGGACTTCTAAATAACGGGGTTAGCCGATACGATGGTAGATCATTGGTTACGTATAAAGAATTTAATGGTCTTATAGGAAAAAATGTCTATTCCATTATGCAGGATAAGAAAGGGCAACTCTGGTTTGGTACCGATAAAGGAGTGAGTAAACTTGATGGCAAGACCTTTGTAAATTTCACAACTGCCGAAGGGCTTGCAGATGGTCGTATCAGCAAGATAATAGAGGACAAGTTAGGCAACATATGGTTCGCCACCGATTATGGAGTGAGCAGGTTTACACCCTCAAACGATGAAAGCAGTGCAGGAACCTTCGTCAATTATACAACCAACGAAGGGTTATCCAACAATAATGTCTATGATTTAATCCAAGATAAATCAGGCGATTTATGGTTTGCCACTTTTGGCGGTGGCCTAAATAAATTTGATGGCAAGTCTTTTACGCATTATACAAAAAAAGAAGGTTTAGTGAACGACACTGTAAGATCTATTATGCAAAACAAAGCAGGCCAAATTTGGATTGGTACAAAGCGTGGCGCCAGTAAATTTGATGGCAAAACCTTTACAAATTTTCAAACTGCATTATTTTCTTCCAATACCATTCCCATTAATCCCATTTCTTCGATTGTAGAAGACAAGTGGGGTAAAATTTGGTTCGGAACCCGAGCTGGTGGAGTAAGTATTTACGACGGAAAAAGATTTGTTTATCTATCTGAATCCGAAGGACTTTATTATAACACAGTTAGCAAAATTACCTATATAGATGATAAATCTGGCAGTATGTGGATTGGAACAAATGGCGGCGGAATTAACCGTGTTCCTATCAATTCTTTTTTGCGATATAATAAAAATAGAGGGCTAGCAGATAATTTTACTTGGACTGCTTTACAAGATCCTAAAGGCAATTTATGGTTTGGGTCCAATAGAGCAATTAATAGATATGATGGGAAAAGCTTTACTTATTTTCTTAATCCTTCTCTTAACTATGGCTCTTACAAAGACAAATCAGACCATCTATGGTTTGGTTCTTCAGAGGGTGTAGTTAAATATGATGGTACCTCGTTGCTCCGTTTTACTACTGCCCAAGGTCTTGTAAACAATAATGTATGGTCGGTCTTAGAAGACCGCAGAGGTGATAAATGGTTCGCAGGTAGCAAAGGACTTACCCGTTATCACCCTAATCCAGACGGCAAATCGGGCACTTTTTTTCATTATACCGAAACTGAAGGATATGTTCCCACTACCACAAATGCTATGCTCGAAGATAAATCCGGGAACTTATGGTTTAGGCATAATTTGGGGATTACTAAGTACATGCCTACCGTAGATGGGCAATCAGGCAGTTTTATTCATTTTACTGCAGCCGAAGGACTAGGAGATCTTGGAAACACCAGTACAATTTTGCACGATAAGAATGGTGACATTTGGTTTACATCACAAAACGGTAATGGACTTATTATGTATCAACCATCAAAAAAGGGTCATTCAGGAATTTTCACGCAATTCACCACAGACCAAGGTTTGGCCAGTAATAGTGTTTTATCGGTATATGAAGACAAGCAAGGTATTTTTTGGATAGCAACAAATAGTGGATTAAGCAAATACGACGGCAAAACATTTCAAAATTTCACCAAAACGGACGGTTTATCAAGCAATCAGGTACGTCAAACTGCAGAAGATCAATCTGGAAAGCTATGGATTGCAACGCTAGGTGGCGGTATCAATAAACTAGATAAAAATTTAAACAAACTCTCTCAAAAACCTTTAATCGTTGGTATGCGACAACTGTATATTAACGAAACTGTACCTGATTTTCGCAATCCTGCAGATAGCACCGCTCAAAATATAAAATTTGATGGGGTTCAGGCTTTTGAGAATTATCCCATTAACCCAAGAATACCATTTGGTCAAAATCACCTGAGCTTTCAATACGTTGCGATTGATTTAGCAACTACTAATAAAATCAAATACAGTTACCGATTGCTAGGTTTGGATGAAAAATGGAGTGTTCCTTTGACAAGAACGATAGCAGATTACCGCAATTTGCCCAATGGAAAATTTATTTTCCAAGTATGTGCCATTGGCGAAAGCGGAGAATGGAGTAAAGCTTTTGATTATAGCTTTACTATACTGCCACCTTGGTGGAAAACCTGGTGGGCCTATACCATTTATGTTCTATTGTTTTTAACTGCCTTACGAATATTCAGTCTTTGGAGAGAAAGAAAATTGCAGTACGAAAAAGAACAATTACAACATAAGGTAGAAGAAAGAACCAGTGAGTTGAAGCAATCATTGGTAGATTTAAAATCCACACAATCCCAATTAATCCAATCCGAGAAAATGGCCTCTCTCGGTGAACTAACCGCTGGTATTGCCCATGAGATTCAAAATCCATTAAATTTTGTGAATAATTTTAGTGAAGTGAGTAATGAGCTTCTTGAAGAAATTCAAGAGGAAAGAACCAAGAAACAAGAAGAGAGAGATGAAGAGTTGGTTAGCGAAATTTTAGTTGACATCAAACAAAACCTAGAAAAAATTAACCATCACGGCAAACGCGCTGATGCTATTGTAAAAGGAATGTTGCAAC
>JANOVY010000021.1:0-6756 GCA_031417635.1 Bacteroidota bacterium | reverse complement strand
CTTCCATAAAAGTTGTGGGCGAAGTGGTAACATCTTTGGGCAAAGGACAATCGATAGAAGTGAATGCCAAAACCATAGAAATATTGGGCGATAGTGATGCCGAAAAATATCCTTTGCAACCCAAGAAACATAGTCTTGAATTTTTAAGAGAGAAAGCGCATTTGCGTTTTCGGACCAATACCTTTGGATCGGTGTTTCGTGTACGTCATTCATTGGCATTTGCTGTGCATCAATTTTTTAACGACAAAGGATTTGTGTATTTGCATACACCCATCATTACATCCAGCGATGCAGAAGGTGCAGGTGAAATGTTTCGGGTTACCACCTTGCCGATGGATGGTACCGCAACCAAAACTGCCAATGGTGCAATTGATTACAATGAAGACTTCTTTGGAAAGAGTACCAACCTAACAGTAAGCGGACAATTAGAAGGCGAATTGGGTGCGATGGCATTTTCTGAGATCTATACTTTTGGTCCTACTTTTAGGGCAGAGAATTCTAATACAACCCGCCACCTGGCTGAGTTCTGGATGATTGAGCCCGAGATGGCTTTTCATGATATTGAAGACAATATGAATTTGGCGGAAGAGTTTATTCAATATCTGATTAAGTATGTGATGGAACACAATAAAGAGGATCTTGAATTTTTAGATCAACGATTGGCCGAAGAAGAAAAACAGAAACCACAGAACGAAAGAGCCGAGATGGGCTTGTTAGAAAAATTAAATTTTCTATTGAACAACCAGTTCGAAAGAATTACCTATACAGAAGCGATTGCCATTTTATTGGATAGCCCTGCCTACAAAAAGAAAAAGTTTAAGTATGATGTAAGTTGGGGAATTGATATGCAGAGTGAGCATGAAAGATATTTGGTAGAAAAACATTTTAAGAAGCCGGTGATTGTAACCGGATATCCTGCCAAGATCAAAGCTTTTTATATGCGCTTGAATGATGGCTGTGAGCCCGGAAGAGAAACCGTTGCGGCGATGGATATTTTAGCACCGGGTATTGGAGAGATTGTTGGGGGAAGTCAGCGGGAAGAAAGATTGGAAAAGTTAGAAGCCCGTATGAAAGAGATGCACATACCTGCCGAAGAAATGAGTTGGTATTTAGACACCCGCCGTTTTGGAACCGTACCCCATGCCGGTTTCGGATTAGGCTTTGAGCGCATGGTACAATTTGTAACGGGCATGACCAATATTAGGGATGTGATCGCATTTGCGAGGACGCCGAAGAACTGCGAGTTTTAACCTCACCCCCGCCCCCTCTCCATGTAATGGAGAGGGGGGAAGAAACGGAAGGGGCGCTAAAGCGACCTGAACGTTACTACAATTGGTCCCCCATTTTTTATTTTGTGGATAATCTGAATTTAACCTCACCCCGTCCCCCCTCTCCATTACATGGAGGGGGGGGGAAGAAATGGTCGGGGCGCCAAAGCGACCTTGAACGTTGCTACAATCGGTCCCCCATTTTTTATTTTGTGGATAATTTCTGAGTTTAACCCTGCAATCCTATATTTGCACCCCGCTTACGCCTAGGCTTCAGCGGGCAATGCCCGAAAAGCATTGAAATTATAAGTTAAGTGCGCCTCGCGCACCGAAGCTTTAGCGAAGGTGCGGTAGCTCAGTCGGTAGAGCAAAGGACTGAAAATCCTTGTGTCGCCGGTTCGATCCCGGCCCACACCACAAGAACCTCAACAGCAATGTTGGGGTTTTTTGTTTTTTAATTTGTTGATATAGATTTTAGGTAGAAGGATTAACTATGAAATAGGTTTGATATACTTTATATTTTAATCATTATAAATTAAAGATTTAGCGGTTATTGCAAATATTTTTTTAACCAAGCATGTACTTCACTGAACCAAAATCGGCTATTCTCTGCTCTTAATATCCAGTGATTTTCTTCGGGGAACACAAGTAGTTTAGATGGCACTTTCATGCGTTGTAAAGCTGCCCAATTCTCCAAAGAATTGTTGATTGGCACACGAAAATCCTGTTCACCAACTGTAACCAAAATAGGCGTTTTAAATTTAGATGCATAACGAATGGGGTTTTGTTCTTTCCAAACTTTGTTTTGTATCCACGGTGCGCCGCCATTCATTACTTCTCGTCCCCATATTACATCACTAGTACCATATTGTGCTTCACTGTTTACTAAACCGGCATGAGAGATGAGACATTTATAATGAGTAGTGGTTGCTTGCATCCAGTTAGCTAAATGACCACCATAACTTGCTCCACCGCCTGCTTGTTTTGTTCCATCAATAAAAGAATAACGTTTAATCACATCAGCGGCCGCTTCATTAATTTCATTAGCCGGCCCTTTAAATGGATCGTATTGTATATCCTGTGAAAACTTATCGCCATATCCAGTGGAACCGGTATAATCAGTTAATAACACAACATAGCCTGGGGATGCAAGTAAATGATAATTCCAGCGGTAACCCCAGTTGTCTTTCCATGAACCAGCAGGGCCGCCATGAAATACTACAAACAAAGGATATTTTTTAGTTGCATCAAATCCTGCAGGTCTTACTAATAGGCTACGGATTTTTTTGCCACTGCTGCTGGTCATCCAAACAACTTCGGGCTGCAGCATATCAATGACTTTTAATTGCTCTTCATTAAAGTTGGTTATAAAAGAATGATTGTTGTTGCTGATTTTAACAACTTCCGGTGGCATTGACGCATTATCATAATTACATAAAATAGTTTGTCCATCAGCAGAAACACTTGCCGTATTATAACAGCCAACCGGATTATTGCTTAGTAATTGAAGTGAGCCACCGGTAACCGTTAAAGAAAATAATTTATCATTTCCACGGTCTTCTACACTCATAATAATTGTTCCGTTTGTTTCAGCATAACTATTAATTGGGCGATCTAATGAAGGAGTGAGAAAAGTTTTGTTTTGCATGGAGGGCCAGTCAAAACGAATCAGTTTATTGATATTATAAACCTTATAATTATTATTGTCAGAAGCATAGCATAATAAATATTTACCATCGCTGCTAATTTGTGCATTGCTATAATCATTTCCATCACTGGTGAGTTTCGTGGCATCGCCACCTTTAACGGAAACTTTATAAAGATTGGTGTTGACATCCTGGAAAGCTGCTGTGTTTAAATCGGTAGTAGCGGAGAAGATAATATCATTACCATCTTTACTCCAGGAAGCGCTTCCAAAGCTGTAACCCTCTTTGCTTACAATAGAAACATTGGTAAAAAGATTTCTCGCATTTGTATTTGCATCTGTTGATTGAATAAAAAGGTGTGTTTGCTTATCATCTCTCCAATGGTCAAAGTCACGAATGGGGAAACCGGTATATACCCTTGCCTTGTATTTTATTTTCTTTCTCTCTTCGGTAATTTTTTTATTTGCACTGTCTGTAAAGGCGCCAGGATATACACTGCTGCTGAATAAAATATTTTTTCCATCTGGGCTCCATTGCGGGGAAGAAGCGCCTGTTGATAAATTAGTTAAGCGTTGTGATTCTCCCCCTTCTTTTATATTCAATAAATAAACTTGCCCTGCATCATCACCTTCTCTTTTGGTGGAGAAGGCTAAATACTTTCCATCAGGGCTCCATTGATAACCACCTTCGCCACCTTTGCCCGTGGTTAATCTTCTTGGTTTCACACTTCCATCAGTTGATGCAATCCATAAATCAGATACCTGTTCACTTTCAGTGTAAGAAGCATCGGTTACATTAAACACTACCCATTTACCATCGGGACTAACCTGTGGTGAACCTACTCTTTTCATCAGCCACATTAATTCGTGTGTGATGGCTTGTTTGTTTTGTGCAAACGAAATCGTAATAAATAATAACGTAGTTGTTGCGATGAGAAAAGATTTTATCATATCTGTATGATTTAATTAGTACTATAAAATATGTAAGTTTTTTCCTCCTCTTTTATTTTAGGCAGGTATTTTGCTCAACTTAGAGTTATCAAACTACTAGTAATTTAGTCTTTTTTTGTTATAATAGAATACCATGCACCCTCACCTACTCCAACCTTTTAGATACAATTTATTTCAACCAATATTTCAATAAGCTTTTTTACCTTTTTACAGTTGGCTTTTGTAATAGTAATAATACCCGAGAAAGTAGCACCCCTAGATTTTAAAGATTCAAGAATATCTAAAGAGCATTTCGGCAAAAAGCTAATGGTTTATGTTTTGATTAATTTGAACTTTATACAATATCACACCGAGAACTACTCAATTAAACAATTTTAAACATTCCTATTTTCCTTTACTGGACGCGGAACCGTGCGCGGAAGTATCATTAAACTATCAGTTTATAACCATCTATTTCAAATTAAACCAGTATCAAGTTTCTTATAAATCAGTGAATTAAGTGTTTTAAGGTGTTTTACCAAGACCGTTCAACGGACGGCCTACACCACATAAAGACTTTATATTCAACGAATCATGTTGAATATCAGGCCTTTTTATTTGTCCCGAAATGAATATAAGTGCCTAGAAATGCATGGTTTTAACTTCATTTTACTCATTATTAAATCCATTCAACAACTTGATTTCATTCCTGTATAGGATAATTTTTTTATTATTTTCTAATTGCTTTAAAAGCCTGGAGACAACTACCCTAGATGTGTGCAGTTCATCGGCGATAAGATAGTGTGATGCTTTAATAACACTGGAACCGGATAGGCGTTGTTTTTCTTTCAGGTATCCAATAAGCCGTTCATCTAATTTATGAAATGCGATGCTTTCAATAGATTTCAAGAGTTCTTAAAAGCGTGCATTAAAGCTCCGCATGATGTAGCTTTTCCAGCTTGAGTATTTACATAGCCATTCTTCTAATTTTAAATGCGGTATGGCAATCAATTCAACATCATCTTCTGCAATGGCTTTTACTTCACTTTTTTTTGCTTCCATGCAACAGCTATAGGCCATCGAACAACTTTCATTGCTGGAAAGATAATACAATAAGATTTCATTGCCGGTTTCATCCATCATGAAAACTTTAATAGTACCTTTTACAATAATGTGCATCATACGTATGTATTTACCATAGTCTATTATCAGATCACCTTCTGTAAAGTGCTTAACTTCCCCAAACTGCTGCATTTCTTTTAGCAAAGCTGGTTCAAAAGTCGAATCAAAGGTTGCTGTTTTACTTGTCATAATTTTTAAAAGTGGTAGTTCAAAACAAAATTAAAAAGCACCATGTTTACTTTATTGAACTCAAATCTTTTGTTGTTATAGGTTTCGCCACTATTTAATTTGCCCACCACTAAAAGCTGCGCTTCCAATCCATTAAACATATTGTTGAAGGCATATCTTACATCTGCATTAACCTGTGTGTATGACGGTACGCCATACTTATTTAAACGGTAGTTTTTTACATCCGGCAACTGATAATACCCACCGGATAAAGATGTTTTAATCCTTATTTTAGGAATATTATAATTTACCTTACCCATAATTGCATGTACATCGCCAAAGCCTTCATTGCGTTCCCTTGGCATAAATGTAAAGAAGGGTTCCCGTCCCCATTCTCGGGGCATTAAATATCGGCCGTGTGCAGTAATGCGGTTGTAATTGATACTGGCTTCCCATTGCTTATTTTTCCAACCTGCCTTGGCACCAAATGTTATTGCTTTCCCCCCCCTTTCAAAATATGTTTTAGCGGCAATGAAGTTGCCGCCATTATTTACTGCATACTGCCTTACAAATTGTGCAGCAGCAAAAATGGCATTATTATTTTTTAATGGAAATGAAAAATCTGTTTGCAGCATGGCCGTATTAAAAATATTCTGTGTAAAAACATTCCATCCATGCAGTGTAATATTTTTATTTAATTCAACATGTGCCCCTGCTAAAAAAACTCCTTTGCTTTCTAAATTATTGCTGTATTGAGACTTTGACCCATCAACATTTACACCTCCGGAGTACACACCAATTGACTCACCTGCATCATACCATTTGGTAGTACCTCTTGGTGAAAGAGCATACAACCAACCGCCTTCAATTTTTGTTTTCTTAATCTCATTCATTTCAAACCAAAAACCCTCCACTCCGGTTGGCCTCATGCGCCCATCCTGCAAATTGATAAAGGGTGTATTAATGAGCTGCCTGCCATAAACTATACCGGATTTTTTATAGTTGTATTTAATATAAAATTCTTCCAGCCTGTCAATATCCTTTTTATTATAAGGGTCTTCTACATCAAACAATGCAATTTCATAACGGTTCATTTGGCCTGTTTCGGTATCAGGTTTCCCTAAATTAGACGAACCAATGTTGAAGGTATAAAAACCACTTACGGCAAATTGAAAGCCATGAAACTTTGCAGTTTCGTACCGCAAGCCGCCACCGGCAGCATTGGCATAATAATCGGTAAGTCCCTTTTGGTTTTGGGTGCTCATAAAAAAATAACGGAAATGCCCATTAAAATGACCCCTTTTAAAAGCAGATAACAAAGATGTGGTATCTTCTGTTTGTACCTGTTTGCCTTTATACATTTCAGGTTTCTCTGAAATTTCCTGGTGTTGGGCAAATAAAATATTCCCTATAAGCAACAAAAATGCCGCTGTAACAATTCTTTTCATTTTTAACTATTAACTTTTATGCCTGCCTGCGGCCGCTACTGTTTGGACACAAATCAGGTTAAATTCCTAGCCATTTTCCAGCCCTCATAAATCATTTCAAACTTTTCTAACCCACGTTTAATGATTATAGGGCCAGCCTTTCTTTGTTTGTTATTTCCTTTCCATCCTCCTAATC
>JANOVY010000020.1:0-2495 GCA_031417635.1 Bacteroidota bacterium | reverse complement strand
GCACAGGGTTTTGTCGTTCCTGCACAAAACAGAAATCAATCTGTTGCTGTCCGCTTCAGTGGCAGAATAGAAAAGCTCTATGTAAAATATAGTAATCAATATATAAAACAGGGTGACAAAGTATTGGACATATATAGCCCTGATTTACGCACCTTTCAGGAAGAACATCTTTTTCTATTAAAATCAAATGTTGAAAATAATTTATTAGAAAAGTCTAGAGAAAAATTACAACTTCTCGGTATCTCCAAAACTCAAATTACATTGCTGGAAGAAAAAGGAAAAGTAGCTATGGCTATTACCGTTTTCAGTCCGGCTAGCGGTTATATATTTTTCGATTCACCGTCGACACAAAAAAAATCTGTCCAAAATAATTCAACAACCAATGCCATGAATATGCAGCAAAACACCAATAATGAAAGCTCTTATGCTGCTACCGCTACCCAAATCCGTGAAGGCATGTATGTAAATGAAGGGCAGACGCTTTTCAGTGTAAATGATTTGCAGGAAGTTTGGGCAATGGTGTCTGTATCCAGCCAATATGTAAATCAGGTTTACAAAAATCAATCAGTAGACATAATTTCTGAAAGTAATCCACTGAAAATCAATGCAAAAGTGTCATTTATTGAACTCACATTTGAAGAAGCCAATCAGCGGTTTGTCAGAATTAGAATTGTATTGCCCAACGCAAGAAATTTGCTCAAAATAAATTCATTAGTCACTGCCCAGTTTATATCGAGTGACATTAAAAACGTACAAGTACCTGCATCTGCAGTTTATAAGACAGGATTGGATGCATATGTGTGGGTAAAAACAGATACTACCCGAAGTGGTACAGGCATTTTTCAGTTGAGAAAAGTACTGGCAGGAGCCAGTCACAACGGTATGACTATCATTAAAAGTGGTTTTTCGTCAGATGAAGAAATCGCATTACATGCCGGATTGATGACGGATAGCGAAACTTTTTTAAATATTAACTGACATGAAGCAGATTATTTTTTCACTCATATTTTTTTTAGTTCTCATTTTTTCCGGATGCAAAAAAAACGAACACGAAAACCATACAACGACCTCAGACAGCTACTATACATGCCCCATGCACCCAAGCGTAGTGAGCAGCACGCCGGGGGCTTGCCCTGTTTGTAATATGTCATTAATCAAAGTAGAAAAAAAACAAAACCAACATGAAGGGTTGAAGGGCAACTTTATTACTATTGATAAACGCCAACAAGAATTGGCAGGTATTATAACCGATACAGTTAACTTCACAAATATAGTATCCGCATCAAGTATTATAGGTACAGTATCCATGGATGAGGACAAGATAAAAAGTATAAGTAGTCGTGCAAAAGGTAGAATTGAAAAACTGTTTGTAAAAACCACGGGAGTTTATATTAAGAGCGGAAGCCCTATTTATAGCATATACAGCGAACAATTGCAAGCAGATGAAAAGGAGTATTTATCCCTTATTGAAAAAACTAAAATTATAAGTGCAACTTCTACCATAGAGTATGAATTATTAAATGCATCAAAAAACAAACTCCTACTTTGGGGATTGTCAGAAAAGCAAATTTCAGCAATAGGGGCTTCAGGCAAGGCAAGTTCGCTCATTACATTTTACTCTCCGGATGCAGGATATGTGATCGAAATGAACATCACCGAAGGGATGTATGTGGAAGAAGGTAGCCCACTTTTAAAAATAACTTCTCTCACTCAGATTTGGGTAGAAGCACAATTGTATTCCAATGAAATTGCAGACATTTCTGACAGCAAAACATTTCAGGTTTTCAGCGAAAACAATCCTGGCGATGTCTACAAAGGTATATTGGTGTACAATAATCCTGTAGTAGAAGAAGGCAGAAAAATTCACTTACTAAAAATCAGAGTAAATAATTCAGCAAGTAAATTTATACCCGGCACATTGGTTTCAGTTATTCCCGAAAAATCATTTACCAGTGTGCTGGCAGTTCCAAAATCGGCGGTACTCCTGGAGAAAATGAAAACTGTTTGGGTATTGGCGCATGAAAATACTTTTGAGCAGCGCATGGTTGAAACCGGTGCAGAAAATAAATACTGGGTTGAAATAAAATCAGGTCTAAAAAAAGGAGATGTCATAGTAAAACAAGGCGCATATTTAATCAGCAGCGAGTTTATTTTAAAAAGCGGAGCAGGGCAAAGACATGATCATTAAAAAACAACAATATCTTTAGCCATATTTTTAAGTTCAGTTTCAATTATATCAAACTCATTGAGTTAGGAAGTTTGAAATTGTAAAAGAAGATTTTAATTCTATCAGAAAATTTTAAAGTGTCTACAATAAGCATTTTTCAAAATGTATTACATTATTTTTTACATTTCGGTTTTCCGTTTATAATTGCGTATTTATTCTGGAGAGAAAAATGGTTTAGAGCTGGTACAATCATGTTTTCCACAATAATAATTGATATTGACCATTTTTGGGCAAATCCTGTTTTTGAAGCATGCAGATGCAGTATTGG
>JANOVY010000019.1:0-2375 GCA_031417635.1 Bacteroidota bacterium | reverse complement strand
ATTCATATAAGTAATAGAATATGATCGATAGACTATTGAGATAGCAGGAAACCAACCTACTTACCATGGACTATGGTCCATCGACTATCCATAATTCATCCCAATAGCGGCGCGTACTAATTTCAATGTTTCATTGGCACTTGCCCTCGCTTTATCGGCCCCTTGGTGTATGATTTTTGATAATAATGCCTTATTAAGCTGAATATCAGTGGCTTTTTCCCTAATGGGTTTTATAAAATGGACCATGTCTTCTGCCAATTGTTTCTTCATATCGCCATATCGAATAATGCAACTTCCGGTGCTGCTGGCATTGAAATCGTCATTGAATTTTTGTAATGTGTTGTTTGAGCTTACCAGTCCCATCAAAGTGAATAGATTTTCAATATAATCTGGTTTTACGGAATTGGGTTCTAGCGGCCCTTGGTCGGTTTTGGCTTTCATAATTTTTTTGCGAATGGCTTCCTCATCATCAGCTAAGTATAATGTGGCCATTTGATTCTCGCTTTTACTCATTTTACCAATACCATCTAAACTCATAATCTTTACCAGTTCACCGCCATAATTAAATGCATAAGGCAGTGGAAGCACTTCGCCGTAACGATAGTTAAACCTTTCGGCAAAATTTCTAGCCATTTCCAAGTGTTGTTCCTGGTCTTTTCCAACGGGCACTTTTACAGCCCTATGAATTAAGATATCTGCGGCTTGTAAAACGGGGTATGTTAAAAGCCCTGCATTAGAATTATCGGGTTGAAGACGTATCTTTTCTTTAAAAGTGACAGTCTTTTCCAACTCTCCTTTATAAGCCAACATATTCAAATACAGGTATAATTCGGCTATTTCCGGCACATCACTTTGTATATAAAGTGCCACTTTATCGGGGTCAAGTCCACATGCAATATTCTCAGCAATCACTCTAAGAACACTCGTTTGCAATTCTTTCGTATCCGGGTGCGTTGTGAGGCTATGCCAATCTGCCACAAAAAAATAGCAATTATAAGCATCTTGCATACGCACATAATTGCGCATAGCACCAAAATAATTACCCAGGTGTAAAAAACCTGTGGGTCTGATGCCACTAAGAACTACCTCTTTTTCCATAAGTTGCGAAGATAATATTAGTCGATGGTCCATAGTCCATAGTTGATAGCTTTTTTTGTTTTGGGAAAGATTATGATGTGTTCGGATATTTGCGGATTATCGAATTGGCGGGTTAGCGGATGAATGATATCCTTTAATCCGCTAATCCGCCAATTTTTTACTTAAACAACACAACTTCTCATAAGTCATCCATCCCCCATACTATCTTCTCCCATTGAATACTTAAAAGGTGTAGGGCCGTTGCGGGCGGATATGTTAAAGAAAGAGCTGGAAATTTTCACTTTTGGTGATTTGTTGGAACATTATCCAATACGACATATTGATAAAACCAAAGTAAATAAGATCAAGGACATCAATCCACAAACCGACTTTATTCAAGTAGCAGGTACTTTGTTACAATTTCAAATAATCGGTGAAGGAAGAGGCAAGCGATTAGTGGCTCAATTGAAAGATAATACGGGCATCTTAGAATTGGCATGGTTTCAGGGGATCAGTTGGGTTGTTAAAAATTTACTTGTTGGGAATGATTATTTGGTATTTGGTAAAACAGGGTTTTTTAATGGGAAACCTCAAATCGTTCATCCCGAAATTGAGGTATTTGTTCCTGCGAGGGCTGATGGAAAAGACTTTTTAGAGCCGGTGTATCCAACCACGGAAAAATTAAAAGCACGGGGATTTAACGGAAGGCAAATTGGTAAGTTAACCCAATCTCTATTTTCACAAATACAACCCAAAGATATTGTTGAAAATATTCCACAAGCAATCATTGGTCGATTGCAATTAATGCAAAGGCATGAAGCTTTTCGAAATATTCATTTTCCTTCATCTATCGATTTATATAATAAGGCTGTGCAACGTTTAAAGTTTGAAGAACTGTTTATTGCACAAGTAAGATTACAATTGGTTCGATTACAACGGCATAAAGTAAGTAGGGGTGTGGTATTTGAAAAAGTTGGCGATTATTTTAATACCCTTTATTCAAAATATCTTCCTTTCGAATTAACAGGTGCCCAGAAAAGAGTAATGAAGGAAATTAGAGTAGATACGGGTAGAGGGCACCAAATGAACCGTTTATTACAAGGAGATGTTGGAAGCGGAAAAACGATTGTAGCACTCTTAAGCATGTTATTGGCTGCTGACAATGGTTTCCAAAGTTGTTTTATGGCCCCAACTGAAATACTGGCACAACAGCATTTTAACAGTTTAAGCAAACTATTGTCAGAAATGCCTGTTGAGTTAGCCCTTTTAACCGGAAGTACAAAAGCGAAAGAACGCAA
>JANOVY010000018.1:0-6490 GCA_031417635.1 Bacteroidota bacterium | reverse complement strand
TTCTCAAACTTAAAGAAAGTTAATTTTGAAGTTGAGAGTGATTACCAATCTGGTAAATTCGTCGATTTAACTATTAGTGCCTACAATGTTTTAGCAGATATAAATATGATGGTACTGCCGGGTATAAAAGGTATCATTGGCTTTGCTGCAAATGCCGCTTCAGGGGATAATAATAATGCGGACAACCAATTAAATACCTATAATTTATTGTATGCCAAACCAGCTTATGGCCTTGCTGTACCTATAGGAGCTTCAAATATTATAAGCATTAATCCGTACATAAAAGTTAATCCGATTCAAAAGTTAAATATACTGGCGCAGGTTTTTTTCCTAGCAAGAAGTAGCAATCAGGATGGAACATATTCTCCTGGGATGATCCAAAACAGGCCAAGACCAGATTTTCTTTTTGGTTCAGACAAAAGAACTTTGGGTGAGTTGTATGTTATTGAAACCAACTATCAGCAAACAAAAAATCTGTCATTTGCAATTGACGGTTCTCTTTTTAAACCGGGAAGTTATCCCAAAGCCACAGGGCAAGGTAAAGACCTTTTGTATTTATCCATAAAATCAACTTTCAAATTTTAGCTTAATGAGTACGACATTAAAATCAATTAATACCTAATGATATCTGATTTTGTATCCAAAGCAACAATCATGATTGACGAAAGCCCTTCACTATTCAATAAGAGAGTTTTTATGTTTAAGTTTCTGTTGGAAATGCTTCATTCTGTCAAAATTTCGTATTAGTCCTGCATAACTAAATGATTGTCCTATCGGGAAATTTACATTTGAACTTACTTTTACAGTAATAAAAATTACTGTTTCACAATAAAATTATTTGTATGAAAATAAAAATGAAATTGATTGCTTCTTTAAAGATTTGGGTTGTCATTTATCCATCGATTACGCTATTTTTTTATCTGTTTGGAAAGCCTTTATCTCTCTTGCCATTATATCAGCGAACATTTCTGTTGACCATCTCTTTAGTTCCATTGATAGTGTTTGTAGGTGTCCCTTTTGTAGATTCCCTTATCCATCATTTTTCAAAAAAAAAGCGGCAGGGCTAAATAATTAATTTTTAAGCATGCACGACTTGATTACCGAGTCTGGAATTTATTTAGCTTAGGGTAAAAGCTTTCTCGTTGCTTGTTTTACAAATTCCTTCAAAAGAAATTTCATAATATCATCCTATGTCAGAAAATAATCAATTTGATGTTATAATAGTGGGGGGCAGCTATTCCGGTCTTGCAGCCGGCATGGCTCTTGGCAGAGCCATGAAAAGGGTCTTAATCATTGATGGTGGGAAGCCCTGCAACAGGCAAACACCCTATTCACATAACTTCATCACACATGATGGCGACACCCCAAATGAAATTGCTGCATTAGCAAATCTGCAGGTTAGAAGATATGATACCGTGAAGTTCTTTGACGGTTTTGCAATAAGTGGTAGTAAAATTGAAGATGGTTTTGAAATTCAGGTTGCATCAGGCGAAACATTTACCGCAAAAAAATTAATTTTTGCCACAGGTATCAAAGATGTTATGCCCGATATTGATGGATTTGCGGAATGTTGGGGTATCTCGGTGCTTCACTGTCCATATTGTCACGGATATGAAGTGAGAAATGAAATAACTGGTCTTTTGGGCAACGGCGAATATGCTTATGATTTAGCAAGGCTTATTTCAAACTGGACAAATGACCTAACCCTTTTTACCAATGGAGCCTCAACTCTAACAATTGAACAAACTGCAAAACTTGAAAGGCACGGAATAAAGATAGTAGAAAAGGAAGTTGAGCGATTTGAGCATAGCAATGGGTATCTTCAAAAGATCATTTTCAGGAACGGAACTAAATCTACCATTAAAGTAATTTATGCACCAATTCCCTTTGAACAGCATAGTAAAATTCCAGAATCTTTGGGATGTGAATTAACAGACGAAGGCTATATCCAGATTGATTCTTTTCAAGAAACAATTGTTAAAGGGGTTTATGCATGCGGCGACAATGTAAGTCGTATGCGTACTGTTGCAAATGCGATAGGAATGGGAACAAGCGCTGGAATAACAGTAAGTAAGAAAATGATACTTGAAGCATTTTAGCGCTCATTTTGCAGACATTTATCGGCCTTTTGCATACCAGTTTATTAAAAACGTACAAAAAAGTAGTCATTCGCATTATGAAATATGTAGTCTTTAAAATCCTCTTTGCCTTTTCCTGTTTAAGTGCAACATCGCAAGCGCAAACCAATTTTACTTTGGGCTTTGCAGACAGCGTTAAATCAACAATACTGAAGGAGCAACGCCCTTTAATGATCTTTACACCTTATACAGGCAAAAAAAACAGGACTACTACAACCGAAACATTCCCGGTACTTTATGTATTAGATGGCGAAAATAACTTCCGTTCCGTTGCAGCAATAGTTGAACGTTTGGTGAATACGGGTTCTTGCCCACCAATGATTGTAGTTGGCATACCGAATACAAACAGGGGCCGCGATCTTACTCCAACCCCTGTAATTGCTGGCGCAGACGGCATAAAAAACTCCGGAGGTGGCGAAAATTTCATTTCATTTATTTCAAAAGAATTAATGCCCTATATAGAGGCAAATTATCCGGCTTCAACCTATAAATTATTGATGGGCCACTCCCTCGGCGGATTAATGGTAATAAACACCTTGGTCCACCAACCGGACTTATTTAACGCTTACATTTCTATTGATGCGGCGCTTTGGTGGGATGACCAGAAGATATTAAAGGAAAGTAAACTGGTGCTTGATACAAGTAAGTATGAAAATAAAACTTTATTTATTACCATAGCTAACCGCATGGAAAGGGGAGTTGATACCACGGCTGTACAAATGGATACTTCGGGGAATACTGAACTGATTCGTTATAATTTAGATTTGATCCATTACATTAAACAACATCCACAAAATAAATTAAAGTTTAGATATGATTATTACGAAAACGAAACACATGGTACGGTTTCATTTATTTCTGCATACAATGCCCTTCGTTTTATATTTGACTACTATGCATTTCCGATATATGCGGATCACCAAACAACAAACCCTAAGTTAGCATCAGTAATTACTGAACACTTCCTTTATATTTCCAAGCAACTGGGCTACCCGGTGCTTCCGGATGCTTCACTTGTTAACAGCCTAGGTTATCGTGCCTTAAACTTAAAGCAGTTTGAACTTGCCGGACAATTGTTTGCATTAAATGTGTTGAATTATCCTAAAGATGCCAATCTCCAGGATTCATACGGTGACTATTACCAAGCAATTGGAGATAAGAAAAATGCCATTGAACGATTTAAAAAAGCATTGGCTATTGAGGAAATTGCTGAAACAAGAACAAAACTGAACGCCTTAATTAATTAATTGTATAACAAACGACGCTTATACCCCCAAGAATTGAGGGCCTGAACACCAAAAAAGGGGAAAAAATAAAAAAATAGTAAACTTTTAGCCATACATTCAGGCTGGTTCCTCCCATTTGGAAGACATTTATCCGGGTTTTGCAGATTAATGCCTGAATCGGCCAGCTTGAGAGAGACTTTTACTTGTAATACTTTTTACCTCTCATGAAAAAGTCTTTCGTAATCTTATTACACGTTGGTTTCTGGTTCTGCTACTTCATATTGATATTCATTATGCTTTCCGTGTATTACCGCAGCAGCAGCCATACTGTTAGCCAGGTTCCAAGGATCATCAACGCGTTAAAAAGCCTTTTTTTCTTTGCTTTTATTCCTTCCGTCATTTCCTATTTTTTGAATTATTTTCTTTTGTTCCCTAAATACCTGCAGCAAAAGAAGTATGTGCTGTCTATCTTAATTGGGATTGGCATTGCCATAGGAGCAGCGATTTTTAGTTATATCATGCTCCGATTCTATATCGAATCAGGCAATATGAATGACATGGATAAAGGAGGAGAGAAAGGAAGGTCAACAGCACTAATAGTAATAGGTGCGATGACCATCATTGGATCAATTTCAGGTATTGTTGCACTCATTATCAAGGGCTTTGTTACCTGGGTAAATGAGATTAAGTTAAAAGAAAGTTTTGTAGAAAAAAATCACCAAATTGAAATGGCGCTGATCAAATCGCAGCTTGATCCACACTTGCTCTTTAACACTATCAATAATATCGATGCCTTGATTTTAAACGATTCGGTGGTAGCTTCCGAATACTTGAACAAACTATCTGATATCATGCGGTTTATTTTGTATGAGACAAAGACCGACAAAATACTATTGGCAAGGGAAATTGAGTACATTGAAAAGTATATCTCCTTACAAAAGATCAGAACAGCTAACGAAAACTATGTGCATTTTTCTGTAACGGGGATCGTTGGAGCCAAAAGTATTGCACCTATGGTATTCATTCCCTTTATTGAAAATGCATTTAAGCACGCCAATAACAAGAAACTGGAGAACGCTATTACGATAAGTTTGCATATCATGAGTGAAACTGTTCAATTGGTTTGTGAGAACAAATTTGATCAGAAAATAGTACACTCAGGAGATTATAGTGGTTTAGGGAATGACTTAATTGAAAAGAGGCTAGATCTTATTTATAAAGGAAAACAAAAACTCGAAGTTACCAAATCAAATGAACGTTATTGTATTGATCTAACCATTCCCTATGAATAAATATTCCTGTATTATCATTGAAGACGAGCCCTTGGCTCTTGGCAAAACAAAAAGCTTTGTTGACAAAGTGCCGTTTCTTAATCTGACTGCTACTTTCGATAATGCACTTGCTGGTCTTGCATATCTCAATAACAACAATGTAGATATATTGCTTCTAGATATCAACATGGATGAGTTGTCTGGTATTGAATTACTTGAAAGTTCCAAGATCACAAGTCAGGTAATCATTACAACAGCTTACCAGGAATACGCTCTTAAGGGTTACGAACTTTCAATCACGGACTATCTCCTAAAACCTTTCACTTTTAACCGATTTTTGCAGGCAGTCAATAAAGCACAGGATAATTTAATCATTCGAAGTAAAGATCAAGTATCACCTGAATTCATTTTTGTCAAGACAGAAAATCGATTGGAAAAGATCATGATCGATGATATCCTCTACATAGAAGGGATGCGTGATTATTTGAAGATTCATACGTTAAATAAAAAGATCATGACACTGCAGAGTTTCAGTGAAATTGAAAAACTTATTCCATCCAACCTTGTCTGCAGGGTTCATAAATCTTATATGGTATCGTTGAATAAAATCGAGTCGATTGAGCGCAGTAGAATTAAGATCGGACAAGAATTGATTCCTGTTTCAGATACCTATAAAGAAGCTTTCTACCAGCACATCAATAATAAGCCTTTAGCCTGAGATGTCTTGCAGATCAATAAGGGCATGTTGTAGACAGTTCCCCTGATTTTGCATATCCCAATTGTTGCACCCTTCCTACGTTGATACTTTTGTTCAAGTTAATTAAATCAATAAAAACTTAAACAAAAGTATTATGAAAAAGAAATCTCACATCACTATCTTACTCGCCTTACTACTTGTAAGTGCATCAGGCTTTGGTCAGACAACTTACCTAGATCCAGTCTTAAATCTTGTTGGTGCCAATTTTAATTATGGCAAGGCAAACAGTTCTTTAAAGGACTTTAAAAAATCTGTCCTTGGCGTTCAAGTAGGTGCAACTTTCCAGGCTGGTATAACCAATTACTTTTCTATCGTTCCTGAATTTTATTTCATGTCAAAAGGTGGAAAATTAAAAGAGAACAACCCATTAAATTCAAAAGAAACCACTACACATTTGTATAGCCTTGAATTACCTTTACTTGCCAGATTTCATTACGGCCCTATCTATCTGAATGCCGGACCTTCTATCGCTTACAACCTGGCTGGAACCAATAAGGTTGACAATTCATCCAAGGATATTGCTTTTAATAATACTTCCGGAGGCTTTAAACGTTGGGAAGCGGGAATCCAGGCCGGTGGAGGGTTTCAATTCCCCTTTAAGCAAAGGAGAGTGGCTATTGATTTACGCTATAACTATGGCCTGACCAATGTCTCTTATGGACAGGAAGCCTATAACCGAAGTTTTATCGTAAGCATTCACTATTCCCGTCCATGGAAAACAAACCCTCTTGCAAAAAATATTAATTAATCAATCATGCGCACTTTAACCATCACACGCACAGATCTCTATCGTTTCGCAGGATTTTCAGCCATTATTGCAGGCGTAATTTTCGCAGGCATTCAACCCATCCATCCACCAGATATTCTAGCATCGGTAACTACTGGTAAATGGAGAATGATTATTTCCCTGAAGCTCACCATGTCTTTCCTTTTCCTGATCAGCATTGCAGGCTTTTATATCAGGCAGGCGCACAAAATCGGTTGGGTTGGATTGATAGGAGCAATCCTCTTGAGTATCTCATGGGCATTGCAATCCGGTTTTGTTTTCGCAGAACTATTGATACTTCCACCCCTAGCGGACGTCTCACCTGATTTTGT
>JANOVY010000017.1:0-14294 GCA_031417635.1 Bacteroidota bacterium | reverse complement strand
CTTAATTAGTCACGTATTATTTGGCATGATGTTGTTAACATTGCTACTGACAGGTCATTATGGTGGCAGTCTTACGCATTGAGAAGATTATCTTTCTTTCAACACGATTAACGATGTAGATAAGAAGAAGTCCATTGTTCTTCAAACACCCATTACTGATACTACAAAAGGAAGTGTGTATGATAAAATCATCACACCCATATTATCCGCTAAATGTTATCAATGCCATAGCGCCATTAAAAAAAAGGGGAACCTTCGATTACAAACCATTGATTTGATAATGAAAGGGGGGAAGTCCGGACCTGGTATAAAATCAGGAGATGCCTCGCATAGTGAATTAATGAAAAGAATATTGTTGGATATACAGGATGAAAAGCGAATGCCACCAAAGGGTAAAAAACAACTTAGCAACGAAGAAGTACGAGTATTGTATTGGTGGATTCAAAATGGGACCTCTTCCAGTACTACCATTATGGAAGTAAAAAAGAATGATACGATCCTAGCTTTTTTATCAAATGCCAAAGTAAAAGAAGAACCTACACTCAACTTGCCACCTATTAAAAAAGTAGATTCATTGTTACTTGTCAAACTTAAAAATGCAAAATGGGAGATACATGCCATTTCAAAAGGAAGCCCTTATTTAGATGTAAGTGCTATCAGTTTTTCTTCACTCACTAATGAAACATTACTAACCATCAATGGCATTGCTTCAAATATTGCGTGGTTGCATTTAGGCAATACACAGATCAATGATCAGGCAATGCAAATAATTAGTAAATGCGCAAATCTTTTAAAACTAAATCTATCCTATACAACTATTTCTAGTGCTTCGGTTCCAGAAATAAAGAAACTTAACAAGCTCCAATTTCTCAATCTCATCAATACTAGCCTAGATGATAACGGACTCAGACAATTGTGTATGATGCCGGGACTGAAAAAAATATATTGTTGGAATAGCCTGGTTTCAAAACAAGCAGTAGAAGAATGCCGAAAAAAATATCCCGGCATTACAATCGATAATGGTGAAAATAATATTGTTAAACCCTAAAATATTTTCATGAAAAGAAGATCGTTTTTACAGCAAACATCCATGGTTTTGGGTGGAGCCATGCTTAGCCAACCATTCAATTCATTCGCCAATAAGCAGCTTGAAGATCCGATCATTGGACATGGGGAATATAAATACCGTGTAAACAAAACCTGGGGTAAATTAGATCCTACCCAATTTCCTGTAAATGACTGCAATGAGATGGTGATTGATAGTAAAAATCGACTCATACTTTTAACGAATGAGCCAACTAACAATGTTATGATTTATGATAAATCCGGCAAATTAATAGGGAATTGGACATTACAACTACCGGGCGCGCATGGCCTTACTATTCATAATGAAAACGGCGAAGAATTTTTATACTTAACCGATTATACACTTGGCGAAGTGTATAAAACTACTTTAGCCGGACGCGTGTTGCTTACTATCAAACATCCGAAAACAATAAACCAATACCAGGAATGTGATAAATTCAAGCCCACTGAAACCTGTATTGGACCTAATGGAGATATTTATATTGCAGATGGATATGGCAGTCAGTTTATATTACAGTATACAGCCAAAGGTGAATTTATTAGAAAATTTGGAGGCGAAAGTGCCATACAAGATGATAAGTTTAAACAGGCACATGGTGTAACCATTGACAACCGAAATCCCAATAACCCTACGCTACTTTGCACAGAACGATTGAAAAACTGTTTCAAACGTTTTACATTAGATGGACAATACATTGAATCTATCTACACACCCGGTGCATATCTGAGTCGAGCTGTAATAAAAGGAGATATGTTGTATTCAGGAGTCTGTTATTCAGCCCTCAAGCATAATTACTTGACACTAAATTCAGGTTTTGTTATTATTCTAAACAAAGAGAACCAAGTGGTCTCTCATCCCGGAGGAACTGCACCACAATATGTAAATGGAGAATTGCAAATGATGAAGCAAGAACAACCCATTTTTAAACATTGTCATGATGTTTGTATTGATGACGAAGATAATTTATACATCCCCCAATGGAATGCAGGGAAAGTGTATCCGTATAAACTTTCAAGATTGTAAAAAAATACAACTATTCATTACTATAAAAGATGTCTTAACAAGTTTAATATATTCAGGAAAGTAAAAGACTACGTTTTGCCATCTACGAACATCTTTGTTCTTTCAAAACAGTTTTTCTCCTAATCAAAACTTAGCCAGATTTTTCATCAAATATATTTGCAGTTTTCATTTTCGTTTTTCTGCTACCTAATACCGGATTTACCAATCGGTAATCGGCTTTTAATGAATTTAATTTGTCCATTGTGATTAGATTCGTGTTCACACACATGAAACCATTTGCAATAATTATTGGTAGGTCCCCAAAACCAGGTTTCGTCAACAGCCATCAGCCATTTATCATCCCTATTTTTGAATTCTTTAATCGTATTTTCTCTTACTTCTTGTAAAGTGCTTAAATAAAAATCCACATTATTGCCCTTTATTGTTTTTCTACCATTATCGCCAAGATCCATGGCAATGTCAAAACGCTTTTTATCCTGATCACTCCAGTCACCCCATTTCTTATTTTCAAAAGTGTGAATTTGATAGAAACGCTCGGTAGCCGCTAAATGTAAAAGCATAGATCCAATCGAATTGGAATCTTTGTCCAGTAAGTAATCTAATTGCTCAATGGTCAGGTTTTTAACCGGACTTAATATAGCGCCTCTCATCCATGTCATCATCGATAAAACTGTGCCAATTTGTGGGGAGAATCCACTTCGTGGTCCGATAACGTTTTCACGATCATCCGCTATGGGTTCTGTTCCGGTACCAATGGTAGGAATCATGGCTAGTCCAAGAGAACCGGATGAGATAATTGCCGCTGATTTTAAAAAGTTTCTTCTGTCAAGTTGTGATATAGTTTTCATTTTAGTGATTGTTTTAGATTTTATTAATGGCAATGATTTTGAATTTTTGAGTCTTGATGTAATAGGAAAACTTTCTAAATATCAAATAAGTACTTAAACGTATTTTTTACAATCGTATTTAAATTACTAATCTTTTTAATGGTTTACAAAAGAAAATTATTTCGAATATAGAATTGCCACCCAATCTATGTAAAACAAACATAAGGCTACCCCCCCCCACTTTCAATTTTTGGGGACTTGAAAAATGAAGCAAGTGATTATGACCAACAATTAATAACGAATCATTCATCAGTTGAGATTGGGTATAGAGGGAAGAAAGCAAGACAAAACAACTGATAAAAACATGTTTCATTTGAATTAATTTTACAACAATATAGTAAATCCTGCATGAAGAAAAAGGGGAAATGACTTACAACGAATACCCAATGGTTTTTGGGAGTAGTGAATGGTGGTATTCGGAGAAATTGAATAGTATGCGAAAAAAGAAAAATAAGGTCGATGATGATTCCTATAAACATTCGATTAATGACACCTTGAAAAAAATGAATATTCACCCAAACCGCCTATTTTTTATTAACTTTATAGCTACTTGTAATTATGAAAATAGCCAAGGTTGTAAATAAAGTACCGCTCGAATCATTTGATGAAAAAATGGATGATTTGAATTATTGGCTAGCGCAACCTTTGATAAAGAGGTTGGAAGCGGTAACATTCCTGATTTCGCAAACGGTAGATTTACATGCCACAAGGATGGATAAATCACATGTAGTCAAAAGAAAAATGAAGACATGACATTAGCCCAAGACTTTGAAGATTTTGTGAAGTTGCTTAATAAACATCATGTTAATTATATGGTTGTAGGTGGTTATGCTTTGGCATTTCATGGCAAGCCAAGACACACAGGCGATTTAGATATTTGGATTAATCGCTCAGAAACGAATGCTGTAAAATTAGTATCAGCAATTAAAGAGTTTGGTTTAGCTTCCTTAGGCTTAACTAAATCAGACTTTATGCAAGAAGGGTATGTTACACAAATAGGATATCCCCCACTAAGGATTGATATTTTAAATACAATTGATGGGGTAAAATTCGAAGATGCTTATCCTAACAAATTAATAATTGATGTAGATGGGATTGAAATTAAGTATATTGGATTAAGAGAATTTATAGTAAACAAAACTGCATCCGGAAGAAGTCAGGACATTGCCGACTTAAAAGAAATTAAGAAAATAAATAAGGGATGATCTTCCTTTCATTTGCCCCGTCCTTTAGTGCGGGGATGTAAAATATTGATGATGATGATTTGAGGCTTTAGCCTCCCGATTGCTCATCATCCCAAAAATATACGGTTTCTTAATCTTTATTCTCCATAGGGTGACACCCTGTGGAGAATAAAGATTATCATGCATAACTATTATAAAATGAGTAGGTTATATATTCTAATAATCGGAGAAAGTTTATTTATCATTCAATCCAATACCGAATCCGAACATAGCAGCTCCTAAGCCAAGGTGAATGAATAAAACTGCCTTTTGCCAAGTAGGTCGATCATTCCATTTTTGAGTTTCGTCGAAAGGGTCAAAAGCCAATCCAATTCCCATTGATGCTGCGGCTTGCATATAGTCTTTAGAATACAATGCTTGGTAAATGCCTAAAAGTAGAAATCCAATGTAGAGAAATTTGTTAAAGGGTGTTTTCATTTTATTTTGATTTAATACAAAAATAGAAAGGCCGGATTACACAAAATTGTATTTTTTAGACATTATATGATTTCCCAAACTAATTTATCGCCATCAACTTGATTGGCTACTTTAAAAAACCTTTTTGGGTTATGATTTGTAAGTTTCCTAAATTCTTTGATAAAATACGATTGGTCAAAATAACCACTCTCATATGTTATCTCAGTTAATGTCTTTAGTTGATCAGCATTCAATTTGGATGTTATCGAATTTCTAAATCTGCAAATTCTCCGATATTCAACCGGACTGCAGCCTATGTGTTTTTTAAAATGTCTTTGAAACGTTTTTGGATGATACCCTAATTTGAGCGCAATCTCGGCAATGGATGTTTCGTCGTTTATATTAGCAAGGATTAACAATGACTCTTCTAATTGCATAAATGCTGAATTCTCTATACATTGAGAGAGTAAAAAAGATTCAATATGCGATAAGTCTCCTTCTTCAAATAACAAATTTTTTCCAAAATTATTCCATGTTTCATTCACCAATTCTTGAGAAAATTGAGGAGCCATTGATTGATAATTTTCACGAAAAAAACGATTCAATCCCAATGGCTTAAAAACAATAGATATCTCTTTCAATGTGCCTGTGTAATTAATCAAAACAGGACAAGTATATTTCCCAAGTATTTCTAGGTTAATGTCTGTTCGGGTACTTTCCGAAATATCAACACGCCATGGCTGTCTTTGAATAAGCGCTCCTTTAAAAAAGGAAAGGCCGGTATGATAATGCGGAAATGCTAAATAGCTGAATTTTGAATTAGATTCCCCGGTATAAAAGTAAAAGCATTCAATGTACTTTTTCAGAATAGGAGAAGATGGTGTAATGGTCTTTAGCACTAGTTGAAAAATATACAGTAAATATAATTAATGGAAAATCAAAAGCAATAACAAGCCTAACGCATTGATATGCAAAGAAAAATCATCCCGAGTACTCGGGATGGCTTGTCTTATTTTGCTCCCCTTTTCCTCGTAAGATGCAACTACAATGCGATAGTTGAGTATGTGATTATCAAAAAATTAAAAAGTTAAACTTCTTGTCAAATTGCAGAAACCGGTAATTGATTATTGATGCTCGTCAATAATCTTTTTTAATTCGGCCGGTATCTCCATTCTTTTCAGTGGTGGCACATTGGCTCCTCCTGTATTGCCAACTGGAATTTCACCAACAAAAGATTTTATCCCACCAACAAGTAAACGGGGAATTTGTCCGACTATCTCCCTTAGGTCTTTTATCTTGATTCCGAAAAGGAACATTTTCCAATGAACCAGGGTATGATAGTAAGGATAGGGTTGGCCTAGTATGTGGGCTCTCTCAAGATGATGCCAGCTTGACCTAAAATCGTTAATTGAGAAATATTTACCCGCAATTTGTAACTCTTCACGGAAGAAGGGCTTTAATGTCTCGGGCATTGTTGTATGGATTTTCATACTTTTTATTCAAAAATAAAAAGGTTATTCTATAAAAGTGTAACCTTTTTATCATGATGGCTCCCCTCATCCTCGAAAGATGCAACTATCATGCGATGATTGAGTAGGTAACGATTAGAAAATGAAAGGGTTTAACGAATTGCAAATTTGCAGGAAGTTACATCACTATTTAGCTTGTTGTTCCATGAACGAAAGTTTATCCCAATATCCCCTTTGATAAACAATTTTATCCCCTTCTTTGAGCATTTCGTTATAGATGCTTATAAGCTTACTCTGGCTTTGCTGTATGTAGTTATTTATTTGGGGAGCGTCAGTAGTTCCTTTTACCCTGCATTTATTCGCATCCCATTTTTCAGGAGCAACAGAATATCCAGTTGCAATAGTTTTTCTTTCCGTTCTATAGGAAACTCTTATACAGATAGGAGCCTGACCTTTTTTGTTGATCTTGGTTTTGTATAGCCATACAAAAACCGATATGTTGTTCTTCGACATAGGGTTGATTGATGGCCTTTCAGCCGTTAAGAAATGAGTTAATGGAAAATGGGTACCAGAAAAAGTAAAATGGGTACCGAATTGGGTACCAGAATTGAGCTAAAAAGGAATGTTTTGGGCACAAAAAAACCAGTAAACGCTATGTTCACTGGCTTTAATGGTGTTGTTCCGCTCCCCCTTCTGGACTTGAACCAGAGACCCTCTGATTAACAGTCAGATGCTCTAACCAACTGAGCTAAGGAGGAGTATTGCTCTATTTTGTTCCCCTTCGAACTTTGACCAGAAACCCTCCCGACAAAAGTCGGGATGCTCTAACCAACTGAGCTAAGGAGGAGTATACCCTTTTGAGAATTTCCCCTAAGGGGTTGCAAAAATAGGGAAAAATGCTTTCTGACAAAATCTGTATTCAAAAAATTACAAAGAAGGCCAAAATCCTTTGTCTTCCCAGCCTATATAAATACCCTCCTCTCTTGTTTCTATCTGATAAGTTTTCAAAAAATAGCCTTCCCCACTCGTATTTCGCCCGTTTTTTGGGTCAAAACGGTATCTGTGGAGGGGACAAGTTATTTGTCCCAATGCATTTAAGTAACCATCAGCCAGAATTCCGCCTGCATGGGGGCATTTATGGGCACAGGCAAAAAGCTGTCCATTAAACCGGCTAACCGTTATCTTTTTTCCACCCGCTTCCACAATACACATGTTATTTCCCTGCCAGTGAATATCCAGTTCGCTTTCTGCTATTTTGTGCCAGACCATTTTTTAATTTGAAAATTTGAAAATGGGAAAAGAGAATTGTTTTTTTTTTGCAATGTTTAATTTGAAGATTTGAAAAAGTGTAAATGGAAGAAAACGAATAGTTTTTATATACACTCATTTTCAAATTTTCAAATTGCCACATTTTCAAATTAATACTGAATACTCTTATAAGGATACCGAATCTTATAAATCGCTCTTACTTTTTCAAGAATCAATTCGCGTAGTGCATCTATATTATTTCTTTCAACTGCCGATACAAATACACAACTATTATCGGTAACGCCATCCCATTTCTCTTTCAGCTCTCTTAATATTTCTTGTTGAACACTTTCCTCCAGCCATTCATCAAAGGTTTTTTCTACATACAAATCCATTTTGTTGAAAATGGTAAGGATGGGTTTGTCAAAAGCTTTGATCTCTTGCAGAGTTGCATTAACAACACCTATTTGTTCTTCGTATTGGGGATGAGAGATGTCTACCACATGTAATAGAATATCTGCTTCTCTCACTTCATCTAATGTGCTCTTAAAACTTTCCACCAAGTGATGGGGTAATTTGCGAATAAACCCAACAGTATCACTCAATAAAAAAGGGGTATTTTCAAAAACCACTTTGCGAGTGGTGGTATCTAATGTGGCAAATAATTTATTTTCTGCAAAAACTTCGGCTTTGCTTAATAAAGTCATTAGGGTGCTTTTTCCAACGTTGGTATAACCTACCAATGCCACTCGTATCAGCTCTCCACGCTCTTTGCGTTGGGTGAAAGCTTGTTTATCTATCTCCCCCAATCTTTTACGTAAGAGGGCTATTTTGTCTTTTACAATTCGTCGGTCTGTTTCAATTTCTGTTTCACCGGGTCCGCGGGTTCCGATTCCGCCTCCCTGTCTTTCTAAGTGTTTCCACATTCCTTTTAACCTGGGAAGTAGGTATTGATATTGTGCAAGTTCTACCTGCACTTTCGACTGTGCGGTTCTGGCCCTACTGGCAAAAATATCCAGTATTAAATCGCTTCTATCAATGGTTTTTACACCGGTTTCTTTTTCAATATTAGAAATCTGGGAACCGGTTAATTCATCATCAAAAATAATTAAGTGTACACCTTTTGATATTACATAGGCTTTGATCTCTTCCAGTTTTCCTTTGCCAACAAATGTCCTGCTATCGGGGTGGGGTAATTTTTGGGTAAACCTTTTCATGGCTATCACACCGGCCGTCTCTGCCAAAAAAGTTAACTCATCTAAATATTCAGACAATTGCTCGCCCGTTTGTTCTTTCTGTACCAGGCCCACCAATACCGCTTTTTCTTCGCGTTGAATGGATTGTTTTTTTTCGATCAAGGGAAATGTTGTTTTGGCAAAAGAAAAAAAGGGAAAAACGTTAAAGGTGAAATGTGAAAGGTGAAAGATTTTGTGTTTGGTTTGGTCTGTGTTATCAATAGCTTACTTTAAAAAAAATTGAATAAGGCAAATCAATATCTACCCCACTCACTATTCACTTTTCACTATCCACCTTTCACACCTTCCTAAAGCCCACTAAACGTAAGCCCAACCGTCATCCTATTCATATTAGGCCCGGTTCCGTCTCTTAACACATTATTAAATTGAAATCCGCCATCTAAAGAAATAAATCCATAACCTATTCTACCGGTTACTGCAAACATGGCCGGATTAAAGAAATCTTTATCATATTCTTTCGATATATACGAAGGGCCATATACTGAAAAACCATTTTTATTTTGTAAGTCTTTGCCTTTGCTAAATCCTTTTAGTAAGAACCCTCCTTTTAAACCGATGGCAGCTTTCCAAGATTTATTGGGGTTTTCAGGATTTGAATAATAACGAATCTCAATAGGGAGTTCCAGATAAATACTGGTTATTTTAAACTTATTAAAATGATTGGCGCTATCAACTTTTGTAAAAGGCAGCTTTACGCTATTTGATTTAAGATCCACAAAAGTGTTTTCAAAAAACATATTACTACTTCCTATGCCAACCCCAAGCCCCAAACTTAATTTTTGATTGGTTTTAAAAGGCTTGTCAAACATAAAATACATATTAAAATGCCTACTGAATCCGCCGGTACGAACACTGTCAGGACGGTTTGTCCAAATATCAACTCCATATTGAATCATCAAATGATCTGCGGGTCGCTTGCTCAGATCCATCAATAAATTGGTTTTTGGAACAGTAGCAGGCATTTGTGCTGATGCAAAAAAAGTAAGGGTTATGCTAAACAGAACAAATAGTTTTTTTTTCATTTCTAAAGAATTAATTGTTGGATTGGTTCCCAACAGGTCGCAAAAATAATAGAATTGGCTGCATCTGCATGGTTAAAAATTAGTCAAAATGCACTCTTAAGCGCTAAAAATCAATAAAATCGGATAAAAAATAGAATAAATGATAAAAAATCAGCTATTTAACGGCAAAACTTAAGTTCAATAAACAACATTTTGCCCTTTTTTGGTTACTTTATCGCAAAAGCCTGTTTTAAAAAAAGGGCATTCCCTAATTGAAAACAGGGGGTATCTGTTTTATCAGCCTATATTTACAAACAAACATTACTAAACATAATCGGTATTTATTTTGAATTTTCATGAATTTGGTCTCGACGAGAGAATATTAGAGGGTATTGATTCGATGGGGTATTCAACGGCAACCCCTGTTCAGGAACAAGTGATCATTCCCATTTTACAAGGAAAAGATATCATTGCTTCTGCACAAACAGGAACAGGTAAAACGGCCGCCTTTTTATTACCTGTCATGAATAAAATCATTACAGAACCCCATGAGGATCATTTAATCAATGCGTTAATTATTGTTCCTACCCGTGAGTTAGCTGTTCAGATTGCTCAATCCATGGAGGGTCTTGCGTATTTTACTTCTGTAAGTTCTATCGCTGTATATGGCGGAGGAGATGGAAACTCTTTTATCACAGAAAAGAAAGCGTTGTCCAGTGGTGTGGATGTGGTGATATGCACGCCGGGCAGAATGATTGCTCATTTAAATATGGGCTATGTAAAAATGCAGGCCTTAAAATACCTGATTTTGGATGAAGCGGATCGGATGTTAGACATGGGATTTCATGACGATATTATGAAGATCATCTCTTTTCTTCCTAAAAAAAGACAGAACTTATTATTTTCTGCCACCATGCCTATGAAAATGCGTGAGATGGCCAGAAAAATCCTTCATCAACCGGTTGAAATAAATATTGCTGTTTCAAAACCACCGGAGCAAATTGTACAAGAAGCATTTGTAGTATATGAACCCCAAAAAATTCCATTGGTAAAAGAAATCTTACGTAGAAAAGATTTTCAAAGTGTGATTGTTTTTTGTTCTAAAAAACAAAATGTAAAACAGTTAAGCAATGAATTGAAACGTGCCAATTTTTCGATAGAAGAAATTCATTCGGATCTTGAACAAGTGAAACGTGAACAGGTATTGCAAGATTTCAGGAATAAAAAATTAAAGATTTTAGTGGCTACTGATATCCTTAGCAGGGGTATTGATATTGAAGATATTGACTTGGTGATTAATTATGATGTACCCAATGATGGAGAAGATTATGTTCACCGTATTGGTCGTACCGCCAGGGCTTCCAGTGAAGGAACGGCATATACCTTTATTACAGAAAAGGAACAGCAAAAATTTGCACAGATTGAAGAGTTATTAGGGCATGCTGTTACCAAAGCGCAAGTGCCTGAACAGTTTGGAGCCACACCGGCCTACAATCCTAGGGCAGGTAGATCTTTTTCAGGCAATAGAGGCAGAACCCATAGTGGTGGTTCGGGAAAACCGAGACAGAAAAGATAGCATCCTTTTAATCTAAATCAATCTATAAGAACTCTGCGTAACCTCTGCGTTCTCTGCATCTCTGCGGTGAAAAAGAATCTCTCCAACCTCTGAGATGCAGAGAACGCGGAGGTTACGCAGAGTAGTTTGTTATTACGTAGAGTAGTCTGTTAATTACAACTCCCGCAACCAAATATTTCGAAAACTAATTGGCTCACTTTTATCACCATGCGACTGCAACTTAATGGGCGCAGGCCCATGTTTTGAATAGGACGGTAATCCTATATACGGTGTATCGCCTTTCAATTCAAAATTGTTCTGAACCAATACACTGTTATGTAAAGCAGTAACCCTGGCCGGGGATTTTACAGTACCATCTTCTGCAAATACCGGTGCTGTCCACACAACATCAAAAGTCTGCCATTCTCCGGGCGGTAAACAAGCATTTGCCAATGGGGGATTTTGTTTATAGATACTGCCTGCTTGCCCATTTACATAAGTTGTGTTGATATAATTGTCTAATACTTGCAACTCATATCCACCGGCACCCACCGGAACAGCAGCTAAAAAAATACCACTGTTACCCCTTGCTTGTCCTTCGCCGGTAATATTTGTAGGAATCCGATATTCAATGTGTAATTGAAAATTGGTAAAACTTCTTTTCGTTTGAATATCTCCGTTTTTTTTATCTACCGTAAACATATTATCAGCAACCGTCCATTTTTTATTAGAAGAGGGATCTTTGCTATTTACCCATTCATCTAAATTTTTTCCATCAAATAAAATAATAGCATCCGATGGTGCAGCAAGGCCTGCCGTATTACCGGTTGGTTTTACCAATTTTGGAACAGGTGTATAATATTCTGTTGCTTTGGGATCTCCTTTTTGGGCATTGGCAGCAGAGAAAATGATAATGGTTAAAAGGAAGAAGGGGATTTTTTTCATAAATATTATTTTACGTTTATACTTTTGGTAAAGTATATCCATTGTGATAAGTTTTCATTAAATAAGCTTGATTAACGGCTTCATCGGTAAACTTTTCTTTGGTTTTATCCCAGGTTAATTTTTTACCGGTACGAAATGAAATGTTACCCATTTGTGCAACAGTAGCAACATGAGCCCCATCTTGAATTGAGCAATGTAGGTTTTCCATTTTGCGCGACTTAATGGTCTCTACAAAATTTATCCAATGTTTGTCTAATCCATTGTCAGATGGTTTTTGCAATGGACGGCTGGCTTTCGTTTTGCTTTGCCTCTCTTCTATTACTTCCCATCCACCTCTGTCAACCACAAGTGTTCCATTGTTGCCAATAAAGGCAATGCCATGATCTCTTCCATAAGAGCCATTATCGATACCCATGGCTGAATCCCAAACTAAATTAAAGCCTTCAAATTCATATAAAGTTGTGAGTGTGTCTGGCGTTTCTTCATATAATTCCGGGTATGCATACTTACCCCCCAATCCTACAATGGTTTTTGGTACGGTGGCTTTCATTCCCAGTAATGCGTAATCTAACAGGTGTACACCCCAGTCTGTCATGAGTCCACCGGCATAATCCCAAAACCAGCGAAAATGAAAATGGAAACGGCTGGCATTAAACGGTAATAAAGTAGCCGGTCCCAGCCATTGTTTATAATCTACTCCCGGAGGAGGGGCCGTATTGGGTACTACCGCCTGTGGACGCATCCACCCTTGGTAACACCAAACTTTTACAGTACGAATCATACCCAGTTGTCCGCTATGTACATAATTAATTGCGTCTTGAAAATGTTGTTGACTTCTTTGCCATTGCCCAGCCTGTACTACTTTATTGTATCTTTTTTGTGCGGCAACCATTCTTCTACATTCAACAATAGAATTGCCTACCGGCTTTTCAACATATACATCCTTGCCCGCTTCGCAGGCATGAATCATGATCAATGCATGCCAATGATCGGGTGTTCCAATAATAACGGCATCAATGTCTTTTTGATCCAATAATTTTCGATAATCGCTATACACTTTTATTTTACCGGTATCATATTTTTGGGTTGATAATTCTTTCAATCGCTTTTCAATAACATTCGTATCTACATCACAAACGGCAATCAGATTTACGCCGGGTATCTTTAAAGCTGATTTTGTATTTGACCATCCCATTCCATTGATGCCAATGACGCCAATGTTTAATTGGTCGGATGGCATAAAACGATTTCTTAAGATAGTAAAGGCTTTACTATCAAATGTCGAGGCTAATAAACCGCCCCCAATAAGCAGTGAAGATTGATGGATAAATTTTTTTCTGGAACTCATTTTGCAATCGTGTTTAAAAGTGAGAATAGAAGAAGAAAGTTAAGAATTATAATGCAGTATACATAGCAAATCTTTGGGTAAGGTATCATGCAAAGAAAACAACCTATCGAAAATCAATTTCCAATAGGTTGTCCTTGGTCAAAGCTTTTTGGAAAAAGAAACTTATGCGCCTAACATTTTTTTTGCGTAGGCAACACAGATTTTTGTTTCTTGAATAGGGTCTGAACCGGGAGGAATATCATATTCCAATTCTATGGTTACGGGGATTTTATATTTCTTTTCTTTCAACAAAGTCAGAATTTCTTTTAAAGGTGTATCCCCCATTCCCCATACTACATTGGTTCCCCCTTTTTCTTTGTTCTTTCGATCTTTAATATGCATGCTGGTAATTCGGTCATGCTTGGCTTCTATTAATGCCAATAAACTTTCTTTGGTATTCTTACCGCCTGCTGCAATGTAATGGCCACAATCGAGGTTCATTGAATTGTAGGGGGATTGACTTAAAGCCGTATCCCAAGCAGTATCATTAGCTTGTAAATGAGCATGGTAACCAATATACACTTTGTGTTTGGCCGCTAAATCGCCAAGTCTTTGTGATTGAATTGGATCGGTTGGTAATTCAAGCGTTACTGATTTTGCTCCCAAAGCTTTGGTTGCTTTTAATGCATATTCAACTTCTGCATCGGTATTTCTGGCTTCCAATGCATTGGGCTTATAGGCATTGATGGAGATGCCTGCTTTTTTAAACATTTTTCGAACTTCTATAAATTTATCCATCGAATCACCTGCTCTCCATTCTGCTACTTGTTATTGATAAGCGGCCATTTGAGCTTTT
>JANOVY010000016.1:0-3177 GCA_031417635.1 Bacteroidota bacterium | reverse complement strand
GGCATTCTTTCTTCCGGATCTTTCAGCGTTAATCGCCTAATCATTTCACTATGTTCCGGATCTCCGGGAATGATAGCGGGTTTGCCGGATTTGTTTTTGGCCAATGCATCAGCCCTAAATAAAAGACTAAACCCACTCTGTTGTTTTACACCACCATGACAAGTAATGCATTTTTTATTAAAAATGGGTTTGACTTCCGTGTTATAATCTATTGTATGTGTTGAAGTAAAGTAAGAAAATGTAAACGCTCCTATCACAAGAATAAATAATATCCAAAACAATTTCGTCGATAACAACCTGCGCATGAAACATTAGTTTATGGTTTTAAAGTTAAACTATTTCATCTTTCACCAAAAACTAGTTTAGGCCGGCTATTTATTTAAAAAACCGGTCTGAATAAAAACGGTTTTTCTGAAAATACTGTTCTATACTTTTCTCTTATAATTTCAACCCTATAGTTACATAGAAGCTTCGGGCATCAGACGGCATCAGGCCCGGACCCGGGTAACCTCCAGCACGCCTTGTAAAATAGCGGGCATCGGTAACATTATTAATACCTGCTTTGAACTGGTAGGGCTTCATTTTATAGGAAATGGCAAAATCAGTTATTGTGTAAGCAGGTATCATGCCCGTTGTGGCAGCTGCATTAGGGGTTTGGGTATTAGTGGCATCAGCATAAGTACTGCTTACATAGCTAAGTTGAGCGGTAACAGTTAATCCCTTATTAAAATAGTTGATGCCTGTGCGAAGGATATGCTCAGGTGCATTCTCTACTTTTTTATTTTTTAGATTGGTTTCCACTAAGGTATTACCTGTGCCCTTGGTAATTACTTTCAGGTTATCGTAACGCGCATGTGTATAACTGTAAGAAGCAAATATGCTTACCTCGCCAGCCTGTTTGTCCAGCAGTTTTGCTCGCATAAAATTAAATTCTACCAAGCCCTCAAACCCTTTGCTAATACTGGTTCCTACATTGGTTCGAAAATTATAAGTACTAAGATTGGCTCGTTGCTGTGTAATTACCCCTATTCTGTTAGCATAAGTAAGGTAGTAAACGCCTACATCAAATAATAAATAGTGATTTATTTTGCCGCGATATCCAAGGTCAATATTCCAGGCACTTCCATCATCCAGGTTGGGGTCTACAACGTCTGTTGTAGGGTTAGCTGTGAGGTCGGCAAACTGTATTGGCCTGTATGATTCTGTATAGTTTGCATAGAATTCGGTACTGCCAAAATGGTACTCTGAACCTATACCCAACAGCAGAAAATTACGGCTCTTTTTTTCTTTGGTAATCCTGATTTCGGAACCATTGTTTTGATAGCCCACTCTTCCATCAGCCATACCCGAAATAGATTCCCATCGGGCACCTGGGATAAGGATGAATTTTTTGGTTACGCGCACTACATTCTCAACAGAAAAAGCTAGGTTATGATTTCTAAAATCCAAATCAGTTGGAAAAGCAGTGTCTTGTATTTGGGTATTGAAATCAGAACCGGTATCCCCTTTTCCGTTTCTTAAGCGTTGTGTATTACCATAATAATACCTGACGGAAGCCGTAACTGAATTGCTTAAACCAGCCAGTGTATAGTTTGATAGATACCTCAGCTCTGCACCATAGTTACGGTAATGTTCCACATCAATGGTACGATTGGCATACGCCAAAGTATTTACACGGATGGTGTCTTTAATATTTATACCATTGATATAACCAATACTCGATCTGTCGCCTTGTAAACCAAATACTTTCAGGTTAAATATATTTTTCTCGTTTATTTTGTAATCTATGTTAAGTGCAGCAGTACCCCATTCAATATTCATCCAGTTGCGGCTACGCAAGGATTGTTGTGCATCTATACCAAATAAAGAATCAGTTAAACCACCCGGTTGCTGGCTTAACATACTGTACCGAAGTACTTCTACACCCAGTTTCCATTTATCTGTAAATTGGTGGGTGTATGTGGCAAAACCTGTATTGGTTTTATAACGGCTATTCGTTCGCCAACCAGTAGCATTTCGGTGATCAAAAAATGCATAATAATGATCATTCTTTGCTTTTCCACCAATCGCATTAAACGTATTTACCAGCCCGAAACTTCCGAAAGTCTGTTGCGATTCAAAAGCGAAAGGTTTAATAATATCACTGCCATCATGCAGAACATAATTAAGCATCCCTCCCAGTTGCGGACCATACTGTAAAGAGCCTGCACCTTTTACAATTTGCAAACGTTGAACTGCTTGTAAAGGTGGGTTATAATAAGCTTCCGGATAACCGAAAGGATCGGCTGCTATATCATATCCATTCTGGCGCACATTAAAATCCCAGCTTCTATTAGGACTAAGACCACGGGTAGCAATACCAATCTGTATTCCGCTCCCATCACTTTCCCAGATATGAATGCCAGGCACTTTTGCCAGTACTTGCCTCATATTATTGGTCACAATATTGCCATTTACATTATTAAGTACTACCAAAGCATTTTTTTTGCCGGCAAAAATATGAGTACCGACAATTTCAGGTAACTGGTGTATATCTTGCCTTGTATCTTTTCCCACTACGGTAACATCCGGTAAAAATTCTTTTGGTGTAAGCGTATCTACTTCAGTAATATGCTGGGCTTTTACATGAATCCATGTCAAACAAAACAACAATACACATATTCTCTTCATTCGTTTCTCACATTTTTAAAGTGCCACAAAATTGCGACACCTTAAACTGAGATCCTTACGCAATCGGGAAACTTTATTTACGCAATCAGGAAAAGAAAAATCACAACATTACCATGTTGTGACAATTATTAAAACTGCTTAGTGCTAAAAAACTTTCTTCCCACCTAAATAAGTAGCATTCACTTTCACATTCAAGATATCCGTTTTCGCTACTTTCATCAGGTCTTTATTTAAGAAAATAAAATCTGCTTTTTTACCGGCTTCCAAACTACCCACTTCTTTTTCTAAAAAACTTGCCTTGGCGGCCCAAATGGTCATTCCACGTATGGTTTCTTCCCTCGTTAATGCATTTTCAATCTGAAAACCATTGGCAGGAAAGCCCTTGGCGTCTTTACGAACAACTGCTGCTAAAAATGTTTTGAAGGGAGAAATATCTTCTACAGGGAAATCGGTACCCAATGGTATCCAACCGTTTTGTTGTAGTAATTGTTTAAAAGCATAGCCGCC
>JANOVY010000015.1:0-4169 GCA_031417635.1 Bacteroidota bacterium | reverse complement strand
TTTTTTCTTTTTCTTTGTCCTTAAGAAATATGAATTATGTCTGTATTAAAAGATAAAATTTTAGTGATCGGTGCATCCGGACAAATCGGCGTAGAACTTACCATGGCTTTGCGTGCAAAATATGGTAATAACAATGTAATTGCTTCCGATTTAAGGGAAGAAAACCCATTGTTGAAAGGTACCGGTCCCTATGTTAGTTTGGATGTAATGAATAAAGAAATGTTGCATGTGCAAGTAATCAGACAAAATATTACACAGATATATTTATTGGCTGCTATCTTATCTGCCACAGGCGAAAAAAATCCAAATCTGGCCTGGCATTTAAATATGCAAGGGCTATTGAATGTGTTGGATATAGCTCGCGAAGAGAAATTGCACAAAGTATATTGGCCTAGCAGCATCGCCGTTTTTGGTCCAACTTCTCCTAAGCAAAAATGTCCTCAACAAACAATCATTGAACCCTCTACTGTTTATGGAATTAGTAAGTATGCAGGTGAATTTTGGTGTAATTATTACCATCACCGGTATGGGGTGGATGTGAGGAGTATTCGGTATCCGGGTTTAATCAGTTATAAATCTGAACCGGGCGGCGGGACAACAGATTATGCCATTGAAATTTTTCATGACGCCTTAGAGAATAAAAAATTTGAATGTTTTTTGAAAGAAGATACCTACCTGCCTATGATGTACATGCCCGATGCAATTAGGGCCACATTGGAATTGATGGATGCGCCTGCTGAAAAAATTTCTATCCGAACATCCTATAATATTTCCGGGATGAGCTTTTCGCCAAAGGAAATTGCGGCTGAAATAAAAAAGCACATTCCGAATTTTACCATAAGTTATCAACCCGATTACCGGCAAAAAATTGCCGACAGCTGGCCGCAAAGTATTGATGATAGTGTTGCAACAAAAGATTGGGGTTGGAAGCCGGCTTATGATTTAAATAAGATGACCAGAGAAATGTTAGATAACTTAGAAGAAAATTGATGGTTTTTGATTAATTCATGCATTCTTTCGATGACTTATTTATTTACTAAATCAATCACTGTTTTACTTTCCAATACAGACAACATGTTATCTCTCACTTGAATCATTACTTTGTTTAATCCACACTTTTTCTCATCACAATCCTTGCATTTTTCATAGAAATGTAAACTAACACAGGGCAACAATGCAATGGGGCCTTCAATCAATCGCATCACACTGGCCAACTGAATATCTTTGGGCTCAACTTTAAAAAAATAACCGCCGCCTTTTCCTTTTTTGCTTTCTAGTAGCCCTGCTTTTTTTAATTCTAAGAGTATGTTTTCTAAAAACTTTAGCGGGATTTTTTTCTTTTTTGAAATCTCAGCTATTAAAACAGGCCCTTCTTTCTTTCGTTCTGCTATAAACGTAAGTGCTTTAAATGCATATTGTGTTTTTTTAGATAACATGAGGTCTTAAATAAATTAATATAAAGTGCTAATTAAATTATAGTTATAATTATAAAACTTTTGTTATGTAACAATAAATAAATTATTATTTACATATGATTCCATGATTTTATAATCCCAACACTTCTTTCATTCCAAATATCCCTTTTTTATGAATGGCAAACTCCGCTGCTAATACTGCACCACCCGCAAAACCAACTCGGTTATGTGCAGTATGAACGATTTCTATGTCATCAACCTTTGAGGAATATTTTATTTTATGAGTACCGGGTGCCGGATCTATTCTTTCAGAAATGATGGCCAGTTCATCTTCAATGGTAGTTTCATGATTCACCCATTTCTTTTTCAGCAAAAAGTTCTCCAATATTTGTTCGGCTAGGGTAATGGCGGTTCCACTTGGAGCATCTTTTTTTTGGGTATGGTGAATTTCATCCACCACAACATGATAATCATTGGCATGACTGTTCATGAGTTTCGCCAGGTATGTATTTAACTCGAAAAATAAATTCACCCCAATACTATAGTTACTTGCATACAGCAATGTGCCATTTTTCTCTTCACAATATTTTTTTGCTTCCGGCCAATTGTCTAACCAGCCGGTTGATCCACAAACCACAGGAATGCCCAATTCAATACATTTCATCACATTTTTAAAGGCACTATGGGGTCCTGTGAATTCAATGGCGACATCAGCTCCTGCTATATTTTCTTTATTTAGATCAGACGCATTATCAATATCAATTTTCAATACTATTTCATGACCTTTTGATATGGCTATCGTTTCAATTGCCTGTCCCATTTTTCCGTAACCTATCAATACAACCTTCATAGTGGTGATTTTGTTATTTTTAGTAAGCAAGAAATTGGTATGTTTTGATACCCGGTTCCATTAACCTTTACCAAAGTAAAGTATTTCATTAGAAAATTAGCGGGAAATTACTTGCTTGCTTGGATTTTTAATAGACAGAGTAAGTCCTAAGCCCGGAGTTCTTGTAGCGGGGTTAAAAATGGGTGTAACAGTCATAGAAAGGTCATTGCTTACATCGAAAGTTTTTAGATGGGCAAAAACCGTGGCATCTACAACTTGTAAACCCCAAGCAACCAGGAACCAAAGTATTGAATAATCCCTGTCGCGGCGGAAAGCATTTCGATAGTTTTGTAACGAAGAAATACTCAAGTTTTTTAATTGAGGGTCTATGTATTTTACATTACTGCTATCGCCATTAGCTTCTTGATACCTTGCTTCAAAGGCAAATTTGGTGATGTTGTAATAATTATTATTGAAAACATACATAGCTGCGGGAATGGCTAATATAGCGTATACGATAGGGATTTTCCAATATTCATGATTATAGGCTTGTCCCCATCCTGGTATAATGGCAGATCTGCGTGTAGCTTTTCGCGGATCATGTTTAGGAATGGAATCTTTTTTTACAATGGATGTTTCAGCTGCCTTTTGTTTTTCTTTTAATGAATCGTTAGAAATTTTGTTGGGGTTCATTGAAATATTGCCTAGTGCTTTTTTATCATCCTGGGCAGTCGCATTCCTAAAAAAAACAATGCAACAAAAAAATAATATGGGTAGACTGTATAATTTCATGAAAATGTTAACTCACCGTTACATTCATTGTATCCAGTAGTTTGTTTAATTCTTCAAGGGAATAGTATTCAATGGTGATGCTGCCATAGCCATTTTTATTATGCACCATCTTAACTTTGGTCCCGAAATGAGAAGCTAAATTATCTTCAATTTTTTTATAAGCGGCGGGAAGATCAGATTTTACGGAAGATTTAACAGCACCGGGTTTCTCAGCTTTATACATTTTCCTAACCAATTCTTCCGTTTGTCGAACATTGAGTTCTTTTTGTACGATTTCTTTGTATACAAACAATTGTTTATCAATTGTATCAATGGTAACCAAAGCTCTTGCATGCCCCATGCTTAAACTGCCATTGCGAACGGCAAGCTGGATATCGGGGGGTAATTTTAATAAGCGAATATAATTGGTTACCGTACTTCTTTCTTTGCCCATTCTTTCTGCAACTTGTTCCTGGGTATAATTCAATTCTTCCATCATCCGTTTGTAACTAAGCGCTATTTCTACTGCATTGAGATCTTCTCTTTGTAAATTTTCTAATAAGGCCAGTTCCAACAGCTGACTGTCATTTGCTTGTCGAACATAAGCGGGCACATCTTTCAGTCCGGCAATTTTTGAAGCCCTAAACCTACGTTCACCAGCAATTAACTGGTATTTACCCCCCGGTAATTTAGAAACGGTTAAGGGTTGAATAATATCATGAAGTTTGATAGAAGCTGCCAATTCATTCAAAGAAGCTGCATCAAAATCTCTTCTGGGTTGTTTGGGATTGATTTGAATATCTGATAGCAGGATCCGGCTGGTATGTGTTACTTGTTCAGCTACATCTGTTTTTAAGGCACCTGCTGTGGTTTTTAAATCAGCATCAATATTCTGTAATAAAGAGCGGAGCCCTTTACCTATTAGATCTTTGTTATTTTTAGAACTGGTCATTATTAGTTAGTAGTTAATAATTAGAAATTAGTAATTGGAAGGCGAAATTGAACAACTACAGTAATTAATAATTACTAACTACTAATTACTCATCACTAATTTATTCAATAATTCTTTCCGAGTTAGACATTTTAGTCATACCATTTTTTTGTAAAATTTCTTTTGCAAGGTTCAGGTAATTAATAGCACCCTTGCTTTCGGC
>JANOVY010000014.1:0-42691 GCA_031417635.1 Bacteroidota bacterium | reverse complement strand
ACCGGTGCCAGTTTTAGTACAGCCTCAGCCTATATTGCTGATATCAGTACATCTGAAAACCGTGCCCAAAATTTTGGAATGATAGGGGCTGCATTTGGATTGGGCTTTATCATCGGCCCATCTATAGGTGGATTATTAGGTGAGCTTGGCCCTAGAGTACCTTTTTTGGTGGCAGCTGCACTTGCGTTAACCAATTGGTTATATGGTTATTTCGTTTTACCAGAATCTCTGGAAATGGAACATAGAAGACCTTTCCACTGGCGACGGGCAAATCCATTGGGTTCATTGATTCAATTAAGGAAATATCCTGCCGTTGGAGGATTGGTTGTTTCACTTGTTTTTGTATACCTGGCCGCTCACGCAGTTCAAAGTAACTGGAGTTTTTTTAGTATTGAAAAATTCAAATGGACACCTAAAATGATTGGCATTTCATTGGGTGTGGTAGGACTTTTGGTTGCCATTGTACAAGGAGGGTTGGTTAGAATAGTGAACCCGAAAATCGGTAATGAAAAAAGCGTATACATTGGTTTGGGATTGTACGCATTGGGTTTATTGTTATTTGCTTTTGCTTCACAAAGTTGGATGATGTTTGTTTTTTTAATTCCTTATTGTTTAGGAGGCATTGCCGGCCCGGCTTTGCAATCAATCATTTCAGGGCATGTGCCTCCCAATGAACAAGGAGAGCTGCAAGGCGCTTTGACCAGTTTGATGAGTGTAACTTCTATCATCGGTCCACCTTTAATGACTAATTTATTTGCTTATTTCACAAGTGATCAAACACCTGTCTATTTTCCGGGAGTCTCTTTTTTGTTAGGTTCTTTATTTATGATAGTAAGTGCATTATGGGCATATTTTGCTTTGCGTAGTGAGAAAGAGAAATTAAGTACATGATCGTTTTTTATTCTAATACGAAACACATAGGCATATAGGTTAGGAAAAAGGGGAAATAGTTGACAGCTTTTATCACTTTTTGGATTTCTATGTGCCTATGTGTTTCAAAAAAATGATTCAATACTACTGCCATTTATCAGCAGGTATCATTTCATCAACTTTTCAAAACAGCGATTTTAACACTGGCACCTTCCGGTAAATGAAATACTTGCTTGGCAATTGAATAATATTCTTTAATATAATCCGGGAAAGTGCCATTTTTTAAATTATTTATTTTGAATTCGCCTCCACCCACAAAGGGCAATTTTGGGCAAAGCCGTTGTTGAAAAGCCAGTTCATTTTTTGTATACCATTCTTTTAAGAGGGCACTTCCAATATAATAATCAAAATGTTTGTATAATACTTCCAGCCAGTTTTCAAAATTAGTTGCAATAACTTCTCGTTTTCCTGTTTCTGTATTAAAAAATACAATTGTGTGATTGATGATATCGAAACAAAATTGATTGCCGAATAAATCCTGCCCAAAAGATTCAAGTCCCGTGAACATTTCTCCATAGGTTTCTTTTAATAAAGAATTAAAAAATTCGATATCGTTAAATTCACGATTATGAGAATAACTGTATAGGTGCAATGAACGTTGATAAAAAAAACCGCAATTATTACTTTCTATCACAAAATCAAAATAGATAGAATCATGTAAGCGCTTTTTATATTTAGATAAAAGCATGAAGTCCGGTTCACCAGAATAAAAGTCGGTTACTTTATTTGAAATCAGTAACTTAAAATGATCACTGCTCATTGCTGCTTGTTTTTAATATTTTTGCTTATACTTGATGTGAAATTGATATCGAAAAACAGTTGCTGTCGGTAAAATTATAAACAAATTTCTAGAAATATCTTTTCTTCATCAAACCAATCTGTTGGTCAGTCTTTCAATAAGGGGGCCATCAATAACCCATGGATGATGAATAGGCATACTGTTCCATAAGCGATTAAATGAATATTTTTCCAAAACCTGAACCATATATTTTTTTGATGATAACACAAACAGCAATGCAATATAGTCCGTCCAGTTATGTAATTTTTCTACATTGTACTTCTATAGGTAAATAGGTAGTCTTTGCCAAAAGACAGATCTTTTGTATGCAGTACTAAGCACATCCCTATTAGAAAATTTAATGTGGGCAATCCGGTGGCTATTAGCCAAATCCTCCGGAGATATCTAAAAAACCAATACCAAACATTTTTAGATTTTTTAATGAATGTAAAGATCTATGAACCGATTAATTGCTTTTACAGCTTAGCCAATTTGAACGCATTCTTTTCATTTCATTGGTTAATACGCTGCCTGTTTTTTCAATGGGTATTATCGTTTGGAATCTTTGTGCTTGCAAAGTAAGATAGGTTTGTTTTTCTTTATTAAGCTGTTTATAAAGTATCATATATTTCTCCCGGTTTTTTAGCTTGAAGAGAATTTGTTATATCAATTATATTTTTTCCTCTGTGTGACTCATTTGCAATAGCTGATCATTGATAGCTAACCCGGCTTCATAGGCTGGGGAGTCTTTGGTTGCTGTTAATTCAAATTATGCTTCATGATGAATGGCGTTTGGAAAACTGACCTGATTTAGAATTTTTTGTGCAAAAGATAGGTGGTGAAAAATGAGTCTACAACAAAAAAAGAAAATTTTATTCATCCGGAGACGTTAAATATTGTAGACTTTTTTGCTAAGATAAGATACCGAATTCATTCACAAATGGAAAGAGATTCTAAAGCATAAAATATACATATTTTGTTTATAAACTATTAAATAATAATTAATTATAAATATTATTAATTATTATTTATAGTTCTACCATTTTCTACGATTACTTTTTTTAGGATAGTAACTTTTTTGCCCTTACCTTTGCACCTTAATAAATTTTACAATTTTACAAATGGACACACAAATCACCGGAACTGTTAAGTTCTTTAACGAAGAAAAAGGTTTTGGCTTTATCAAGCATGATAATTCCAACAAAGAAACTTTTGTACATGCAAACGGACTGGTTGACCAGATCGAAGCAAATGACAAAGTAGTTTTTGATGTACAAGAAGGACGTAAAGGCTTAAACGCCGTTAACGTTAAGCGTTTAAGTTAATTTAACACTGAACTTTCTTAACCTACTATAAGGCCATTCAGCTCAGCTGAATGGCCTTTTTTGTTGAGGACAACAGAACAACGTCAATCTTGAAACCTTAGACCTGCCTAAGGAGTTAAATCACTATAAGGATACTTGTATTATTCATGTCTCAGGTCTCAGGATTGATGATCAGTTGTTTATATTTGCTAAATTAAATATTTGTATATGTCGGAAATAATGGTTCAGTTAGCAGAAACTGTGGCATTTATTAATGGAAAGGTTTCAAACAGTGCTTCAGTCGGCATTATTTTAGGCAGCGGATTAGGGAATTTGTCAAATGTGATCCAAGTCGAAAAAGAAATCGCATATAATGAAATTCCACATTTTCCGGTAAGTACCGTTGAAGGACACAAAGGCAAATTGATTTATGGAGATTTAGGCGGAAAAAAAGTCTGGGTGATGGCTGGGCGGTTTCATTATTATGAAGGATATACTGCTAAACAAGTGGCTTATCCGGTGAGGGCATTGCGATTATTGGGTGTACAAACCCTTTTGTTATCAAATGCTGCTGGTGGCATGAATCCGCTTTTTAATATTGGCGACTTAATGGTTATCAATGACCACATTAGTCTATTTACAGAAAATCCTTTGTTAGGTAAAAATGACGAAAAATTAGGCACTCGTTTTCCGGATATGAGTGAGCCCTATAGCAAAGAATTGATCAATAAAATAAATGAAATTGCTGCCATTCATAATATTCCTTTGTTTCATGGGGTATATGCAGGTGTAACGGGACCAACTTTTGAAACCCGTGCAGAATATAAGTTAATTCATTTATTGGGTGGTGATGCGGTAGGCATGAGTACAGTTCAGGAAACGATTGCAGCTATCCATTGTGGAATGAGGGTATTTGCCATGAGTGTGATTACTGATATTGGTATTCGTGATGATGAAAATACCATAACCCATGAAGAAGTATTGCAAGCAGCAAAAGACGCTGAACCCAAACTAACCTTGTTATTTACAGAACTGGTAAAAACTTTATAGTTTCATTGATGAAAGTTGACAAAAGCAATTGGTTAAAACCTAACTTTTAACGGCTCGATAAGTGTCTTTATCTTTATTTTACAACACATTTCCATGCATGCGGTTACCGTTAAAGCATAACATACTATTGATACTGTTTCTAATACTGTTAAGTGATAAACAATTGCTGGCACAGGTAAGGACGTCCGGACAGGCCACAAATCTCCAGCAAAATTCAAATGTTAGCTATGATACACAAGGAAGGCCATTTAAAAAAAATACCGGCAATGACTCATTGCAAAAAAGAGACCGTTTTACAGATTCCATAACCATTTACTTTCGCTACTTCGACTCAACCAGAAATAGAACGATTGATTCTTCCATCAATGATTTTACAGCTAGGTTTCCAATGCCCTATTATTACCATCATTTGGGAAATATGGCCACCGCTTCAGAATCATTATTTTTCAATCCCTTAATGAAAGCTGGATTTGATGCAGGATTTCATCAATTTGATGTATATAAATTCACTTTGGAAAACACCAAATTTTTTCAAACAACCCGACCCTATACTGAATTGGCCTATGTGATAGGAAGTAAAGCAGAACAACTGCTAAGTTTTACCCATACACAAAACAAAAAAAGCAATTTTAATTTTTCATTGGAATATCGGTTCCTCAATGCGCCGGGAAATTTGAAAAATCAAAATGCCAGCCTGAATAATTATCGGTTTACCTCGCAATACCAGACGCTCAATAAGAAATACGGAGCTCAATTTATTTTTCTTGCCAATAAGAGCGCTGCTTCAGAAAATGGGGGATTACAGGACCCCAAAAAATTAGATAGCCTCGCCTTGAATGATCCTTATGAATTAGAGACAAGATTAGGGAAACCCGGTACAGCCAGCAGAAGCCCTTTTAACACAACTGTAAATACAGGAAATATTTATAATGAAACTACCTTTTTATTGCGCCATCATTATGACATCGGTTCCAAAGATTCTTTGGTTACAGATTCAGTTACCTATAAATTATTTTTTCCCAGACTTCGATTTGAACACACATTTCGATACACAACAAATAAGTATAATTTTTTTGATCATTTTGTGGATTCGGTTCGATATCAAAAATTTTTCAATTATACCGCTAACAATGATTCTCTTTACTTTAAGGACGCTTGGAAAGATGTTACGAATGAATTCAGTATCATTTCTTTTCCCGAAAAAACAAACTTAAGTCAGTTTGTGAAAGCGGGTATTGGCTTGCAAAACTTAACTGGTGAATTTGCTTCAGGCACTTTTCAATATTATAATCTTTATGTGTTGGGTGAGTATCGCAATAGAACCCGAAACCAAGTATGGGATATTGAGGCGAATGGACAATTTTACATAAATGGTACAAATGCAGGTGATTATGCAGCCAACATAAGAATGAAAAGATTGCTAGGTAAGAAATTAGGTTATTTACAAATTGGCTTCCAAAATGTAAATCGGTCGCCCTCTTTCATTCTTGATGGGGTAAGTAGTTTTCCTATTAATAATCGTATCAATTATGGTAAAGAAAATATAGTACGCCTTTTTAGTTTGTATGAAAACCCTCGTAACGGTTGGAAATTGGGTGCAGAGTATTTTGCAGTGAATAATTTTATGTACTTCGAAAAATTTATTTCTGCCAATCAGGAATCCACATTATTCAATGTCTTGCATTTGAATGCCGAGAAAAAATTTCGGCTAAGCAAATATTGGAATTGGTATACCGAAATCCATTTACAACAAACCACCGGAGATCCACCGGTAAATATTCCCCTTTTACTAACCAGAAATCGGTTTGCTTTTGAAGGTAATTTTAGCACGAATCTTTTCCTCTCTACAGGATTAGAAATAAAGTATAATTCTGCTTATTATGCCAATAATTATTCTCCCTTCCTAGGCCAATATTTTGTTCAGAAAGACAATGCCATCAGTAACAGACCTGAAATCAATGCATTCCTGCATTGGCGGATAAAAAGTTTAAAAGGATTTTTTAGGGTAGAAAATTTGAATACTTTGAATGTATCGAATGGCTTTTCCTTCAATCAACCCAATTTTATGAGCAATTTATACCCGGGTACCGCTCTTTGGTTACACCTGGGTATTTGGTGGAGTTTTGTAAATTGACAGAATTCTGTTTTAAGTTTTGTCAATACATTCATTTTCTCATTTTTCCTTTTACTCGTCTAATGATCACTCAGTAAACATAACTTCATGATCGATGCATTTTGGTTAACAATCAGATTGTACATCTAGCAAAATATCATATGTATTTTGATGTCCAAAAATGAAATGCACCATTCGTATATTTATTGTTTATGAGCTCTTTTTTTAATCATTCCACCCTTTGTATCCTTTACACGATGCATAGTCACAAAAGCATGAGGGTCGATTTTCATAATTTCTATATTTAACTTGTTTAATTCAAGTCGGGTGATTACTGTATAAATGATGTCTATATCGTTTCTTTCACCATGACTTCCAAATCCGCGTTTTCCTTTGTAGACGGTTAGTCCTCTTTCCATTTTCTGCATAATCATATGCCGGATATCATCGCTATGCGCAGAAACAATTGTAACACCGGTATATTCATCAATGCCCTCAATAATGAAGTCAAGGGTTTTCGAAGCCACTAAATAGGTTATCATAGAATACAATGCCGTTTCCATGGAGAGTAAATATGCTGCCGCCGAAAAAATTGTGATGTTAATGATAATAATAATGTCTCCAATTGTACTACTAAATTTTCGACCCAAAAAGATAGCAAGCACTTCTGTTCCATCCAAAACAGCCCCACCTCTGATAGAAAGGCCAATGCCGGCACCTAAAAAGAAACCGCCAAAAACAGAAACCAATAATTTGTCATGCGTAATTTCAGTAAAATGAAAGAAAGCCAAACAAATCGCCAATCCTATTATTGAGAAAGCTGTTTTAAATGCAAAAGTCTTACCAATTATTTTGTAGGCTAGAAAAATAAAAGGAGTATTAATCAAAAGCAACAACCAGTACAGGGGAATTTTGGTAAGTTCTGAAATTAACAATGAGATCCCGGTGGCCCCACCATCAATAAATTTATTGGGTAATAAAAAGCTTTCTAAACCGAATGCGGCTGAAGCAATACCCATTACAATTAAAAAACTATCTTTTATCAACCGGATACCGGTTAACTTTAATTCGCGGTATCCTTTGGCTAATTCATAATTTGAATATTGAATATTTTCACCATGTTGCTGATGTTTTTGATTAAGAATTTTTTTTGTTATAAGCCGTTTCCAAAAAGCGTTCATTCTTTTTATTTTGATTAAACCTTGAATGGCTAATACTATTGATTAGGGTTATTTACTCTTCAAAGTAAGCTAAACTTCCACCAACCCATTCTTTATCCTGGTTATATCGAACACCAATCATTTTTCCTTTACTTAACCTGGCTAAATTATTAGTAGCGATGGGCCTTGGTTCCCCATCTTTCCAAAAGTAAAATATACGTATTTCCACTTTTGCCGGAATATCAGGCGTTTTAATAACATCAGCATATTTAACTTTTCGCTGAAGAATCCAATTTTGCGGATCAATCACTTTGTCAATATCAGCTTTGGTTACATCTATCACCACACCTTGTCCCGCAAAGGAGAACAATGGTTTTAATACATAGTTTTCCAGGTCAAGCGGCAATTCTTTGATTTCATTTAAAAAACGAGTTTTTGGAACATAAGGATGATCAATGAACGGAAGGGTATATTTGCTGATTCGATAAAACCAGTTAGGGTGAGGAACCCATTCTACTTCCAATTCACTAAATAAGAGTTTTCCTTTTTCTTGAATTTCTTTGGATTGTTGTTGTAGGTCATCAAAAATGATCCGGTTATAAATCCGTTTAATTTCTATTTTTCTTTCTCCTTTCAGATAAAATAATTTTTTACCCTCCTGTTTGAGTTCTGTTAAACAAACAACCGGTATGCCGGTATAATCTGTGGTGCAATAAAAATCAATCCTTGTTTTTTGTGAATGTGGCAAAATCTCCAGTAAAATAACATTTTCAGCAGTATGGTTTCCTAATATTACCTCTTTTAATAATTGCTGATATGATGTAGGGTTAAATCCATTTAAATAGCACGAATAATTTTCCGGAATATGGAAATGTTTTCGGGTTACTTCGTCATGCCAAATCTGATAAGCAAACAGCGTAGGAAAGCCTTGCATTTCAATTAATTGAGGTTCCAGTTCTCCTTGTTCATTTTCACAAATGCCAAAATCAAAAGCAATAAATTGTGTATGTGAATTTTCATTGGGAACCCTGATTTCATCAGGGATAGCATGTGAGGTTAGCGTATTGAAATTGAATTGGGTAATTACATCAACAATACTCTCACAAGCAGCCAATATTTTTTCTTTGAACGAATGATCAATAAACACTGGCGTTTCAGCAACGCGAAATTCGATGGCACCCGGATGTTTGCTATTTAACTCTTCTAAATAGTTTTTGTATTTTTCCTGGGTAAACGAATCATTGAACTTTTTTCGAATAGTTGTAACCATAGATTCTGCAATTAAGGCTTACTGAAAGTAGAAAATCCTGTCCAATTGTTAGCAAGGATTTTTAGAAATGTAGCATAATCAGCAACAAAGTATTTGTGGAGAGTAAAAACCAGGTTAGTTTTCAATCAATTCTCCAATAGCCAGGTTTAAAAAATTCGGGAGCACTTTTTGATAGGTCCACATTATTTTTTCGGGGTCTCTTAATTGTTCAACCATACTATGCCATTTAGGCTCGCCGTGGTTTTCAATAACAGTTTGTTTTTTATCTTCTCTTTGTAGGTACATGCTCATACCTTCAGCATCGGCCTCCGGATGAAATTGTGTACCTAGAAAATGATCAGTAAATCTTACGGCCATGATGGCCCTTTCATATGGAATATGGGGTCTATTTTTTTCAATCGCTAAAATTCGGGCACCCATTTCTCTTAATCTAACATGATTGGGTTCAATAACTTGATAGTCGCGGCTATCTACACTATAAAACGGGTCTCGTAAGCCATCAAATACGGTTTCATTCTTGCCATCATCCAACATATGAATAGGGAATACTCCAAAAGCAGTGGATTTTCTTTTACAAACTTTGCCTATTTGATAATGCCTGCAAGCCAACTGAAAACTATGACAAATAAAGAAAACCTGCTTTTTAGGGAATTGTGTACCCGATTTATTCCAGTCTTCAATGCTTTGTAACCAACCAAAATATTTGTTTTCCCATTCGGTATTTACAGTATCTAATGGGGAACCGGGTCCTCCACTGGAAATGTAAATATCGTAAGAAGTATCAGGCACTTGTAATCCAAGTCTTACATCAAACTCATCATACGTAACTGTTAACTGATTACTTTCACCCCAAAGGCTGGTAATCTCCCGAATACACCGCATGCCCTGGTTAATATGCCCTTCATAAAGATCCAGAACGGCTATACGTATATTTCGTTTTTCTGTCCAATTCATAAAGGGGCAAATGTACAAGGCAAAAGTGAAAAGTTAAAAGTGAAAAGATAAATGTGAAAAGTAAGTTTTAAGATCATCCATTATAAACCCCAAACCCCAAACCCCAAACCCCAAACCATTGCTCATTTCCGAACTCCAGCTCCACTTCTACAAATAGCTGAGATTTGTCTTCGGTGTTAGTACCAATAAAGTTTCATACATCAGTTTTATTGTTTCCTCAATATCTGATTTGTGCAACATTTCAACCGTTGTATGCATGTACCGCAATGGAATAGATATGAGTACAGATGGACATCCATCATTTGCATAAGCAAAACTATCCGTATCAGTACCGGTACTTCGGCTAAGGGTTCTCAACTGAACCGGGATTTTATTCTTTTCTGCCACATCTTGTACAACATTTAATAGTTTATTGTGAATGGCTGGTGCATAAGCCAATGATGGCCCTTTACCACATTGAATGTCGCCTTCAATGGCCTTACTTATCATAGGAGTATTGGTATCGTGGGTTACATCAGTAATGATGGCTATATCAGGTTTAATACGTCGGGCAATCATTTCTGCACCCCTTAAACCAATTTCTTCCTGTACCGCATTCACAATATATAGGCCAAAGGGTAGTTTCTTTTTGTGTTCTTTTAATAAGCGGGCAACTTCTGCAATCATAAATCCACCAATCCGGTTATCAAATGCCCTACCTATGTAATAATCATAGGCCAATTCATCAAATCCTTCCTCATATGTAACTACAGAGCCAATATGAATACCCAGTGATTCCACTTCTTTCTTTGATCTTGCTCCACAATCTAAACATAGGTTATCTACTTTGGGTTGTGGTTCTTTTTGTTCGTTATTGCTAAGTCGGGTATGTATCGCGGGCCATCCAAAAACAGCTTTCACCAGACCTTTTTTGCCATGTATCCAAACCCTTTTGGCAGGAGCCACCTGGTGATCGACACCGCCATTGCGTTTCAAATAAATGAGTCCTTGATCATTTATGTAATTTACAAACCAACTAATTTCATCGGCATGTGCCTCAATCACTACTTTAAATGGGGCTGTTGGGTTTATTACCCCAACAGCGGTACCATATGCGTCTGTAAAAAAAGTATCCACATAGGGCTTAATATACGCAAGCCAAAGCTTTTGGCCGCCTGTTTCAAATCCAACAGGAGAGGGGGTATTGATATAATTCTTGAGAAAAGCAAATGATGTGTCAGTGATAATCGATTTTGCTTTTGAACCAGTCTTTTTACTTTTCGTCATTAGTTATCATTGATAAATGTTAGTCCAATAATGCCACAAATAGCTTTCAGCAGCATAAGACCGTCAATGATTGCAAGGTAATAGAGAATGCTTTTACGTTGGTGTAAAGTATAGGTAACAATTATCAACAAAATGAAAGGGAAAATGTTAATGATTAGCCTGGAAGCAGAATACTGTTGCAATAATCCATAAAACAAATTGGTTCCCAAACCCATTAAACTCAAAGGCAGAATGATAGAAAAAATAGTTCTTCTCAATCCAAATTTTACAACAAAGGTTTTTATTTGTTGATTATGATCTGTTGCATAGTCTTTAATGTCAAACATGACGCATAATATACTGGTAAACATAAAGTTATTAAAAAATAATATTGAAATATTTGTTCCTATACTCAATGAAACATTGTTTTCAATTGTGTAAAAAAGAGTTGGATAAATAGTAACCACTCCGGCCCAAACAAAACCAATTACCAAGGGTTTTAGCCATCCTTTATTTCTAAGAGCACTGGCGCCAAATTGTAAAGAAACATCGCTATAATAAAAGGCTGCCATAGTTGGGAAAATAATCAAGCTTACCCAATGTATTAAATGGGTTTGCGCAAAATTTTGCCAATTAACAATCAATAAATACACAAATGTGGTCACAAAAACGCCTGTCAGGAGTAATTGAGAATATTTTACAAATAACCTATTTTCAAGATACCATATAACTCGTTTGTTTTGATGACCTTCTATGGGTTCTGCTATATAAGCATGTGTATAATAAATAACGGTTCCTGTGAAAACCAATACGTAATAAAAAAATGAATTGAAAGAATGGAAGAGCAAAAGTCCGGCCTCTATTGATAAGGCAATTGTGCAGACACCATAAAAATAATTTCCAAAAAGTATGGCATTAAGTAGTCCTTTCAAAAGGTACTATTTTAGTAAAACAATATTTTCTGTAGTAATGGTGTCACTAAAGTTTTTGGCTTTGTCTTTTAGCCAGAATTTGAAATAAGCAGTATCATTTTTAGTGCCACATCCGCTAATAGTACTATAGCCGGGTACATTTGCATTATAAGCATAGCCCACTTCTAATATGCCTTTTAAATTACTTGTAGCGGTAAAGTTGGGGACTTTATTTTTGCTGAGAAATTGAGCTCCGGGAGTATTCGGACAAACCCTAGAGATTTTTTGTACCCAAAGTGTGTCTGAGATATCACCTTCTGCATCAGTAAAGTTTAACTCAAAAACCAATAGGTCACCCTGTTTAATGACTTTTGAATTGATACTTTTTAAGGTAATCTGTGGTTTGGCAGTAAACGTATCCTTTTTACAGGCATAAAACATTACCGGTATTGCCAATAGTATCAATATTTTTGTCTTCATTCGTTTCATTGTCAATTCAAATTTAGTTAAAACATTACAATACTTAGCTGTGACCCTATTTGATGTTAACAATATTTTCGCTGTTTCGCCCGATTCGGATCATTTTTGTAAACTATCCTTGTCTGTTTTTGGGTTTCAATACCACCATAACGCCATTTACAGACAATGGTGTGATCTAAATGGAGTTGACCCCTATAAAGTTAAGACGTTAAATAGCATTCCCGCGTTGCCTATATCTTTTTTTAAGTCGCATGATATTACTTCAACAGCATTTATTCCACAGATGGTTTTTGAAAGTAGTGGTACCGGCAAAACAGGGCTTAGCCGGCATTTGATAAAGGATTTGTCCATTTATGAGCAGAGTTTTCTTAAATGCTTTATCAAGTTTTATGGAGACCCCTGCAATTGGTGTATTCTTGGCCTATTGCCTTCTTATCTTGAAAGGAAGCATTCTTCGCTGGTTATGATGGTAGATGTTTTAATCAAATTAAGCCAACACCCCGATAGTGGCTTTTATCTGAAAGAACATCAAAATTTGTCTAACAACCTTCAAATGCTTGAAAAGAAGGGACAAAAAACTTTATTAATTGGGGTAACTTTTGGGTTATTAGATTTTGCTGTTGCATTCCCTCAGCAACTAAAAAATACAATCGTAATGGAAACGGGGGGTATGAAAGGACAACGAAAAGAGTTGACTAGAACAGAAGTGCACAAAATGCTAACTGATCAACTGGGGGTGTCTACCATTCATTCAGAATATGGGATGACCGAATTATTAAGTCAAGCCTATTCAACAGGAGCGGGGCGATTTATTTGTCCGCCTTGGATGAAAGTAATGATACGAGCAGAAGATGATCCATTACAGGTATTTGAATCCGGTACGGGGCTTTTGTATATTATTGACCTTGCAAATATTTACAGCTGTTCATTTATTGCCACAGAAGATATTGGGAAGGTTTATCCGGATGGCAGTTTTGAGGTATGGGGGCGATTAGACAATAGTGATTTGCGGGGGTGTAGTTTACTGGTAGTGTGAGGCAATTAATAATTGGTAATTAGGAATTAATAAGTGAAACAATGCAGGTGAAACTTGAGCAATTATCTTGAAAATTTGCTTTTCCAATATATTAGCTTACCTTATATTTACAGCCCTGAAATAATGATTAATTCCAAGTTAATAATTATTAATATACCCGCCCGGGTGGCGAAATTGGTAGACGCACTGTGTTCAGGTCGCAGCGTTCGCAAGGATGTGCTGGTTCGAATCCAGTCCCGGGCACAACAATTTAAAAAGCTTTGTAATTTCTATTGCAAAGTTTTTTAAATAGGAAGACAAAAACTAATTTATAAATATTCCCCTTTTTTTTACTCATAAGAAGTATTACCTTTGATAACAAGTAATCATAAATATTAATATATAAATGGTTATTAAAATTAAAATCCTATGAGAATATTGATTGCAGACGATCATACACTAATCCGTGAAGGATTGAGAAAAATATTAGTAGAAGCCTTCCCTTTCGCAGATATACACGATGTAGCCGACTCTGCTGAACTTTTAAAAAAAGCGATTCAAGAAAAATGGGATATCATCATTTCTGATATCAGTATGCCGGGGTATTCGGGTATTGAAGTATTGAAACAAATAAAAGAGCAGGCTCCCCAAACACCTGTTCTCATGTTAAGTATGCATGCCCCCGAACAATATGCGGTAAGATCATTAAAAGCAGGTGCTTCTGGGTATTTAACAAAAGAAAGTGCCCCTTATGAATTGGTAAAAGCTGTTCAACAAATTTTAAGTGGCAGAAAATACATTACCAGTGAAGTGGCAGAGGTTTTAGCAGGTTCAATTGAACAGAATAACTCAAAATCGCCACATGAGCAGCTTTCGGATAGAGAATTTGAAGTATTTAAAATGATTGTAGTGGGAAAGAGTATTTCTGCTATTGGAGAGATACTTTCATTAAATGTAAATACCATCAGTACCTACCGTTCAAGAATCATGGAGAAAATGCATTTACAAAACAATGCAGATTTGGTAAAATATGCCATATTGAATAACATCATATAAATGTGAATCATTATACATTTTTTTGAAGTTTGATAAAATAAAAAATGTCCTTGACTGAATCAACAGTAAAGGACATTTTTTATTTCAGTATACTAGTAGATAAATAACTACACAGTTTAGCCGACTAATTTACATGCTGTCATTACAGTAGTTGGTACTTTCGTTCATTCAATTGTGTATATGAATGCTGAGGGTATCAAAATATTATTAATTGATGATGCAGCCATCATTTTACATCGATTACAAGCCATACTAGGAGAATTAGAACAGGTAACTTCTGAAGCAGTATTAAGTGCAGAAATAGCATTGGGAATGATGGAAGGGTACAATCCGGATGTGATGGTATTAGACATTAGTATGCCGGGAATGAATGGAATTGAACTATTAAAAAAGATGGGAGATACAAAATCAATCAATCCTGTTATCATCATGCTTTCTGATAATTCATCAAGTACCTATCGGGAAGAATGTATGCGTTTGGGAGCACATTATTTTTTAGATAAATCCCGCGATTTTTTAATGATATCTTCTATCATTAAAAAAATACAAATCACTAGAATGCTTTCGGCATAGTATTTTTTTAATTCTCTAGTATTTAAGTATTTATCATATACCCAAAGCCAATTTTAATTTAGTATATCCTGATTTACTTACGGGCAATTTTACACCAATACTTAGAACCGCCAAATGATTTTCTTTTTCATAATGGTCAATACGTGTGATGAGCTGAACATTGATGATATAAGAACGATGAATTCGGATAAAATTTTGTGACTCAAGGGTTGCTTCAAAATAGCCCATCGTTTTATTTTTTAAAAATACTCCTTCGGCTGTATGTATTTTCACGTAATCATCTGCAGCTTCTAAATACTGAATTTGTAGCGTGGGAATAATTTTTATTTTGGAATGGTCTTTTACAACCACTCTGTTTTGTTGAACAGGATTTATTCCGGATGCATTTAATAATTTATTTGTGTTAACCCTATGTTCTTGTTTACTGTGGCTTACATGTTTTTGAATAGCTTTGTCAAATCTTTCTTTGCTAAAGGGCTTTAACAAGTAATCTATCGCATGCGCTTCGAATGCTTTTATGGCGAATTCTTCAAATGCTGTGGTGAAAATAACAGCCGGCGGCTGTTCTATCAATTCTAACATCTCAAACCCATTGATTTTTGGCATTTGGATATCCAAGAAAATCAGATCGGGTTGGTGTTGTTGAATGGCTTTTATTCCTTCAAATCCATCATTGCATTCTTGTAAAAGGATGATTTCGGGGTAAGCCATTAAATATTCTTTTATTAAACTCCTTGCCAAGAGTTCATCATCGATGATTATAACTTTCATAATGAGATTGTGGTATCAATAATTGGGTTGTAAATATATTCTCTGTTTGGCTTGTATGAAGCAGATCATGTCTGGCAAATAACAGAAAGAGCCTTCTATATATGGAAGCTAGTCCAAAACCGGTTCCACGGGCACTTACCGAGGTTTCCGCATCAAATGGATTTGAGATGGTTATTTGTAATTGATTTTCGATTTTTTCAGATTTTATAGAAATCATTACCTCCTCTGTAGTATCATATAAACCAAATTTTATGGCATTCTCAACAATCGGTTGTAATAGTAAGCAGGGTATATACAAAAATTTTGCTTCATCACTAATGTCTATTTTTGACAATAACCGCTGTCCAAACCTTACTTTTTCGATATCTAAATACAAAAGTAAATGCTGCATTTCTTCATCCAAGGTTACCCATTGCTGTTCATCTCTTTTTAAAGTGCCCCTTAAAAAATCGGACAATTGTTGAATCATGTGCCTGGCTTTTTCAGGCTGCGTTCCTGCAAGGGCACTGATTGAGTTTAAGCTATTAAATAAAAAATGCGGTTGCAGCTGTTGTCGAAGCTTAAGTAATTCTGCATCTTTCGTCATTCTTTCCGCATCTTCTTTTCTTTGATTGGCTTCTTGTTGTTCCTGAATTGTATACCAGAGGATACTCAACATGGCCATGCAACCGATCATTAAAAAACCAATCACATACCTGATAAATATTGAATTATTAAGTATAAACAGAAACCCTTCATCCATTTTAAATAGTAAGGATAATATCGTTTTCACGGCCAATAGCCAGATGCCACTTAAGACCAAACTCATGATTAAAACATACCAATACCTTTCTTTCTGTGGTAAATAATACTTCATGTTATTGGTAATGAGTAAACAACTTCCGGCAAGTAATAGGTTGCAAACAAAACTATCGGTAATACTTTGTGAAAGATTGGCACCGAAGCTGTTGATAAGTAAAAAGTGTACGAATGTCCATATCATCCACCAACTGATGAATGTGATTCTAAACCTGTGACCTTTCGTAATGGAGCTTGTCATTGATTATAAAGACTGAATGAACTGTTCATTGCATCGTTCAGACAAATATCTTGATTTTACTTGTATGGTATGTTGGTAATTATCACCATTCTCTACTTCATGAATTTTTGAATACACTTCTGCACCATCGGTAAATTCTTCTAATTTATGCAATTCAGTTACATTAATGAATTTCCAATATACGGGCTGATCCGCTGTATTTAAAAAATGGTCTTGCTCTTTTTGGCCGATAAGTTGCGCTTTGTTAAATGCATGCAATTCATCTTCCGCATAAATTAACCTAAGTTGTTCATCAAATTGTGCCAAATGCTTACCGTTTCTGCAGATGATACGATAAACGAGTTTTGATAAATACCAATTCATGCGATATAAGTTAGAAGTTAGAACTCTGGAGTTAGAAGTTGGCATTTTTTTTACTCCAGACTCCAGACTTCTAACTCCAGACAAAATGATTAGTAGCTTTTAATTTCAATACCCCCAAAAATTGTAGTGCCTCTTAAAATCAAAATTTTTGTTGGATCGAATTTTCCCGGCTGGGGTGGCCTTTTATCTTCTACACCCGCAAAAATGGCAACGGTTTCTGTTCTAATTTCCCAATGGGGTGGTACTACCAATTTTACTGCACCAAATGCTTGAACAATCTCAATAGAAATGGTTCCAATAATATCTGCTTGGCTTAAATTAATCTCTGCCCCGCCCATGATACAAATAATCTCACCACCCTTGAAGTTCTTAGAAGTGATTACTTTTTTAACACCTCCAAAAATTGAAGTGCTGTTTAAAATATCATCGCCTGAATTGGTTTCATAAGGGATATTTCCCTGCATATCATCAGCTCGATATTTATCCCATTTTCGATTTTCAAAACGCCATGATTTACGGGGTTTCAGTATAAAAATTAATCCAATTCCCATAATCATAAATGGCCATATAAATGGTTTTAAGTTGATATCAGTAATGATTTCATCCACCAAAAAGAATCCGCCAATGCAAATCATTATCAACCAAGAAGCATTTTTAAAGCCATGTTTCAATCCTGATATAACACCAATTACAATGAGTATCATGGGCCATGTAAAAAGCCAATAAGGTAAATCTGCCCCCATTTTTTCTATAAGGAGTACGGCACCTATTATAATAAGGACCAAACCCGTCCAAAAACGGTCATTTCTATTGTTAAAACTTTTCCCGACCATATTTTCTTGTTCCATGATTATTTATTTAACAGCAAAGCTAAATGGCTATTTATGAATTGAAAATATGCTTTAGGTTATTCATCTGAAAACCTCGGTAAGTGATGGGAAACCTTCGGTAAATAAAATCTTGGGATAGAAATAGTTAGTGGCTACCGGCAAATTTTGATTGCCATCCAATCAAGATGACGCCGGCTATCACCAGCATGGTTCCTAGTATTTGTGCGGTATGAATGGTTTCCCCTAAAAAAAAGTGTGCTTGAATAATGGTTGAAACCGGTCCGATACTGGTAATAATTGAAACATTGTTACTGCCAATCCTTTTCATGCCATTGCTCATCAAAAATGAAGGCAGCACTGTGGCAATCAAGGCAAGTGCAATTGCATACCCAATTAAAGTAGGCGAGAAGGGTATTTCTTGAATTTTATGCGTGACTAGAAAATGAATAAAAATACCTGTTGTGGCAGCAAGCATTGCATAAGCAGTATATCTTGTTACCCCCACTTTTTGCACCATTCTACCTGTGCCGACCAAATAAAATGAATAAGTAATCGCGCAAAGAAAGATCATAAAAGAGCCGAAGAAAAATTTGGGATTTGAGGTATCGGTTTGCAATTCACCCAAATAAGCAATTCCTATTCCCAAATAGGTTAAACCCAAAGCAATCAATTGTACCTTACTAATTTTAGATTTAAAATAATAGGTATTGATTAAAACAGCAAATGTGGGGTATAAAAATAAAATCAATCTTTCCAATCCGGCAGACACATATTGTAAACCGATAAAATCAAATAAACTACTCAAGTAATAGCCTAGAATGCCCAAACTGATAATGAGTATCCAATCTTTTCTGGATAATGGTTGAATATTTTCTTTTTTAGTAACCAACCAGGCGGCAAATACATAAAAAGGTAATGAAAATAACATACGTAAGCATAACAATGTTGTGGCATCTACTTGGGTAGATTGGAATGCAAGTTTTACAAAAATGGCTTTGGTAGAAAAGAAAATCGCGCCAGACAATGCAATAATGAATCCTGCAAAAGTTATTTTTTTGTCCATAGATGATAGTCTATAGTCCATAGTCCATTGTCGATGGTCCATAGACTATGATGGCTTTGTTAGAAAAAAATGTAGCATACTTTAACGAAATGTCAAACCCCAAAAAGTTGTTTTTGTCCATATTGACTAGTCTACAATTTAAGGACTATTCACTATGGACTATCGACCATGGTCTATTAAGCACTTACATTAAATTCTCTTAAAGCGTCATTCAGGCTTGTTTTTAGGTCTGTACTGGCTTTCCTTTGACCAATGATGAGTGCACAACTGACTTGGTAGTCGCCGGCATTGAATTTTTTAGTATAGCTACCCGGAATAACTACGCTCCGAGCCGGAACACGACCCTTGTATTCAATGGGTTCTGAGCCACTCACATCAATGATCTTGGTAGATTGGGTTAATACTACATTGGCACCTAAAACGGCTTCTTTTTCAACTATAACTCCTTCCACAACGATACACCTACTTCCAATAAAGCAACCATCTTCAATAATCACCGGACTGGCTTGTAACGGTTCTAATACCCCGCCAATACCAACACCCCCACTCAAATGAACCCCTTTGCCAATTTGGGCACAACTGCCAACCGTGGCCCATGTATCCACCATGGAGCCCTCATCTACATAAGCACCAATGTTTACATAACTAGGCATTAATATTACGTTTTTTGCTATATAAGCTCCATAACGTGCAACTGCATGAGGAACTGCCCTTACCCCAAGTTCTTTGTAATTGCTCTTGAGTAACATCTTATCATAAAATTCAAAAGGGGGGATTGACCAAGTCTGCATTTCCTGTATGCCAAAATACAGCAGAATAGCCTGTTTAACCCATTCATTAACAACCCAACCATTTGGTGTTGGAGAAGCCACCCTTAATCGACCTTTATCTACTTCTTCTATAACTTTTCTCACATGATTGATATATTGGGAATCTTTTAAAAGTTCCCTGTTCCCCCAAACTTCCTGAATCTGTTCTTGTAATGACATACTATTTTTTTTGCAAACATACAGTTTCAAAAGTTTATCGGAACTTAGTGTTGAATTTTACGATCATAATTTTTTAATGTATAAGCAAAATCAAGTACTTTTCTATCAGTATGTTGCCATATAATGATGATATTGAACACTGTTTGGAAAAACTACAAGAAGGGGGATTAATTCTATATCCAACCGATACAGTTTGGGGTATAGGTTGTGATGCCACCAATTCAGAAGCTGTTGACAAAATCTATCAATTAAAAAAAAGGTTAGATATAAAAGCAATGATTGTATTAGTGGCTGATGAAAAAGAGATTCTCAAATATGTTACACAGCCCGGGTTACAGATTTTCGACTTTATCAAAGGTGTAAAAAAACCGACTACTGTTATTTATGATGGAGCGATAGAATTGTCGGAAAACTTGTTGGCAGAAGATGGTTCCGTGGCAATTCGTATTTGTGATGATGAATTTTGTAAACACCTAATAAGAAGGCTTAAAAAGTCCATAGTAAGCACATCAGCCAATATTAGTGGATACCCGCCGCCATTATGCTTTTCAGACATTGATACAATCATTGTTAATGGGGTTGATTATGTAGTCAAATATCGTCAAGATGAAATGGAACCCGGATACCCTTCATCTATTATCAAATGGGAAAAAGATGGCACTTTAAGTATTATCCGTACTTAAAAAATATGTTATTTTTTATCCTTGCTGGAATATCTTCCTCTAGCCAACCCCGTTCTTACTAATTTTGTTTTTCATGCAGAAAATTTTAGTCATTCAAACAGCATTCATTGGCGATGTAGTTCTTGCAACAGGTCTCCTCGAAAAATTACATACACAATGGCCGGATGCTTCATTGGATATATTGGTAAGAAAAGGGAATGAATCTCTATTTATACAACATCCTTTTCTTCATGAAGTGTTAATTTGGGATAAGAAAAAGAATAAGTATCAACATTTTTTTAAGGTGCTAAATAAAATACGGACTAATCAATATGATATCATTATTAATATACAAAGGTTTGCTGCTACCGGTTTATTAACGGTACTTTCAAATGCAAAACGAACGATTGGCTTTGACAAAAATCCATTTAGTTTTTTATTTTCTGAGGCTATTCCACATGTGGTTAATGATAGTAAGCTTCCCATGCATGAGATTGTCAGAAATCATCAATTAATCAAAAATTTTACTGATGGCATAGCCGCAAAACCTAAATTGTATCCCACCCAAGAAAACAGTAATGCGGTCAATCATTTGAAAAAGAACCATTATATATGTTTGGCCCCCGCTTCAGTATGGTTCACTAAACAATTTCCTTGGGAACAATGGGTAAGTCTATTAGACGCAATCCCGGCTGAACTTTCTATTTATTTGTTGGGGGCAGCCGGCGATTTTGCACTATGCGAAAATATTAGACTAGCCACTTCACATTCCCCCGTGTTGAATCTTGCCGGAAAGCTCAATTTTTTAGAATCTGCTTCTTTAATGAAAGATGCCGAAATGAATTATGTAAATGATTCAGCACCTCTGCATTTTGCATCAGCAGTTAATGCGCCGGTTACAGCAGTATATTGTTCTACCGTTCCAGGCTTTGGTTTTGGTCCTTTGTCAGATACTAGTCATATTGTAGAAAGCGGCCAATTATTAGTCTGCCGGCCCTGCGGGCTACATGGAAAGAAAAGCTGTCCACTGAAACATTTTAATTGTGCAAAACAAATTACAACTAATCAACTATTGTCAACTTTACCTTTTTGAACCCAAAGCCAAACAGCCTTACATTTGCAGCAATGCAAATAGTTTGTACAGATAAGGAATCCTTGGTATTTGAGAAAATAGCGTCGGCAGCTGAAATTTTACAGGTGCCTTGTTATTTAATTGGGGGATTTGTGCGCGATAAGATTATTGGCCGTGCCACAAAAGATGCGGATATTGTTTGTATTGGTGACGGAATCGCATTGGCACACAAAGTAGCCGAATCCTTTCAACCAAAGCCAACAGTTGCCTATTTTAAAAACTTTGGCACAGCACAAATTAAACTGACCAATTTGGAGGTGGAGTTTGTTGGGGCTCGCAAAGAAAGTTACCAAAATGACAGCCGCAAACCTGAAGTTTTACCGGGATCGATAGTTGATGATCAGAACCGGAGAGATTTTACTATCAATGCAATTGCTATCAGTTTAAATAAAAGCGATTTTGGAGAATTGATCGATCCATTTAATGGCCTGAGGGATATTGAATTAAAAATACTTCAAACGCCTTTAGCGCCTCTTCAAACTTTTAGCGATGATCCATTGCGAATGATGCGAGCCATTCGTTTTGCTGCCCAATTACACTTTTCCATTGCACCCGAAACTTTTCAAGCTATCAAGGATAATGCATACAGAATTAAAATTGTTTCCCAGGAAAGAATTACAGATGAACTAAATAAGATGATGCTCAGCTCCCAACCCTCTATTGGTTGGGATCTATTATATAAAAGTGGATTGTTATCAATTATTTTCCCTCAGATGGTTGATTTGCAGGGAGCTGAATATGTTGATGGGAAAGGACATAAAGATAATTTCTATCATACACTACAGGTATTGGATAATATTTCAAATAATACTGATGATCTATGGTTGCGTTGGGCTGCCTTATTGCATGATATTGGCAAACCAGCAACAAAACGATTTGAAGAAGGTCATGGTTGGACCTTTCATGGCCATGAAGTGGTGGGCGCTAGGATGGTACCTAAAATTTTTTCTAAACTTAAATTGCCCTTGAATGAAAAAATGAAATTTGTTCAAAAACTGGTTTTATTGCATTTGCGTCCAATTAGTGTAACCAAAGAAAATATTACTGACAGTGCTATTCGACGACTATTGTTTGATGCCGGTGAAGACATTGAATTACTCATGATGCTCTGTGAAGCGGATATCACCAGTAAAAATCCTAGTAAAGTAAAACGTTTCTTGCAGAATTTTGAGATGGTGAGAAACCGGCTTTTAGAAGTTGAAAGCAAAGACCAAATTCGGAATTGGCAGCCACCTATTTCGGGAGAAATGATTATGGAAAAATTCGGATTATCGCCCTGCCAATCAGTAGGAATGATTAAAGATGCCATTCGTGAGGCCATTTTAGACGGACTCATCCCTAATAATTACGAAGCCGCTTACCAATTCATGTTGGAAAAAGCTGCTGAACTGAATTTGCCGGCGGTTGAATAAACTGTATTTTAGCAAACTTTAGGAAAAGGAGTTAAAAACTGAAAAATAAAAAGTGAAATGTCAAGAAAATAGATTCAGCTTAATTGATCAACCACAAACCCCAAACTCAAAACCAAACCAAGTATGGCCATATTAAAATTTAGGATTTATTTGGAAGAAGATGATGCTGTTTACAGAGATATTGTAATCAGACATACACAAAATTTTAAAGATCTGCATTTTGCAATATTAAAAGCATATGAGTTCGATTCGAAACATCAGGCTACGTTTTTTCGAAGCAATGATAACTGGCAAAGAGGAAGAGAAATTAGTTTTGAAAGATATGATAAACCATATGTTGTAGAACCTCTTCTAATGATGGAAATTGCCATCGGTTCTGAAATTCGAGATACAAATCAAAAATTTGTTTATGAATACGACTTTGAAAAACATTGGGTTTTTTTGATTGAATTGATTAATGTGAGTAAGGACGAAAGTAGTAAAATCGTATATCCTGCTGTTTCTCGGACAGAGGGAATTGGTCCTCAACAATATGGTACCAAAAGTTTATTAGGGACCAAATTTGCGGATATTGAAGAAAAATATGATCTCTCAGAAGCAGCTGAAGGTTTTGGTACAGAAGGTGAGGAGGGAGATTCTGATACAGATCATGAGGAGGCTGAAGAAGAAAGTAAGGAGGAAGAGTTTTGAGTAGTAAGTTTTGAGTAGTAAGTTTTAAGTAGTAAGTGATAAGTATTAAGTCCTAAATATTAAGTTAAACGGGTTGTCAAAAAGTGATGCTTCCAAAATTTATTTTTCATTCATGACAAATAGATTAGCTAGTTTCCCTCCTTCCCAAGGAGGGGACTATAATGGATGACAAAGTCATCAATTATCAGGGGTGGTAAACGAGCGGGCTTTTAATTATGAAAGAGATTACAGAACCTACCATCATTATTATTGCCGGCCCTACAGCTGTAGGCAAAACGGCAGTAGCCATTGCCCTAGCCAAACATTTTCAAACCCAAATTATCTCTGCCGATTCACGACAATGTTATTCAGAAATGAGCATTGGTGTTGCACGACCTTCTGTGGAAGAATTAACTGCCATTAAACATTATTTTATTGCTACAAATAGCATCACTGAAGAATTGAATGCAGGCAGTTTTGAAAAATATGCGCTACATGCAGTCAATGAAATTTTTCAAAAAAACAATGTTGCCATCATGGTTGGCGGTACAGGGTTATATATTAAAGCATTTTGTGATGGAATCGACCCTATGCCAACAGTTCCTGAAGATATTCGTAAAAAAGTGATTGATGGATATTCAGAGAAAGGATTAATCTGGTTACAAAAAGAACTCCAACAAAAAGATCCCGCTTTTTGGGAACTTGCCGAACAACAAAATCCACAGCGTTTAATGCGGGCTTTAGAAGTCTTGTATGCTACCGGCCATTCCATACTTTTTTACCGGAAAGATAAAAAATCAGCGAGGCCTTTCAATATTATTAAAATAGGGTTGGAGCTTCCCAAAGAAATGCTTCATAATAATATTCATCTTCGCATCGATCAAATGATGGATGCTGGACTTTTAGCAGAAGTGAAAGCATTGCAACCCTCAAGATTTCTAAATGCATTACAAACAGTTGGTTATCGAGAAATATTCGAATACCTAGATGGTAATGTAAGCCTTGAACAAGCAATCACAAATATTAAAACCAATACCCGCCATTATGCCAAACGCCAAATGACATGGTTTAAAAAAGATGCAGATTTTCAATGGATTTTGCCTTCCAAAGAAAGTTTATCCCTCATCATTGATAAGGTTAGCGCATAGATGGCAAGTGTTTTACCATTTATACAATTTGTTTTCAACTAAATTGTCCTTTTTAGTGTTATTGGCAGATGTTTTTGCAATTTACATTTTTAAAAAAAATCATCAATAAATCTTAATTATGAAAAAATGGTTTTTGTCTATTTCAGCCATATTATTATTATGGAGTAGCCTACATTCTCAGGCACCAAAGATTGTATATGAAAAGTACAGTTTGCCCAATGGATTAACAGTGATACTACACCAGGATAAATCTGCCCCGGTTGTAGCCGTCTCCGCATTATACCATGTCGGGTCTAAAAATGAAGATACAGCCCGCACCGGATTTGCCCACTTTTTTGAACATTTGATGTTTGAAGGAAGTGATAATGTAAAACGTGGCGACTTTGATAAATATACTTCCAATGCCGGGGGGTACAATAATGCCAATACATCACAGGACAGGACGTATTATTTTGAATTGTTTCCCAGCAATCAGTTTGCATTAGGTCTTTGGTTAGAAAGTGAAAGGATGTTACATGCAAAAATTGAAGAAGTGGGTGTAAAAACGCAAAAAGAAGTGGTGAAAGAAGAAAAACGCCAGCGGATTGATAACCAGCCATACGGAACCATCATTGGCGAAATTTTTAAACGTGCTTTTAAGGTACACCCTTATACTTGGCAACCAATCGGTAGTTTAGAACATTTAAGTCGGGCAAAACACAGCGACTTTATCAATTTTTACAAAACCTTTTATGTTCCTAATAATTGTGTATTAACGCTTGCCGGTGACATCGATATCCCATTGGTTAAACAACAGATTGATTCATATTTCGGAACCATCCCCAAAGGTGTAAAATCGATTCCGCGCCCATCAGTTATTGAACCTCCATTGGGTGGGGAAGTTAGGGATGTGATTGAAGATAATATTCAATTGGCAGCAGTTGTTCAAGCTTATCGTTCTCCCAAACAAGGAAGTGAAGCGTATTATGCGTTTAATGTATTGCAAACTATTTTATCCGGGGGCAATTCTTCTCGTTTAAACAAAGCGATTGTTGATGAAAAACAATTGGCAGTGCAAGCAGGTGCATTCAACTATGCTTTAGAAGACGCTGGACTATTCATCACATTTGGGATTGCTAATATGAATGTGAAGCCGGAAGATTTAGAAAAAGAAATTCAAGTAGTGGTTGATGGCGTTAAAGAAAAACTAGTGGAAGAAAGAGAATTTATTAAGGTGAGAAATCAACTCACCACCGATTTCGTTACTAGAAACGCAACAATGGAAGGAATTGCTGAAACTTTGGCCAACTATCAAGTATATTTTGGAGATGCAAATTTAATTAATACTGAAATCGATCGATATAATAAAGTTACCAGAGAAGACCTCATGAATGTTGCAAAAAAATACTTAAATAAAGAAAACAGAGTAACGCTTTATTATATTCCAAAAGGAACTAAAAAATAATAACGTAATATCTCAATTTGTAAATGTGTGAAAGATCATTTCATTTAAATATAAACTTTATGAAAAAAATATTTATACCTCTTTTATTAATATTTCCGTGTGTTTTGTTTGCACAAAATATAGTAGATAGAACGCATGCTCCCAAAGCCGGGCCTGCACCTATCATCAAAGTTGGGGAGCCCGCAGAATTTACTTTAGCCAATGGCCTTAAAGTATTTGTGGTTAAAAATTCAAAACTACCAAGGGTTTCAGCCACTTTATCAATTGATAGAGAGTCAATTATTGAAGGAGAAAAAGCGGGAATGACAAGTTTAGCCGGTAGCCTTTTCCGAAGAGGTACCGTTAAAATGATTAAAACAGTATTGGATGAGGAAATTGATTATTTAGGAGCATCCATCAACACTTCTTCAAGAGGAGCAAGTGCATTTTCATTGAAAAATAACTTCCCCAAAGTTTTTGAGTTAATGGCTGATATCGTGCTACATCCTTCTTTTCCGGCAGATGAATTAGAAAAGATTCGCAAACAGGAGCTTTCCGGTCTAGCACAAAATAAAGAAGATGCGAATGCCATTGCAGGAAATGTTGTCAGTAAGCTATTGTATGGTAAAGATCATCCTTATGGTGAAGTGGAGACTGAAGAAACCGTAAAGAAGGTAACGGTTGATGATATAAAAAAGTATTACAATACCTATTGGAAACCCAATATTGCTTATTTAATTTTTGTTGGAGATATTACCATTGATGAAGCCAAAAAATTAGCTCAAACCAATTTTGGGAATTGGCAAAAAGGAACTGTGCCTGATCCCATCTATCAATCTCCAGCAGCTCCTGCCAAAACATATATTGCAATTGTTGACAGGCCTAGCTCTGTTCAAAGTGTAATCAATATTGTTTCTCCCATACAATTAAAGCCGGGGGCATTGGATGCAATTCCATCTTCTGTAATGAATAATTTATTAGGTAATGGGGCGTCTGGAAGATTGTATAAAAACCTTCGTGAAAAATATGGGTTCACGTATGGGGCTTATTCAAATATAAAAAGCGATAAACTAGTTGGGAATTTTACTGCATCTTCTTCTGTTAGAAACGAAAAGACGGATAGCGCTATCGGACAGTTTTTTGTAGAATTTAACCGGATGCGAAATGAAGCGGTTACCGCTGCAGAAGTCAATCAAACCAAAAATGAAATGAGTGGAAGCTTTGCACGTTCATTAGAAAGTCCTGCTACCATAGCCAATTTTGCATTAAACACGGCTGTCTATCAATTACCCAAAGATTATTACCAGAACTATTTAAAAAATCTGGCTTCTGTTTCGAATGAAGTTGTAAAAACCATGGCCGCCATATATATTCAACCGGGTAACATGCACATTGTGATAGTTGGCAATGCCAAACAAATAGCACCCGGACTTGAAAAATATGGTGAGGTAAAATATTTTGATGTATATGGGAATGAAATAGCAGCTCCCTCACAGAAAAAAGTAAATGCCAATATTTCAGCAGAAAGTATTTTGAAGAAAAGTATTGTTGCACAAGGCGGTGAAACAGCCATTAATTTGATTAAAGATGTTGATATGAGTGGAACGGCAAGTGTAATGGGGCAAAATCTTTCATTCGCACAGCAATTTATTTTCCCTTCAGGATATATGCAAAATCTGAGTATGGGTGGGATGGCATTGGCCAAAAAAACAGCGAAAAATGGTGTTTACTCTTCTGCTCAACAAGGGGCAGAGCAACCCCTGACAGATGAGGATAAAGAAGAGTTGGATGAAGACGCTGCTTTATTTTCTGAAGTTTATTTTTTGAAAAAGGGTGGATATACTTTTTCAATCTCCGGAATTGAGTCCATTGAAGGAAAGGATGCTTACAATATCGAGATTAAATCCCCTAAAAAAAGGGTGCTTAATTTTTATTACAATATAGAAACCGGGTTAAAAGTTAAAGAAGCCAGAACCCAGGAAGGACCCGGTGGTAAAGCCATCATTCAAGTGTTTAATCTTGAATACAAAACATATAACGGGGTACAATTTCCGATTAAACAGGTGGTTGATGCCGGGCAATACAAGATCAATATTGATATTACCAATCTGAAAATTAATCAAGGACTGAAAATCGAGGATATTAAATAAACTTAAAAAAGTTCAAATATATTTAAAGAAGTGATGCCGAAGGGCATCTCTTCTTGTTTTAGAGAGGAACCATGTTAGAGAGTGATAAAATATTAATCTCTTTTTATTCAAAGGCTTGGTTCCCAAACAGGTAAAATGTGTTTATAAATAAATTTTATCGGAAACCCAACTTGTTCTTCATAACCACAAAGTATAGAAATGATTTGTTTAGTAAAGGGTTCTAAAGTTTCGATATTGAATTAACATGCGGACATATGGGAATCATTTAAAATTGTTGGAAATAAATAAACGCCGGAATCATTTTATTTACCGGATTTTTTCGATTATAGTACAATCCATGCTTATGCACGCTATGCAAGGAAGAAAAAGAAATAAATTGGAAATAGGCTCTTATTAATAATAATATCCAAAAATAATATTCATTTCATCCTCGCTGGTAAACCCAAAACTCAATGTCTTGGAACTGGTATTATTGTATGTGACTACACTAGTTAATCCTTCTCCGGATTTTAATTGAATTGGTGTTGCAAGATTTATTACGATTGGATGTTCCCAATCTGTATTTTCATAAACCACCTCTCCATTCCTAGGCCCACCCAGTATTTTTATTTGAAATTTCTCACCCATCTTATGAAAGTGTGAGGTTAAAGTAATCACGGTTACTGCTTTGGGAAAAGTATAATCTGTTGTAATGGTTTTGCGTGAGTTGGCCGGAAGCGTAAAATTATAGTTTGCAAAGTTGATAGACTGCGCTTCTTTCACAACGCTTGACTGTGGAACAGTATACATGTTTAAATAGTTTTCGCCTGTAAAACTGGTGGTTTGTTTATTAAAATAATGTGCATTTAAATCAAGTTGGGTAGCGGGTGCTAACTTTAAGGCAACACCGGCAGGGAATGTAAAGGTTGTATTTACATCAGTACCCCCGGCGAGAAAAATATGGTTTTGCATTTGTAGAAACGTAGTTGAATTAATACTTGCGTCGGCATTGTACAAATCCCTCAACGAATTTGCTGGTGGCAAAGCAGTAGCATTTTGAAAGCCGTATAATACAAAATGGTGGCTATTGGGGCGGCCTTTCATCACAATTTTGTTTACATATACAGTTGAAGTATTGGGTGTATTTCTACTTATAAACACTTCCCTTTCTGTAAAGGGGTATACCGGGAAAGAATTGATGGTTAATTGAAATCCATCAGCAGCAAGTGGTGCCTGTAGGGGTAGAAAAGTTTGCGTACAGACTGTTTTATTGTTCAGAACAGTGTCATTGACAACACTACCTGTTTTAGGTGCACCTTTTGTAATCCATTGTTTAATAAATTCTATTTGTCCCAAGGTTAGATTGGGTCCACCCAATGGCATGACTGCACCGTATTGAGAATTGGCCTGGCAATCAATTTTCTGATAGAACAGACTATTAAAGTAATCTCCTGCTTTTACGCGGAGTAAACCTGCAGATTTAGCTGCCGAATTTTTAGAAACGCTATTCACTAAATTATCATACGCAAAAGCAGCCGTTAATAAAAGGTTATGTTGTGTGTAGGTGGCATCGCCGGTGGAAGCATGACATCCACTCGTTGCACAAGAAGGAGTGAGTATCTTTTCCTGAATAATTGTCCATGTATCTTTTGCTGCAACGCTTGCGACAGTTGTCAATTCGGCATTTTTATTGCACGAGCCTAACGAAAAAATTATGAAAATTGTTGATATAAAGCGTATTGCAAATCCAGTAAGTTTCATAAAGAATTCAAATTGTAAATTGGTTTGAAGATAACTATTTTCCAACAATTACTGTTTCAAAGTAGATTTTTGTTTTTCAATCAAGCCATTGAATCATTGCTTTTTATTAAAATGGGTTCAATAGTCAAATAATCTACAAGATTGTAAGGGATATAACAATGAATAATCAAATAAAATAAAATGTGAAGAACAAATATTTCAATGTGCTGACCATCAAAACTTAAACCCAACCGTCAAAACCACATTCCCTCTGCTGCCAGTTTGTTCTGCAAATGTATTGGGCTTATCATTTAATCGATAGGCAAATTGTACATCTTGATTAAATGAATGGACATAACCAAGGTCTATAAATATTCCATGGTTTCGATAACCTAGTCCGCCGGTTGCCAATATTCTGTTGGCGGGTAGATTCTCATCTGCATAAGGGCTTCCATAATAAGCACCGCCTAAACGAAACATAATGGTATGAAGTTTTAATTCCCCACCTACTTTCACATTGATATTTCCTTTATAAGTGTCTTTGATTCCATTGTTTAGGATGTCGAAATATTTTTGTTGCGTTTGATTGTTTTTCTCCTCTGAATAATAGCGAGACCCACGATAGTTAACATATTCAATATCTGCACTGATAAAAGCCCTTTGTTTTCTAGTATCACTAATCTCTCTAAATACATAACTGGCGCTAGCGATGGCTCTCCAAGGAGTAATCATACTGTATTTTCTTTCTCCCGGGTTGCCACTGTTTAAATCATCACTTTTGGCAGTTTTTATCCCGGCATAAGTTTCTGTATTTGCAGTAATGGAAGAACTAATTTGATCTCTATAACTCAATACCTGTGGTGTATGAAATGCGAACCCAATTCTCCAGGAATCTATTGGTTTATAGATAATACCCAATTTAGCACCTATGCCTGCTGCATTTGAACGAAAATTTTCTCGGTATTCAAATGTTTTGAATTGGTTGGTAAGCCGATTAGTAGCATCTGTTTCACTGTAAGTAATGTCTCTTTGATAACTGATAATAGGAATATTAATGCTACCACCTACATACATTTTATCTGCCATGTTTCCTGCTAAGCCCAATGCAATCTCATGATAGCCCCCTCGGGTAACAACATCATTTAATTGATTCACACCCGTTGAAATAGGCACAAGGCTTTGATAACCCGCAACAGAACCATTAGAGGCCCTTATTGTATCAATTAAAAATGTTCTGAATGCCAACGAAGAACCAAAAATATAATTATTCAGTGCCGCATTGGAATCGGCTCTGTCTTTAATTAATTCTTCCAAATATTGTTCTGTAAAAGAACTGAAATTATTCAGCCCTTTAAACTGAATATGATTGTTGTAATTGGCAACTTGGTTTACCGATAAAGCGAAAGCACTACTGGTCCATTTATGTCGATCCCCTTTTTTTGAAGAACTCAATATTATGCCGGAAGTTCCATAATTGAAATTGTTTTTATTAATGGCTGTATCCGTTCCTCTATAATTAAATTTATTATGATTGATTGCGAAACCCGGTGTCAATACAAATTCATTTGTTTTAAAAAGACCCAGACCTGCAGGATTTATATGGTTGGCAGTTATATCACCCCCCAAAGAACCCATCACACCCCCGGTAGCCATATTTCTTGCCGTTCCATTTTGAGTAAACCAGGCAGTTCTTAATGCATCTTCCGGTGTTTGCGCATGGGCAGAAAGTCCAATGATTAAAAATATATAGAGGAAGTTCTTTTTCATACAAATGGTTTTGGATATACGTATAGTGATAAAGCAGGTTTTGACTGCTTTGATATCTGTCAAAAAAAAATGGTGATTAACCTTTTCCTCCACGACCGGTTGAAGTACTGGTACCGGTACTTCCAAAGCCTCCACTGTTACCTCCTGCACTACTACTGGGGGCTGGAGAAGGATTGGTATTTGAATTATTAAATGTTCGAGCCGGCCTGTCGTAGCTGTCATTTCCATTGTTTGCGCTATTGGAAGACCCATTTGTGAAGACTCTTTTTAGCAAATTAGAAAAACCATTGTTGTTATTGTTATTTGGCATGAAGTTTCCTGATTTTGGATCTTTATAACCAAGATTGTTGTTTGAATAATACTTGTTTTTGTAAGCCGAAACATTGGTTCCTGAAGTATTGCCACCACCTACATATACTGGACTGGCATATTTTACAAGTGTATATATTGGGCTGTTCCAACCTAGGTTATAACCATTAAAATTATTTCCATAATATCCACCCCACCTTGCACCTTGGTATAAATAAGGATTCCATGCAGCATAATTATTCCAACCTGTATTACAGTTGCAAACATTGAAATCATATCGACTGTCATTCCAGTAATCAAAATTGTCAATCGCATTCCAACGATAATAATTAGACACTTTCATTCTCAAATAGCGATCATCTTGGCTGGTGATATATTCTTGATAAGCTTCTTTTTGTTTCAATTGTTTTTGCTCTTCCTTCACATAAGTCTCTTCTTGATTTCGGCCGGGGGAATAATAGACATCATCGGGTGTTTGTCCGGTTTTAAATGCAGTGGAACATCCCGATAATAAAACAATACTTAATGATGATAAGAGTAAAATGTGTTTCATGGCCGCAGGATTGAATGGTTAGATAATGTGAAGTTACATACATTTGCGATGTTGAGTAAAGCTTATGGTTAATAGGAAACAAAAGCTTTGCCAACTAACAGTTGTAAGTACATTTATTTGTTAAAAAAATCATAAAGTAAAAATGGGCAAGGAAATCACATCTAGAGAGCAGGATTATTCGCAATGGTATAATGACCTGGTTATTAAGGGTAGCTTAGCCGATTACACTGCTGTGCGAGGTTGTATGGTGATAAAACCCTACGGTTTTGCATTATGGGAGAATATGCGTGATGCATTGGATAAAATGTTTAAAGATACCGGGCATCAAAATGCCTATTTTCCTTTGTTTGTTCCAAAAAGTTTATTTGAGGCCGAAGAGAAAAATGCAGAAGGTTTTGCCAAAGAATGTGCTGTAGTTACCCATTATCGCTTAGTAGCCGATCCAAATAATAAGGGAAAACTGATTGTTGATCCGGAGGCTAAATTAGAGGAAGAGCTCGTGGTTCGTCCTACCAGCGAGGCTATCATCTGGAGTACCTATAAAGGTTGGATTCAATCTTATCGCGATTTACCCATCCTGGTTAATCAATGGGCAAATGTGGTTAGATGGGAAATGCGAACACGCCTATTTTTAAGAACAGCTGAGTTTCTTTGGCAAGAAGGACATACTGCCCACGCAACTGCTTTGGAAGCCATTGCTGAAACAAAACAGATGTTAGACGTGTATGCAGATTTTGCCGAAAACTGGATGGCTTTACCGGTCATTAAAGGAGTGAAGAGCGCCGGTGAACGTTTTGCGGGTGCCGAAGAAACTTTTTGCATTGAAGCCATGATGCAAGATGGCAAAGCATTGCAGGCAGGAACTTCCCATTTTTTAGGCCAGAATTTTGCGAAAGCATTTGATGTAAAATTTAGTGATAAAGAGAATAAATTGGATTATGTATGGGCTACCAGTTGGGGGGTAAGTACCAGGTTAATAGGGGCATTGGTAATGGCGCATAGTGATGATGATGGGTTGATTTTACCTCCTAAAATTGCGCCAATACAGGTAGTAATCGTTCCCATTTATAAAGGGGAGGAACAAAAAGCATTGATTGATGAAAAAGTATATGCTATCATCAAAAATTTGAAGGCTTTGGGCATTTCTGTAAAATATGATGATTCAGACAATGCCAGACCCGGTTGGAAATTTGCAGAGTACGAGTTGAAAGGTGTACCGGTAAGGGTAGCCATAGGGGCGAGAGACCTACAAAACAATGTAGTGGAGGTAGCGCGAAGGGATACCAAAGAAAAATCAAGTATAGGGATGGAGGGAATTGAAACCTATATCAAAAATTTATTGGAAGAGATACAAGTTTCCATGTTTAACAAAGCAAAAAAATTTCGCGACGATCATATTTCATCAGCCGACAACTGGGATTCATTTCTATCAGTACTCGATACAAAAGGTGGTTTTGTATCTGCGCATTGGGATGGCACCGGAGAAACAGAAGATAAGATTAAAGAATTGAGTAAAGCTACTATTCGTTGTATTCCACTGGATAACCCACAAGAGAATGGCAAATGCATTCTTACCGGTAATCCTTCAACACAAAGAGTTTTATTTGCCAGAGCTTATTAATGTTGACGGAAATACATTCCTGGAAAATCAAGAGAAACACTTGGTTTCTATGCGAAAACGCTAAGTTCTCTACAACTCAGCGGTTGTTTAGCGTTTTATTTCACCGCAGGGGCGCAGAGAACGAAGAGTTTTCGCAGAGAATAAAACATGCAATGCTTATTAATTCAAACTAGTTCTCTTTTTTCTTAAAAAATCTATTGGAGACATTTTATTTCAACCTTTGTTTATAGGTTATTTTTTTTTCATGAAACAAAAACCCATTCATTCTTTATTATTACCCTATTTGGAAGGGAAGGTGTTGTTATTGGATAAACCAATGAACTGGACATCTTTTGCCGTTGTAAAAAAAATCCGATATCTCACCGGTATATCCAAAGTTGGACATGCCGGAACTTTAGACCCGTTGGCAACAGGCTTATTGATTGTTTGTACGGGTAAGTTTACCAAAAAGATTAATGAGTACATGGGAATGGAAAAAGAATATACCGGCAGTTTTACATTGGGTGCAACCACGCCTACTTATGACTTGGAATCAACGCCTGAAAATCACAAAGACTTTTCATCACTAACAGAAGAAATGATTCAATCTGCAACAAAACAGTTTACAGGTTTAATTCTACAAATACCGCCGGCACATTCTGCCATTAAAAAAGATGGGAAACCTGTTTATTTGTCTGCCAGAAAAGGCATAGAAGTGATACTCGACCCTCGACCGGTAACCATTCATTCATTCATCATTGAAAAAGTTGCATTACCTGTTGTTTATTTTCGGGTAGTGTGTTCAACAGGAACGTATATCAGAAGCCTGGCTAATGATTTCGGTGCTTCACTTGGTGTGGGCGGGTATATGAGCAGCTTACGGAGAACACGAATTGGCACTTTTCATGTAGATGATGCACAGAATATGGATGCATTTGAACAAAGCATTCAAGAAATACTTTCTTTAGAAGGGTAGACCTATGCCCAACTGAAAAGAATAGTTATTTACTTTCAAACCTGATTGTCTAAATTCTGTCCATCGCCAATCAGTAATCCATCCATTATTTCCTTGTCTGGCCGGGTCTTTTAGTTTAAAGCCAAAATCAAGTCGAATAAGAAAATAAGAAAAGTCAACACGAATTCCGGTGCCTATACCAATCGCCAAATCTTTCGCAAGTGTATTAAATGTAAAATTGGATCCGGGATTTGTCAAGTCTTTTTTTACATTCCAGATATTACCGATATCAGCAAAAAGCGCACTCCCTAATTTTACGCCTGCTATTGTTGCCAATGGAAAACGATATTCTATATTGGCTTCTAATTGCATATCACCAAAACGATCACGAAACTCAGTAGTAGAAACGGTGTCACTTTGTATAGAACTACCTAACCCTAATTGCCGAAGCCCCCATGCCCGCATACTATAAGGCCCACCGGCAATAAACTGTTTAAAAAATGGAAGGGTAATACCTGTGGCCGAATCTTTTCCATAGTTATAACCAATTCCGGTAAATGCACGGAGGGCTAATTCAGTTTTGTTTTTTGGAAACTTAATTAATTCGCGATACTCTCCCTCAACTTTTATATATCGATAAATTTTATTTTGTAAAGTTGGAATCAATCCTAGAAGTGCGCCAGCGTCTTCAATTCCAAATCTAAAATAATGACTAATGTTTTTATTCTTTTTACTAACAAAACTTTTGATAAAACTTACACTTTGGCTAATTACATTCCCCTCATTAAAAGAAGATTTAAGAAAAGGGTTCAACAAAATCAGTGTATCAAGTTTTGGCAATTGATCAATTCCATACAATTCAATACTTAAGGGTTTGAATAGCCATAAATTATCGCCCTTTTTCCATTCATAACCCCAGCTGGTGACCAACGAACGAAGCAAATAAAATTGTCGTCTGTCTACATAAGAGCCACTAAAAGACAAAAGAGATCTTTTATTATCTACATTTTCTAAAACTTTCCAGTTTTTAAAGGGCTGAACTAATTTCGGAAAAATATAGGTATGTCCCATGCTTACCAAAAACGTCTGTAAGAGATCTTCATTATTTCCGCTAAATATATTTAATTCCACACCTGTTCTAAATGTAGTAACGGATTGAATGGCACGTTTCCAAATGTTTTTATTATTATAGGAAAAATTAGTAGAAATTCCAAATAAATTAGTGGATCCAATATCACCCGTATTGCGACTACCTTCCAAATCAATTGTATAATTTTGTTTGATGGCTGGCACCAAAAAGTAATATAAGTCTAGGCTATCCTTATCTCTAATTTTTGTTTTTGCATCAACCTGTTGCCATGCACCCACTCTGCCAAGGGTGTTGATTGTTTTTATATATTTATTCTCATTGTATAAATCACCCCTTTGTAAAAAACTAAGCTCCTTAAAAGGTTTGTAATTGAATAGACCTTTTTTATATCGCATGATCAATTCTTGATTTTTAAATTCAAGAAAACCTTTTTGAAAAGGCAAACTATCCAGAATATCTATGGGTCGGGTTTCGGGGTAATAATATAATTTACCAATATGATATTGAATCAATTTACTTGAATCAGTTGTGGCTGTTTTTTGAATATCAATATCCCAAGTAGGGTTTGCCCTTCTAATTTTATCGGCTTCTGCAATGATTTGTGCTTGTTTAAAAGGATCTAAGGTTAGTTCAAATAAATTTGCATCTGATGTGTCTACAAGGGCTCTTAAATCTTCTCGAGAAAATTTGTAATAACCATTTTGCCGGTAAATACTTATCAACCTATCAATTTCTGCACTAATGATTTGTTTTGTATATGGCTCACCTTTTTCCAAAAGTGTATTCTTTTCTTCTGCTTTCGTTAATTTTTGTAAAGTAGTGTCTCCAAGGGAAAAAGATACTGAGTCAATGGTAATATTTTTCCCTACCTCAACAATCATTGTTATTGTTGCCCTTAGTTGATCTTTTACGGTATCAATTTTTACAGAATCTTTAAAAGTTGCGTAATAATATCCCTGTGAATTAAGATACCCATTCATATAAGTCATCGATCTAACAATATTGGCAGAGTCAAATACTTGTGGGTTCTTAATTTTCTGTTTTAAACCAAAAAATTGTTCTTCTTTTCTTGATTTTATACTGTCATCCCAATGCTTTGTCAATTCTGTGGTAAGTCTTTTTTTCTCATCTTTGGAAACATTCCCATTAAGTTTAATAAAGTTTTCAAAAACAAACGGTTTTGAAGCCTCATAGTTCTTTATACTGGTAGATTTTAGAATAGAACAGGAACTGACCAATAGAAAGAGGCCTGATAAAATGAATAATAACAGTAAATTTGCCTTATTAATGGTCAAACGCATAAAGAATGTTAAGCAAGAATGAGCACAAATATATTCAATCTTTATGCCAGAAAAAGCAAAGGCAAGAAGATGGTCTGTTTATTGTTGAAGGAACTAAGTTGATAAATGAGTTATTAAAGAGCGATTTTGAAATAGAAAAGATTTATGCGCTATCCAGCTGGGTACCAGAAACACCAACAGCTGCATTGGTGACAGTGGTTACAGACATTGAATTACAGAAAATAAGCCTGCTTCAAACACCCAATCAAGTTTTAGCCATTGTTAAACAAAAGACAGTGTTGGCACTGCCTTTAATTTCCAACTGTTTCACCTTGTTATTAGATGGTATTCAAGATCCGGGGAATATGGGTACAATCGTTAGAATAGCCGATTGGTTTGGCATTTCCCAAATAATTGCCAGTGAAGATTCTGTTGAATTGTACAATCCTAAAGTTATTCAAAGTTCTATGGGCAGCTTTTTGCGAGTAAATCTTTGGTATACAACTTTGTCAAGTATTTTGCAATCTGCTCAAGTACCTGTTTTTGGGGCCTTATTAGCAGGTAAAGATATACACACTGAACTCCCTGTAACAGAAGGTATGCTAATCATTGGAAATGAATCTAAAGGGATCAGTAAATCGGTTATGCCATACATTAGCCATCCGATTACAATCCCGCGCATAGGCAGTGCAGAATCATTGAATGCTGCTGTTGCTGCCGGCATCATTATTTCTCATTTGAAAAGATCATAAAACCGGCAAAATACAGGACTATAATGATTTATCTAAATTGAATAGCTTTTACCGGATTCACTTTTTTAATAATCCATGTGGGGATGATCAATGAAAGATAGCAGACTATAGCGGTTGCAAAACAAACAGCCGCTACTTGCCACCATATGATTTGAATAGGAGCAGATGAAACATAATAAGAGGCTTCATCTAGTTTTATGAATCCTGTGTATTTTTCTAATAAGCAAATGCCTATCCCTAACAAAAATCCAATACCAATACCGGTGATTGTGATGACAGTTGCATGGTATAAGAATATTTTTTGAATGGTACCATTGTTAGCACCAATGGCTTTAAGAATACCTACCATTCGAGTTCTTTCCAGTATTAAAATCAATAAACAGGTGATTAAATTAATGATAGCCACAAGTGACATTACGATAAAAATAACATTTCGATTTACATTCTGAATGTTCAACCAATCAAAAATATTGGGATACACTTCTCTAATACTTCTACTCATCCATTCTACGGGCAGCTTTTCTGAAATCCTGTTATTGATGGAATCAATTTGGGTATAATCATTTACAAAAATTTCATATCCACCTGTTTGTCCTGCCGCCCATCCACTTACCCTGCTTATGAGACGAAGATCCCCAATCACAAAAAGTTTGTCATATTCTTCGATACCCGTTTTATAAATACCTACTACTTTCAATTTTCGATAAGTTCTACTTCCATCAATACTAGAAATAAAATACACAGTAATCGTATCATTCAACACTATTTTTAATGTTGCGGCTAAAGGAACTGAGACCAAGAGTTCTTTGCTATAAAGAGAGTCGTCAAACTCTAACCATCTTCCTTCTTTTAGATATTTTTTTAATTGGCTGCTATCGTATTCCTTTTCAATACCCTTTAACAAAACACCCTCAATTTCTTTGTTCTTTTCTAATACGGCAGATTTGGTTGAAAAGGTTTGAACTTTCTCTATGCCCGGTTCGTTTTTGAGCAAGGATTCAATGGTGTCATTCTTGTTGATTGGGGTTTCTTCAGCAACCAATGATTTATTAGGTTCATATTTTTGAACCCGGATATGCCCCCAAAAACCAAAGACTTTTTCGGAAATACTTGATTGAAACCCATTCACAAATGCCAATGTAATGATCATGGCCATTACACTTAGGGCGGTAGCCGAGACGGACAATCGTATAATGAATTTCGAAAAAGATTGCTGCCGATTAAAAGCGATGCGTTTGGCAATATGGAAGGCCAGGTTCAAGAGGCTTGATTTTAATTCAACCAAATCTACATTGACTAAGTCAATACAGCAAAAGCTTTTGCAAACAAACAGAATGTTGTATGTTTATTATAGAATTCCTTTCATGTATAAGACATTTTTTTCTCTGATTTTATTGATACATTCAACTTTTCTTGCTGCGCAAAGATTGCCTGACCATGTGTATAATCCGGATATTCGGACTGTTAAACTGTTTAAGCAAAATATACAAAAAAGTTTGCCCTTGATTAAACTAAATTCTAATGATTTATTAGAGCTTCATTTTGATGATCTATGCGGGTATGCCAAAAACTATTTTTATACCTTACAATTGTGTAATGCAGACTGGTCGCCTGCCACAGATGTAAATGTTTTCGATTATCTTACAGGGTTCACACAAAATCGATTAAGCCAATATAGAATTTCATCAGTGTCGCTTACCAAATATGTGCATTATCAAGCTTTATTACCCGAAAGAAATTGCATGCCTACCAAAAGCGGGAATTACTTGTTGAAAGTGTTTCTAGATTCAGATACAGCTAAACTTGCATTTACCAAACGTTTGTTGGTAGTTGATGAAAAAGCCTTAGTCGGCGGAAGGGTAGAGCAACCCTTCGACAATGAATTTGGCAACTCACATCAGAAGATTCAGGTTTCTGTAAACACATTAAAGCTGAACATTTTGAGTCCACAACAAGTTAAAATGGTCATATTGCAAAACAATCGTTGGGACAATGCAGTGAAAAATATCCAGCCTTCTTTTATCAGAGGTGTTATGTATGAGTACAATGGAGAAAAGGATTGTCTTTTCCCGGCGGGTAAAGAATATCGATGGGCAGATTTACGAAGTTTTCGATTTCAATCAGATAGGATAGATCGGGTTGATAAATGGGTTCAACCGATGGAGGTATATATCAAACCGGATGTAGAACGCAATGATCTTCGATATTTGTACTTTCTTGATCAAAATGGGTGGGATGAGATTTCTTCAACAGAATCCATCAATCCATGGTGGCAATCAGAATATGCAAATGTTACTTTCACATTTGTACCCAAAAATAATCAGCCTTATCCGGGTAATACTATGTATTTGTTAGGATCGTTTACAGGCAACCAGGTAGGGGATACTTCTAAGATGTATTATGATGCCAAAAACGGTGTATATACAAAGCGGCTTTTTTTAAAACAGGGATATTATAGTTATACCTATGTAACAAAAGACACAAGAAACACCAATAATCAAGCAGATGCTTCTTTAACAGATGGTAACTATTGGGAAACGGAAAATGCATATACCATCCTCTTTTATTATCGATCTTTCAGTAGTCGGCATGATGAATTGTTAGGGATGTCTACTATCAATTCTCGATTCGACAAAATTGGGTTTTAAAGGATGGCTTTTGTAGAAAATCGGGATCAAAATCAGTTTTTGCTCGACAAGAACATCGGGTAAGTAAAAAAAACAGTAATGTATCGCTTCAATCCTTATTTTTGCGGCGGCAGGTCTTACACGGCCAGCTCCTGCTGAACCTCCCCAGGGTAGGAATACAGCAAGGATAGGCGGTTGTAGCGGTGCGATGTGAGTAGCCTGCCACTTTTTTTACCCCCTGCCCCCTGATGGGGAAGTACTTGGGGGTATTTTTTTTAATTAAATGTCTCCATGAGACCATCATTATGAAATTTTTTATCGACACAGGAAATCTTTCACAGATCAAAGAAGCAAATGATTTGGGCATTTTAGATGGGGTTACTACCAATCCTACGCTGATGGCAAAAGAAGGCATAAAAGGCGAAGAGGCCATTGCCAATCACTATAAAACGATATGTGAGTTGGTTGACGGGGATGTGAGTGCGGAAGTATTATCGACCGATTATGCAACTATTGTTGAAGAAGGCAAGAAATTAGCATTAATTCATCCCAATATTGTGGTGAAAGTTCCCATGATCAAAGATGGTATCAAAGCCATTAAATGGTTTACCGATAATGGCATACGTACCAATTGTACGCTGGTATTTTCTGCCGGCCAAGCAATATTAGCTGCAAAGGCAGGAGCTACGTATGTTTCCCCCTTTATTGGCCGTATTGATGATAGTGGTTGGGATGGAATGGAGCTAATTGGGCAAATGAGGCATATTTACGACATACAAGGCTACAAAACAGAAATCTTGGCTGCCTCTATTCGTAATGCCTTACACATAATCAAGGCAGCTGAATTAGGTGCAGATGTATGTACTTGTCCGCTTGATTCTATTTTAGGATTATTAAAGCATCCATTGACAGATATTGGCTTGGCTAAGTTTTTGGAGGATGCGAAGAAGATGTAATCACAATTATATAAATGACAATAGAAAATGTAATTGATTTAATTATTTCAGAACAAACTACTTCATAAGTCCTAATAAAACCGGTTAAACTGTTATTTTGGTTTTAAAGTTACTATCATATGGAAACCTCTTGCACCAGTAACAGCTCCGGTGCCTTGAAGGACTAAATCCAATCTATCACCTTCTGCTAAATCAAGGTTTGCAGATGTAGCTGTTAACCCCAAGTTTGTTACTGTGTTTATTGTACTTCTTAAATCAAATGTTCCGCTCATAGTAGAAACACCAAATGCGGTAGTATTAAATCCCGAAGTACTAGCATTTTGAGGTACTTGAGTACCTGTTAATTTTTCTAAATAAACTGTAGCACTACCTGTAGTAGCTTGAACTGCAATAGACATTCTTATTGCTATAATAGTATAAGCTCTATCAGCAGTAAAAACTACACCATAGTTTTGAAAAGATCCAGCAGATGAACCAGGATTTGAATATTGGAAAAATTGAGTATTTGAAATAATATTCCCACCAACTGTTAATTTATCTGTAGCTATATTAACATTGCCGGTTGTGGTACTAATAGAAGCAGCCGTTATATT
>JANOVY010000013.1:0-35959 GCA_031417635.1 Bacteroidota bacterium | reverse complement strand
CAGCTGCATGGCGGGGTTCAATACTTCTTTCAGACTCATGGTTCCATAATCTGCTAGCATATAACATAGACCACCAACCGTGCCCGGGGTTACCGCTGCCAATGGCCCTAACTCAGGAGGAAACTGGTAGCCCTTGCTTTTAAAAAAATCGACTGTTGCACCGGTAGGCGCTACGCCCAATGCATTGATGGCAATTACTTTTTTTGTCTTTGGATTGTAAATCAATGCCTGTGTTTCTCCACCCCAGCTCAATACATCCCATATGGTACAGGTGGCAGCCAACATGGCACAAGCGGCATCTACTGCATTACCCCCTTTCTGAAAAATTATAGAACCGGCAGTGGCGGCCAAAGGTTTACCGGTTATGGCCATCCAGTTCTTTCCATGCAATGGGGGTTTCTGGGTTTGTTGAGCAATTAGTTGCGTAAAACTGATTAGAAGCAAAATAAGGTAAGCGGTTTTCATGGTTGTAGAATTCATAAATGAAAATTAGTATTAAATATTGAAAATTGAAAACGATGTTTCCTCTCCGTTAACACTGCGCTCTCTCGTTCTCTGCGGTTGGTAAGGTTTATCAACTAAACCTGTCATTCAAAAAACTGCTAACCGAAGCGTACTTAAGAAGAGGGAGATTACACAGAGGATTTTGGTCATCATTCAAATACTTATGAAATACACACTAGGGATTATTTAATTTGAAAAGGTATTCGGTAACTATTTTTTGGAATGCTTTTTTTAGGTTGGGTAATATCTCTATCAAATAATCTGTTTAGATTATTGCCAGCTAAATCTTCTAGTCTGGACTCTATTTCTAACACATACTCTTTTTTCTCCCATGGTTCAGCGGGTAGGAAGTTAATTAATTGATCATTTTCTTTTGTAAAGGTTCCATTTACAATTTTGCTTTCTTTATTTAATACATGCAAACAGTCCATTAATAAATAATGATCTAGTGGTTCTAATACATTTATCTGTAAAGCAGCTTTCGAAAATACTTTTGGCAATTGAAGTTTCCAGTTTTCAACTATCGGTGAAATACCATCTCTTTTACCTACCCAAAAATTCTTGGTAAACGCTTTTTGTAACATTCGTCCTTGTTTATCGGGCCATTGATTTGAGATAACCAATTGATATTTTGCTTTTTCAGTAAGGGGCGAACCTAATAAGAGATTGGGTTGTAGCTCTCTTTTAATTCTACCTGGATCTAACCAAACCGTTAAAACAGTACCTTCATTGTTCCATAATTCGGGTTGTAAATTCAGAAAGACAGCATGAAGTGTATCTTTTCCATTTTTGATTAATTGGATATATTTTTCAGATTGCCCTTCTCTCATTGAATGTGAAAACGCTAAATAAATTTTCAATAAGTTTTCAGGTAATGTATCCGTATTTGGATAGATAGCCACTAATTGGGGTGCATCTGCATTATCGGCATTGGGTATGATAAAATCTTCGATTTTTTCTGATTTAAAAAACACTTCATAACGCAATCCCCTTGTAAATGGAATGATCGGTGTAAATTCTATATTTTCTGTATGCTTCAAAATACCCAAAATAGGAGTTGTGTCCGGGGCATTCATTAATCGTACTGAAACATATGAGAGGGTTGAATCTGAAAGAACATCCGGCAATAAGCTCCCGGGAATTTCAATACTTGTGGCTTTTTCATCTTTCCAAAGAATTCGTAGATCTTTTTGTTCAGATTTACAGCCGAGCATTAATAGGCATAAAAAAAATAACAGGTTACACAATTTGCATAGCCTGTTATTTACTATAAATAAAAAATTATAGTGCATCATTGTTGGTAGTCAAAAGATCCATTGCTCCGTTTTCTTTCTTCTGTAAAATTACCACTCTTTTTGCATCTAGATTGTCCATCTGCAATACTTTGGCTAATGAAGGCAACAGAACAAAAGGAGTTCCGGCGGTGCTGCTTACTTTTTCAGTTAGTGTACCTTCGAAGGCAGCAATACTTTTATAATTTACTTCTGTTACTGACCTGGCAGTATTGGCCATTACCAGAAAACTTTCTCCACCTTTTGTGATGGTTGTCATATCAATTGGTGTATTTCCACTTCCCATTTCGGCAACTGTTCTGCCTTTTACGTGTTTTCCGGCTACTAACTCATCCATGGGAAACAATACCAGCGGCGTACATGTATAGCTGGCAATTAAATAATTTTTTCCGTTTATCATACCGGTGGTAAAGGTTCTGATTGGTGAAGCTGTTTCAAAACGACCATGTGCCGCATGATAAATTTCTAATGAAGCCTGCGCTTGTTTTTCAGTGAATGGAAACGGAATACTTCTGAATGTGGAACTAAATTCTTTATTTGATAAACCGCTAACCAATACATTTCCATTGTCGAATCCCATATCAGATATTGTTGATACACGCAGGGGTCTGCCTCGTGCATCTTTGGCATCTTCTGCATAAGCATCATTTAGGGCAACACTAGAAAAATCAACTTCTTGTAAACCCATTGATTCAATTTTACCCTTCTCTAAGGTTAAAATAGCAGCACTGCCATCACTATGTTGTATGGCGATATAGAGTTTTTTTGAAACCGGGTTCACTGCCATATCGGTTATGGTTATGTTTTCCTTTTGTGTACCCAATGCAGACGCAATTTTTTGGTCAATATCACTCATGTCTATGGCCGGGGTATTATCGTTTTTCTTAGTATCTTTCGTATCTACCGCAAATACCGATGCTGATTTTGAATCTCCAATAAACAGGATGCCATTTTTACCAAAACTAAGGGCACTAATAGATTTGATGCCGGGTGTTCCTTTGGTAAATCCATAAGGTGAACTTTTTACAAAAGGTTTGTTGGCTGCTAACAGAACAATGCCTGTTATAAGTAATAGAAAATAGAATACATTCTTTTTCATTTGTTGGTTTTTTGAGTGAGTGGCAAAATAGTTTGAATAAGGTAATGGGTCGATACTAAAATCAGGTATTAATATACAAAAGAATATAAAAAAAGTTCCGAATAAAGTAAGAAAGGGTGAAAATGGGTATTTTTTCGGCAAATAGCTATTTGATAAGAGGTTATTTGACATTTTCAGGCATGATTGTCAAGCTAAAAAGATGTTTACTCTCATTCATTTTCCTCAGCGTAACCTCACCGCACTCATGTACTCTGCGGTGAAAATACTATTTCATTTAGATTTTACTAAAGAATAAACCTTTTCTCACCGCAGAGAACATGAGATTGGAGAGGAAACGCGGAGAGATTCAAAAAGGGGAGGGGCTTACCGAAGTCCAGCCACCATCTACTATGAGGGTTTGCCCTGTTATATGTTTTGCTTTATCTGAGACTAAGAACAATGCGGTATGTGCAATATCAGAAACACCTGCCGCATGGCCCATTGGCGTTAGTTTTGACCAAATGTCTGCATATGTAGGATCATCGAGTGTTCTTTCGGTTAAGGTAGCACCGGGTGCAATGGTATTCACATTGATGGCATATTCAGATAATTCGATCACTAAATTTTTGGCTAACATTTCCAAAGCAGCTTTACTCATACTATATGCGGCTAGTTTTTTGTGTGCTTGATGTCCGGTTACTGATGACATCAATAAAATTGAGCCGCCGGTTTTTTGTTGAATCATTTGTTTCGAAGCAGCCTGAGCTAAAAAGAATGAACCGGTAAGGTTTACTTGCATCACTCTTTCAAAAGATTCGGGTGAATAAGTTAAAAAATCGCCGAATAGCGTAATACCTGCATTGGCAATTATAATATCAAGATGTCCAAAAGTTTTGATGGTTGTATCTACCAGCTGTTGAATAAATGGTATGCTACTGCTATCACCGGCGATGGCTAAGCATTTGCCAGCAGTTATTGTATTAATACTGTTTGCGGCTTTTGCGGCCAAGTCAGCATCAATATCATTCAAGATAACGGATGCCCCTTCAGATACTAAGCATCGGCAAATTTCAAAACCAATACCCTGCCCGGCACCGGTAACGATGGCTACTTTGTTTTTAAATGACATGGCGAGTGATTGATCAATGAATAATGTAAAGCCAATATACAAAAACCAAATGAGAAAAAGGGGGGATCAATATTTTTCAACAAGAAAAACGAAAGACTATTTATTGATTACAAATATAAGTGATGGTTGAAATCATCTTAAGCCACAGATTCACTGATTTCAACAGAAAAAATCTGTGAATCTGTGGCGTTACAATTGTGTTTGATCGCTAGCCAACTACAATTGAAAAGCGTATTATAAATGCCAAATAGGAAATTTATGAAATGAGAGATACATCGTATCTCCTTTTTGAATGGTAGAATCATTTGTATGAATAAAAAAGGTATCCTGGGGTGTATTGATAACCAACTCAAAGTAGCTTCCCATAAAGTTAACCTGTTGTACTATACCGGATAGGGTTGCCTGTTGACTATTGGATACTATAAAATTTTCCGGACGAAAAAATCTTTTTTTTCCTGGTTTACCTTCTTCTTGGGTTAACAAATTGTATTTGCCAAAAAGTCCTGCAACATATTCCGTTTTTGGTTGATAATAGATTTCTTGAGGGCTGCCTTTCTGAATGATTTGCCCATCTTTCATAACGATTATTTCATCTGCCCAGGAAAGGGTATCCAAAGGGTCATGGGATACGAGGATGATGGTGATCCCAAGTTTTTCGCCAATGTCTTGAATTACTTTCTTCAAAAGATTTTTTAAGCCGGTATCCATATTAGAAAAAGGTTCGTCTAACAACAAAAGCCTTGGCGACATGATCAGTAATCTGGCTAATGCAATCCGTTGTTTTTCACCTCCCGAAAGTTGATGGGATTTTCTTTTTAATAAATGGTCTATCTTACAAATATGAAATAAAGATTGTGCATCCTCATCGGTTAAATGATTGGCATACGATAGCAATTCTTCCATTCGAAAATTAGCGCGCATATCAAAATCTTGTGAAAGATAAGCGATGCCGGGATGGCCGGGTACCAGTGTTTCTAATGGACCTTTTACAATTTTATTTTCAAAGATCACCTGTCCTGAATCTGGTTGCATCAATCCGGAAATGATTTTTAATAAGGAGCTTTTACCAGATCCTGTTTCACCCACAATGGCAATTTTTGTAAATGCATTTTGGGTAAATGATACATTAGTAACAATAGTAGACTGGCCAATCTTTTTTGATATTTCCGAAATCGTTAATAAATCCATGGCGGCAAATTTCACTATTTAAAAGTGATTAATAACAAAAAAGATAGGAAGTTGTTTGAGTGATTTATCGCAATCGTTGGCGTAACTTTTATTTGGAAAGCGCCTATTTCGTATGGAAATTGTTAATTTGAGCCGGATACATGTAAAGAAGAGGCAAAAATGCTTTTAAAATTAGTTGCCTAACTTACTTCTATCCTTATTCAAAAAAATATATATGCGGTTAGTTATTCGAAAACAAATTGTTGATAAGCATGTCCATCGCTTGGTATTCTCTTTGCTATTAACTTTTTTTATCGCGAATCCGGTAAACGGACAAAAGATTCAACGTTACCAATCCGCCATTTTTGCAAAAGCCGATTCTGTTTTAAATATTCCGTATGGAGAGGCGGTTAATATGAAAGGGAATGCCGAAAATCTATTATTAGACCTTTATACACCGGCAGGGGTAGATACGGTTAACGGTAGACCCTTGCTTATTTTTATTCATGGAGGCGGTTTTCAAAACGGCAATAAATCAGGTGCTTTTAGTCGAATAATCTGTAATGGAATGGCACAAAGAGGTTATGTGGTTGCCACCATTGATTATCGTTTAGGAATCAGCGGCACTAAAACTGATGCAGATTATTTTGAAGCTATGTATCGGGCTGTTCAAGATGGGAAAGCAGCAGTGAGGTTTTTTAGAAGATACGCCACAAAATATGGCATTGATACTTCTCAAATTTTTATGATGGGCAGTTCAGCAGGTGCTAAAACGGCTATGCACCTAGCGTACATGGATCAGGCGGAAGTACCTTCCTTTATTGATGTAAAAAAAATGGGCACGCTGGAAGGGAATAGTGGGAATGAAGGCTATTCTTCAAAAGTGCAGGGTGTGATTAATTGTTGGGGAGCCATGGTGAATGATCAATGGATCAATCAAGGCGATCAACCCATGTTTCATGTAAGCGGTACTGCCGACAAAACAGTGCCTTTCGATTCATCATTCAGTTACCATGGATTTAGATATGGAAGCAGTATTTTATATGACCGCCTTTTATCTTTAGGCATTCCTACCGGGTATCGACCTTTTTATAACACCGGGCATACGCTCGACAATAACAAAATAAAACAGGATAGTGCCTTACTGGATATTGCTCAATGGCTCTTTACAAGATTAAACCAACATAAGCCCGATAAGCCCGAAGTATTTAAATGGGAAGAAGAAATTCTTCAATTAGAAAAACTTGATACGAAAGAAGCCTATTCTAATAACGCCATTTTATTTATTGGCAGTTCCTATATTAGATTATGGGCCCATATGAAAACTGAATTATCTCCCTTTGAAACCATAAACAGAGGTTTTGGGGGAAGCAAATTAAGTGATGTGGCATATTACATTAAAAGGCTAGCCTATCCACATAACTGTCAAGCCATTGTTTTATATGTAGGCAATGACATTACCGGAACCAATTTAGATAAAACGCCTTTACAAGTGATAGAGCTGGTAAAATACATTACAAACAAAATTCGAGAGAAATACCCCACCACACCTATATGCTGGAACCAGATTTCGCCTTCTGAAAAAAGATGGGCAGTATGGAACAGTATCAGCGAAGCAAATAATTTGATTAAAAATTATTGTGAACAAAATATAGGCTTGCATTATATTCAGATAGCAGAGCGTTATCTAGGAAAAGATGGAACGCCCATTACAAAATTATTTAGAGAAGACAAGCTTCACTACAATGATGCCGGCTATTCAATATGGGCCGACATCATGAAAAATAAATTGATAGAAAAATTGAAAAAATAAATGTTTGCATGGTAGAATTTAGAATTACGGTAGCAACTATTTTAGTTGAAACACAGGGAGTAGCGCCGGCGGCATAGATTGAACCCGATAAAATTGATGATGCAGTAAGCAACAAATAAAATGTTTGAAACATTTGCCTCTTTTGAAATTTATCGATCATTTATCCTTGTTGAGGCAATACCCGGAACAATTTAAGGAAAACTGCTATAGCATCTTTTGGAGAAGCCTTGGTTATTTAGTAGCATATCTACATTTCTAAATTCTGTATGGAATCTCCCGAATGATGCGACTTCATGTCGTTTATTTACTACTCGGAGTATTAGATAATTTTAATATATTTAGTTTTAATACCTTTCTTAATCAATATATTGAACAAGAGTCTTATATTAGAATCCAAATTAAGTAGTCAATAATGTCTAAAAAATACATAAGTAAAGAGATAGAGTGGAAACATGTTTGGGATATAAGAAATCTATTCCAAATTGTTTTGGGTGCGGGATTGGCGGTTCTTGCCATGAAAGGGTTTATGATTCCTAACAATTTTATGGATGGGGGAGTTACGGGAATATCCATCTTATTACACGAAATGTATCATATCAATATTAGTCTTTTGGTATTGGTATTAAATGTTGGTTTCATTTACCTAGGCTATCAAAAAATAGGTAAAACATTTGCTGTTCAAACAACCATTGCAGTTGTATTATTGGCGTTAGGTCTTTTCTTAATTGACATTGAACCCATTACCAAAGATAAATTATTGATTGCCATTTTTGGAGGAATACTCATTGGTACCGGTGTTGGGTTGGTCATAAGAAGTGGAGGCGTAATTGATGGTACAGAAGTAATTGCGGTATTTACAAAAAGAAAAGTGGGTTTTTCGAATAGCGAAATCATCATGCTCATCAATACCGTCATTTTTGCAGTAGCTGCTTTTCATTATAATATTGAAACAGCCATGTATTCGGTGATTACTTATTTTTCGGCTACTCGTATCACCGATTATGTGGTTGATGGGATTGAAGAATTTACAGCACTAAATATTATATCGGCTAAACAAGAAGAAGTTAAGAACTTTCTTGTGAACGAATTGGGAAAAGGCATTACTGTTTACAAAGGTGAAAGAGGCTATTTACCGGGTAGTTTTGATATTAAATCAGATTGTCAAATTATTGTAACCATTGTAACGCGACTTGAAATAAAACAAATTCAAGATGCATTGTTGGAAATTGATCCCAAGGCATTTAGTTATGTGTTAAGTATTAAAGAAGCCGCGGGTGGTGTTTTAAAAGCAAAAGCACACGCTAAATAAATTTTTATGAAAGCATTTGTGATAGATTTATTGAAAACCAATCTTTCTTTATTTTATTATTATCATAATCCTGATCATACTTTATATGTATCTGAGAAAGCCGATGAAATTGGAAGGCATGAGAACTGTACTGAAAAAGAATTGGCTTTATTACACGCAGCCGTGTTATGGCATGATACCGGGTTTATCAATACCTATTCTTACCATGAAGAAGAAAGTTGTTTATTAGCAAAACAATACTTGCCCAGTTACGGTTATTCTAATCCTGATATTGAAATTATTTGTGGAATGATTATGGCCACTAAAATTCCACAATCTCCCAAAAACAAATTAGAAGAAATTATTGCTGATGCGGATCTAGAATATTTAGGCACTGATAATGCCAAAAAACATGCTGATGCATTGTTTAGGGAATTACAATACCTGAATCCTGACTTGCGTTTGAATGAGTGGAATAAGATTCAAATTGGGTTTCTCCAAAAACACCGTTATTTCACTGATTTCTGTATAAAAAATAGAGAGCCCGTAAAATTAGCCTATTTGAACAAGCTGATTAGCGAACAAGAAAACGATTAAAAATAAATCATATTCAACCTTTGGTTTTCAACTTGGGTTCCCTTTATCCTGACAATGCCAAAAATGCCGACTTGAAAAAGCTGGCAGATTTCTATCGATCCAATTACAACTATTTTGCCAATTATTCAATTTTAGGAACAACCATTGCGCATCATAAATTGTCTGCTACCAACCCAAAAGGATGGGGTGCCGATTCTGTAAGAGAAGTTTCCTTTAAAAAAGACATCCACATTTTAACGACCCATGAAAAAGTAGCCGGCCTACAATTGAGGGTATTGTGGACCCCATTACCGGTTACTCGTTACCCCGTCTTCCACAACTGTAAATGCTGTAACTGATTGTAAAGAATCTTTACAACCCAGCTAATCCAATTCTTTCCGCCGGATATTTCATTTTATCATTAAAATGAGTAACTTCCCAATGGCATTGATGTATTTCAATCATAAATGTGTCGTTGAATCGAGTATTTGAATAAGGGTCTGACAATTGCAAATTAATGAATCAATCAAATAATAACGTATGAGGTTTATTTTTTGTATTCAAGTAGCCATTGGCGTATTGATATTACCCCTAAAAGGCAATTCTCAAGCTGAAAAGGAATCAAAACAAATTGAATCCAAATCTGCATCTAAAGGAATGGGACTTTTTGAATCTGATAATATTCTTCAAATAACCTTACGTGGGAATGTGAAAGAAGTGCTTAACGATAGATATGAGACACCACAATATCATCCTTTACTTGCTTTATACAAGGGGGAAGACAGTATTGAAAATTCCATTTATGTAGATGTGAAAACAAGGGGACATTTTCGGAGATTAAAAGAGAATTGTAATTACCCCCCATTGTTGTTGCATTTTGCTAAAAATGAATCTGAAAAATCACCTGTTTTTAAAGGGCAGGATAAATGCAAATTGGTGGTTCCATGCCAGGGAGAAGATTATGTAGTAAAGGAATGGCTGGTATATAAACTCTTTAATATTATTACACCAAAGTCATTTAATGCCAGATTGGTAAAAATGAAATTTGACGATACAAAAACCAAAAAAATTACTGCCCCCTTTTATGGTATCTTATTGGAAGAAGATAAGAAAATGGCGAAACGGAATAAATCCATTTTGATTGAAAGAAAAACACGGCCTGAACAAACCGAAACGGAAGCATTTTTAACCATGGCGGTTTTTGAATACTTGATTGGCAATACAGATTGGTCGGTGCAATTCTTCCAAAATACCCGATTAATCGCTAAAGATTCTTTTACCATTCCTACTGTCATCCCTTATGATTTTGATCATTCAGGAATGGTCAATGCACCATATGCATATCCGCCCCAAGAGTTATTTATGCGGTCTGTATTAGAAAGAAGGTATCGGGGTTATTGTATTAAGGATATGAAAAAATTTGATGGAGTGATTGCAACCTATAATCGTTTAAAAGAGGATATCTATCGCTTATATAACGAATGCCCTTATATCGATGCAAAATATAAGCAAACAACCGTTAAATATTTGAACGAATTTTATGCTACCATCAATAATCCTACAGCATTATTGAAAGAATTCGGTTATCCTTGTGATCCCAATGGAACCGGAAATGTGGTTATTAAAGGATTAAAGGAGAATTAGTTTCGATATGTAAACGAAAGAATATTTGCTTCCCCGCCGGCTGCCTCATTTGAAATAAAGAGGTCTCCTTTGCTGTTAAAGGTTAAGCCCTCAGGCTGTTTAAAAAGGGAAGGTTTAAGCGGATAAAACGTTTTTATTTTCCATGATGCATCAAAAACCAATAATAGTTTATTCACTGAAGAAATTACATACCAATCTTTGGTCAAGGGATGTCTAGCCAATGCAGAAGGCCTAAATTTTTCCTTACTTTTTCCTTGCTTGTCTTGTATTTTAGAAATTTTTAGTTGTTGGGCATTTTTTAAAACCAATGAAGAAGGCGAATTTTGGTGTAGAACAAATAACGAAATTTTTTTTGTTTCTTTATCACCTGCACATTCTTTGCATAATACATATACATTTTCTTCATCTGCAAACATTCCCTCATATTCTCCCTTGGGTAATAAGCTTTTGAATTCAGCTACTTTGTCTATTTTCTCTTTCCCCAAATCAGAAGCGGGAAACTGAAGGATTGTTCCATTACTAATTAAAACAGAAACCATTTTTTTGCCGGAAATAGATATGTCTTCATAATCTGATTTGCCCCCAAATTTAACATGACTTAATTTTTTATCATCCAATGGAACTGTATACAATTTACCTGACTCATCTTCAATGGCATACAATTTTTGGTCGTCTCCTTGTAAAAAAGAGATACCGGAAATTTCTTTTAATGCATACGATAGGTTTCTTTTTTCCGGGGTGTTAAAATCATATCCGGGGGGACTCGTCCAAATTTCTGCCGTATTACAATACACAAATATGAAAGAGAACAACAACAGAAATGATAGAAGTCTTTTTGAATAGGACATGGTTTTGATTATTTAAAAACAAATACATTCACCTGCATCAACCTTTCAATAACTGATAAATGATTTGTTGAGAACGAATCTTTGTGTTTTCGTTCTTTTTAGTAATATTTTCTAATTCACTGTTTAATTGGACAGCTTTTTCAGTATCTGATAATTGTATGTCAATTAATTGAATAAGTTGTTGTTTGATGGATTCATCATAAATCGGAAAGCATACTTCAATTCGATAATACATACTTCTATTCATCCAATCGGCTGAGCCCATAAATACTTTTGGATTACCTCGGTTTTGGAAAATAAAAATTCTTCCGTGTTCCAAATACCTGTCTACTATTCGGCTAATTGAAATATTTTCACTCATATTTATCACACCGGGTATTAAACAGCAAATGCTTCTCACAATCAATTGTATCTGTACGCCTGCATTAGAGGCTTCATATAATTTATTGATCAGTACTTGATCTTCCAGACTGTTTAATTTGATGGTAATACGGGCAGCAATCCCTTCTTTTGCAGCTATGATTTCTTGATCTATTAATTGCAAAAAGCTAGATTGTAAATTAAATTGTGAAACCAATAAATGATCAAATTTAGCAGGGGTATTTTTTTGCGGAGGTACACGAAATGGAAAGAAAATAAACAACAATTCCAATTCCCTTACCAAATCCGGATGTGCAGTTAACAAAATATGATCTGTATAAACGGTGGCGGTATTTTCATTAAAGTTCCCTGTTGAAAACAAACCATAGTATTTTACTCGATTGTCCTCGTTTCTTTTTACCAATGCAATTTTGGCATGTACTTTAAGTCCGGGTATGGAATAAATGATACGGATACCCGCTTCTTTCATTTTACTAGCCCAGTCTAAATTATTGGCTTCATCAAAACGCGCTTTTAATTCAACAAATACCGTTACTTTTTTTCCATTCTTTGCTGCACTGATTAGTGAATTCAATATCATCGAATCTTTTGCTACACGATAAATGGTGAAATAAATTTCTATCACTTGCGTATCCAAAGCTGCCTCATTAAAGAACCGAATAACCGGTAAATAGGATTGGTAGGGGGTATGTACAATGATATCTTTTTGAGCGACTACTGTGAAAATGGATTCTGTTGATGGCGTTAGATTTTGCGTAAGTGGATTCCATACTTCATTTCGGAGCGATGGGTTTTCGGGCAATGGTATGGTGGCGATATCTTTTAGGTTGTGATAAATACCACCCGGCACCATATTGGCGTTGGTAAGAGACAGTTTGCTGATTAAAGTATACAAAACCCGAAGCGGAATGCCGGGTTGGTATAAGAAACGAGTGGCCAAACCCCAGTCTCTTTTTTTTAATTCTTTTCTTATTTTTTCTGCAATATCGCCTTCAAATTCATCATGTAAATCCAATGCGGCACTTCTGGTAATTTTAAATGAATAACTGTCTGTAACCGAATAATCACTAAAAATATAGGGTAGATTCAATTTGATGATATCATCCAAAAAAATAATATGCCGAATATCTGAAACGGAATCATCCCAATAAAAAAACCTGGATACATAATCTGTTGGAATATTCACAATAGCCAACTTCTCTTCTGTATTTTTTTTGGATAACCGTACTAATATTTGTAATTTATTATTTTCAATGGTTATTTCTTTTGTTTCATCTTCTATGAATACCGGTTGTATATAACCGGCTACATGATTAAAGAAGAATGTAGTACAAACATTTACCAAATAATCAGGAATAGAAGTTTCATAAATTACGTGGATGTTTTGCTTTTTTAGTTGAGGGAAAATACGATCGGTAAGAATCGAACCTAAGTCCTTCATTTGACCTTTGACAACGGATTCTATTTGGGGTAATTTGTCTTCAAAATGGGCACTCAAATTTTTCTTCGAAATTCTTTGTAACGAAAGTAACATGGGAATGCGAACTCTATAAAATTCGTCTAGATTGGAGGAATAAATGGATACAAATTTCAGCCTTTCCAATAATGGAACGCTTTCATCATTTGCTTCATGCAATACCCGATGATTAAAGCTGAGCCAACTGATATCTCTGTCAAAAAATGAATTTCCCATTTACCATTTTTGTTGATTAACCGAAAAAGGAAATAGCAATTGAATAGGAAACAACAGAAATGATTAACCCATACATAAAAATGGAATAAGCTTTTGTTAAGTATCCGTATTTTCTTCCCAACACTTTGCCTTGCCAGAAAATATCTTTTGTGAGGGTACTATATAAAAAATCTTTATCAGCCATCACGGCCTTGATGCCATATTCATAGTCTTCAAAATCCATATTGAAATAGGTGCCAAAAAAAAGAAGGTTCACATTTTTATTGTCAACTTGCTCTTTTGTAAAAGTGCCCCCTTTTTGTGCAATAACAGGTCGGGTGGCTAACAATGAATAGATAATCGTAACCAGACTAACCCCTAATAACATCACGGTGGGTATGATCAAGTTTTTATTTTCAGAAAGATTTTTCAATAAAAAACCCAATATAACAGAGATCAAAATGGTATTTACTGAAATCAGAATATGCGCTTTGCTGTCGGCCATGGAACTAATGCGAACATTATTGGCTGCAGAAACACGAAACATGGTTTCGATTCCTCGCTCAGGTATGTTGTCTTTATTTTTCTTTTTATTCTTTTTTTCAGACTCCTCGGTGATAGTCAAGATATTGGGGTCATTTCCATCAGTAGTCAAATTTTCGGAAGCCATTACTTTATTTAATTTTGCTTCCTGGCGGTTTTTTATCCTTTCAAGGTTTTCAGCTTTCGCGGCATTTAAAAGCAGTTGACAATAATCTGTGTGGAATTGATGTTTTTCTAACATGTGTATGGTTTCCGAACGCCAGTCAAGGCCATTTATTTTTTGTTGTCGAAAGGCTTCTTCTTCTTTTTTTAATTGCCTTGTCTTTTCTTTAAAGTCATCGGTACCCAAATTAAACAAATCAGCATCGCAGAGTATTTTTTCAAGCAATGTCTCAGGCATTTGTGGCATATGAGTGGCCATTATGCATTTCTCAATGATAGCGATGGTTTCTTCATCCACTTCAATACTTGTTAAAAAGCTTCTGGCCAATTCTGCACTTTTTTGTTCATGTACAGCATGATCTGTTACTAAATACCCTGTATCATGAAAGCAGGCAGCTGCACAAACCAAATAAAAATTTCGATCATCTAATTGATAATGATTGGCAATTCTTTTAGTTCTTTCCAATACTTCTCTTACATGTCCAAGGTTATGATAAAACAATTTATCATCTGAATGTACTTTGTAAAATTGTATAACTTCTTCCTCTGTTTTTTGTAGTAATTCTTGATAATTCATGGCTTATTAGATCGTGGTCAATGAATTTTACAAGCTCCATTTTAGTTTAATTCCTATCATGGAAGCATTTGTAAACAGATCAATGCCCGGTTTTTGTTGATTAGTCTGCTTAGGATACTTTTATTTTCGTCAATACAATAAATATACATATTTTTTTTTAGTACATTTGGTCAAACCTTTTTTATGAAAAAGATTGTTTTTTTGGTTGCCGCTGTCATCTCCGTTTATTGGGGTATTAGTCAAAATTCATTACAAAGACCCAAATTGGTGGTAGGCATTGTGGTAGATCAAATGCGTTGGGACTATTTATACCGTTATTACGACCGATATGCGGCTGACGGAGGTTTTAAAAAGATGCTAAATCAGGGATTTTCCTGTGAGAATACTTTCATCAATTATACCCCTACGGTAACTGCTTGTGGGCATTCGGGAATTTATACCGGATCTGTACCTGCCATTCATGGTATCACCGGAAACAATTGGTGGGATAATAAACTGAATGAAAGTAGATATTGTACACAAGATGACTCCGTTAAAACCGTGGGAAGCTCTTCAGATCTGGGCCAAATGAGCCCTAAAAATATGTTGGTTACTTCCATTTGCGATGAATTGCGATTGGCTACCAATTTTAAATCGAAAGTTATTGGGATTGCCTTAAAAGATAGGGGTAGTATTTTGCCCGCCGGTCATAGCGCCAATGCAGCCTATTGGTATGATAACAAAACAGGCGACTGGATTACATCTACCTATTATATGAAAGAATTACCCACTTGGGTAAAAGAAGTGAATGCCAAAAAAATGGTGGATACTTATTATCAATCCGGTTGGAATACCCTGTATCCCATCAATACCTATGTGCAAAGTACAGAGGATGAAAAACCTTATGAAGGAAAAACCTTCGGAACAAAATTTCCTTATGACCTAGCCAAATATGCGGGTAAAAACTACGGTATTGTTTCTGCAACGCCACATGGTAATACTTTCACCTTCGAAATGGCAAAATCAGCTGTAGAGGCAGAAAAAATGGGGAAGGGTGCGGCCACAGATTTTTTAGCGGTAAGTTTATCCTCCCCCGATTATATTGGGCATACGTTTGGTCCCAATTCTATTGAAGCGGAGGATGGTTTTTTACGTCTTGATAAGGAATTGGGCGAATTCTTTGCCTATTTAAATAAAACAGTGGGTGAGGGGCAATACCTTGTATTTTTATCTGCCGATCATGGGGCATCGCATGTACCGGGATTTTTAAAGGAGAATAAAATTCCAACCGGTAATCTTAATGCAAGGGCATTGCAAACAGATTTGAATAAGCAGTTGAAAGACAAGTTTCGGGCAGATGAATTGGTGGTTGAAATTATGAACTATCAGGTGTTTTTAAATCATAAGACTATTCAGAAAGAGAAGTTGAATACAAAGGATATTGAAAACTGGGTAATTGATTATTTATTAAAACAAAATGGAATTGATCGGGCATTTCAATTAGATGCATTGTCTGAAACCACCTTGCCTGCAAAATTAAAAGAGATGATTGCCAATGGAAATTATCCAAGTCGTAGTGGCGATATTCAAATTATTTTACAACCCCAATGGTTAGATGGTTTTGAAACAAGTGGTACAACCCATGGTTTGTGGAATCCGTATGATGCCCATATTCCTTTATTGTGGTATGGATGGAATATCAAACCCGGCAAATCCAATCGTGAAATACACATGGAAGACATTGCACCTACAGTAGCTTCCTTATTACATATTCAAATGCCTAGTGGCAATGTTGGGAAGGTAATCGAAGAAATTGTAAATAAATAGTGGTCCAATAAGAGGGCGTATTTATTTTTTTAGGCAATTTCTGAATGGAAAATAGCCTAGTTGGCAAGCTGTGTCAACATGTCAAATGGTGCGGTCATTCTTGCAGTAAAACTCCCCCCAAGAGCAAATTCAGATTATAAAGCCATAAAAAAGCTGCCCAACAGTCGTATAATTGGAAAAACTAATGTAATTTATGGGCGTAAATGATGCCAAATCTAAATCCTTATTGTATGAGAGTATTTCAAAAGCTAATATTTATTTGCCTGCTGACCATTGGTTTTCACGCAAATGCACAAATTGGTTTTGATAGCGTTCAGTTTTTCATGAATGATAAACCTTTGAACGTAACGCTATCAACTGATTTAGGAAATTTATTGAGTGGAAAAATAAAAGATACCTACCAAAAAGCCACTTTTACTTGTAAGTTACCCGATAGCTCTACAGTTAGTGAAGATATTCGACTAAATGCAAGAGGTCATATGCGCCGTTCTATTTGTGCGATACCGCCAATCCGATTAAGTTTTAAAAATGCCGGTTCCCCTAAATTATCTTCTTTGGGTACTTTAAAATTGGTGAATTCTTGTAAAACCGGGAATTATAATCATCAATTGTTATTGAAAGAATATATCATTTATAAAATGTATAATGAAATAACTAATAATAGTTTTCGAGCAAGGTTAATTAATATCAATTATCAAGACAATCTCGCTAAGAAAAAGCCATTTACCCAATATGCTTTTTTTGTTGAAAATGTGGATGCTATGGCGAAAAGGAATAAAAGAAAAGAGGGTAATAATATCAAAATATCTCCTTTTGGCGTAGATCGGCAACAAATGACGATTGTTGATATTTTTGAATTTATGATTGGCAATACGGATTGGTCGGTACCCAATAACCATAATATCAAGCTCTTAATTTCCAAAAAAGATAGTACACTAAGGCCGACGCCCGTTCCCTATGATTTTGATTTTTCGGGATTCGTGAATGCAGACTATGCCGTCCCTGATCCCATGATGGAGATAGAAACCGTTGTGCAAAGAAGGTACCGCGGTTTTCCAAGAAACATGAGCGAATTAGTGCCGATATTAAAACTATTTACCGATAAAAAAGAAAAGATATATGCCATCATTAACCAATTTGATTTATTGGAAAATAGAACCAAGAAAGAAATGATTAGTTATTTGGATGAGTTCTATAAAATCATCAATGATCCAAAAGAAGTTCAGTATACATTTATTGAAAATGCGCGTAATAAATAAAAATGTTCTTTGAAAGTTGACTAAATCAATGAGCATAACTTAATTCATTTTCCAACAATAAAATATTAATGAATACGCATGAATTCTATCTTAGCAATTATCATTATCCGTTATCTTCAAAAAAATCAACAAACCAAAGTTTTATTACCTAACTGGCATAGAATACTAGTTTATGGGATGTTTGGCGCAATTTCTTTATTGGTTTTGTCGTCTGTATTCCCTCAAGCAAAATCTTTTCTTGTATGGCCTGGTCATATCATAGTATTTGGATTGACATATCTTATTCTTTATATAAAAGAATTTACTTCTGCTCGAACCTTTGTTAATACGTTCATTCCCTTTTTTGCAGTAAACTTTATACAAGATTTGGTAAAGTTTATCAGTCCCGGTTTTTATAAAAACTGGGATGGCTATTTTGAAACAGCCATCCTTTTTTCATTTGTCTGGATGATTGCTTTATTTGTCATTAACAACAAACAACGAAAAGCGTTAGAAAAAGAAAAACTAAAAACACAGGAAAAAGAAAGAGAGATTATTATTACTGAAAAAATTAAAGCTGAATTAGAAGTCCAAGTACAAGAACGTACAGCCGCTTTAACCCTTCAAAAAGAAGAACTTGAAGTAACATTGAATGAGCTGAAAGCTACACAGAATCAGTTGATCCAATCCGAAAAAATGGCCAGTCTGGGTGAACTTACTGCCGGCATTGCGCACGAAATTCAGAACCCATTGAACTTCGTAAATAATTTTTCGGAAGTGAATATGGAATTGATTGAGGAAGTGAAAGCTGAAAAGTTAAAAGTAAAAACTGAACAAGACGAAACATTGGTAGATGAAATACTCAATGATATTGCCAAAAATCTCGAAAAAATAAACCACCATGGCAAACGTGCCGATGCCATTGTAAAAGGGATGCTGCAACACAGCCGCAGCAGCTCCGGTACCAATGAACCCACTGATATTAATGCATTGGCCGATGAATATTTACGACTGGCCTATCATGGCCTTCGTGCAAAAGACAAATCATTCAATGCCGCATTAATCACTCATTTTGATGAAGCCATTGGCAAAGTAAATATGAATTCGCAGGATATGGGAAGGGTGATTTTGAACTTGATTACGAATGCATTTTATGTAGTGAATGAAAAAGCTGTTTCAGCCAAAGCATCAGCTGAAAAGTACGAGCCAACTGTAACCGTTAATACTCAATTAAGATCTTCTTCAAACAATCCTTCAATCAGCCAATCCCCCAATACGCTAATCATTTCTGTAAAAGACAACGGCAACGGCATTCCCCAAAAAATCCTCGATAAAATTTTCCAACCGTTCTTCACCACCAAACCCACCGGGCAGGGAACAGGTTTGGGATTGAGTTTGAGTTATGATATTGTGAAGGCGCATGGGGGTGAAATGAAAGTGGAGACTAAGGAAGGAGTAGGAAGTGAGTTTATTATTTCATTACCTATTTAATATGGGCCGTGCCGAAGGCACTCAAGTAGCATATAGGCATTTGCAACGGATTAAAATCTCCCGCCTAGGCGTGATTACAAAATAAACCTAGCCGATGGCACTACAAATTAAAGTAGAATGAAAATGATCTTCCAACCCTTCTTCACCACCAAACCCACCGGCCAGGCTTGTCCGCCGTTATTTATTAGGTGGAGAACAGGTTTGGGATTGAGTTTGAGTTATGATATTGTGAAAGCGCATGTTGGCGAAATAAAAATGACTACCAAAGAGAATGAAGGAACAGAATTTATTATTCAATTACCAGCTAACAACGCATAAACATGGTCAAAATAGTAGCACTCTTCATTGTCATGATTCCAAGTAGTTATAGTTATGCACAAATAAACAAGACAGACAGTCTAAAAAATGAGCTGGATAGGTATACAAAAATGGATACTGGCAAGATTAAAAAGATGCTGGATTATAGCCACAGCCTTTACAATACAAATGCTGAGAAATCATTTCAAATAGCAAAAGAGGCGCTTTCGCTTGCCAATACATTGAATTGGAAAAATGGCCAAATAGATGCCTTATTAGAACTTGGCTTCATGTTAGCTGGTCAGCAAAAATATGACGAAGCAATTTCTTCAGGATTAAAGGCATTAAAATTTTCTGAAGCTAATGGTGATATTTCAAGGGAAGCTTACGCTCATTATGACCTTAGTGAAAGTTACAGACTGTTTGATAACGATAGCCTTAGTAATTACCATGGTCAAAAAATGCTTGCTATAGCCACAACTTTACAAAACAAGGATTTATTGAAAAAAGCATTGCTAATTGTAGGTCAAAGATATCTTATGAAATATGACTGGGCTAAAGCAGATTCCCTTTTTAGTAAAGCACTTAAAATTGCAAACGAACAGAATGATGAAAAAACTATATATCGCCTATTAATGTTTAATGCCCAGAAACTTGAATATTTAAAAGATTATAATGCTGCCATTAAAGCTTATAAAAAGGGCTTTCTGTTTTATCTAAAATTAGGTAATTATCCTATGGCTGCCTATTTAAACGTATTGCTGAGTAGAGCATATACAGATTTTAATAACAAGGATAGTGCCTATTTCTATGCCCACGCTGCTCTTGAATTTTCAAAAAAACATTTGCTAACTAAAGAAATGAGCGACACTTATTATGCGCTTTCTTATACTCATTATAAATTTAAAGATTATAAGAACGCATATGAGTACAGACTCAAATTCGATTCACTTTTTAATAAATCCTACAGCCTGGCAGCTGGTCAAAATGCCCAAAAGGCAAGAATGCAGACAGAACAGGAAAAGAAAGATGCCCTGATTAAAATAGAAGAGATAAAAAAAGAAAATGCCACACGGAGGACGAGAAATTTACAGTTTACTGTGATTGGCTTTTTTATGCTACTGGCCGGCTTTCTCTTTTGGAATAATCGACAAAAGCAAAAATCTAAATTAATAATTGAAAAGGCATACAGCGATTTAAAAGCTACTCAATCTCAATTGATACAATCTGAAAAAATGGCATCGCTGGGAGAACTCACTGCAGGCATTGCGCATGAAATTCAAAACCCATTAAATTTCGTTAATAATTTTTCAGAAGTAAATACAGAATTACTGGAAGAACTGAAAGCTGAACGATTAAAGCCGAATGCAGAGAGAAAAGAAGACATCGAAAATGAATTGATAGATGATGTGATCAGTAACGAAGAAAAGATCAACCACCACGGCAAACCTGCCGATGCCATTGTAAAAGGAATGTTGCAACACAGCCGCAGCAGCACCGGCACCAATGAACCCACCGATATTAATGCATTGGCTGATGAATATTTGCGATTAGCCTATCATGGTTTACGAGCAAAAGACAAATTCTTTAATGCGACCCTCATCACAAATTTTGATGAAACAATCGGGAAAGTGAATATGGTTTCACAGGATATAAGCAGGGTGATCTTGAATTTAATCAACAACGCCTTTTATGCCGTGAATGAAAAATCGATCTCATCCAAAGCAGCGGGTATAAACTATGAGCCTACCGTAACCCTTAGTACCAAATTAATTTCTTCATCAACCAATCTACAAATCCGTCAATCCGCTAATTCGATAATCATTTCAGTGAAAGACAACGGCAATGGTATCCCCCAAAAAATCCTCGACAAAATATTCCAACCCTTCTTCACCACCAAACCCACAGGACAAGGAACAGGTTTGGGTTTGAGTTTGAGTTATGATATTGTGAAAGCGCATGGTGGGGAATTAAAAGTAGAAACAAACGAAGGTGTGGGAACAGAGTTTATTATTCAATTACCAATATAATATAAAGTAAGTAATGAGATATTCATTTAAAATAGCCCTCCTTTTGTTATTCCCATTGATTGGATGGTCGCAAAATACAGTGGTAAACATTACACCTGAAAAGTTCAGCAAAGAGATTGATGCTTTCCCTATCGATGCTGCTGACGGTTGGGTTTTTCATAAGGGAAATGATACCAACTGGTCTAAAAAAGATATTGATATAAAGGGTTGGGAAAAATTAAAACCCACCGATCTTTCAGCAAACTATGCTGATAAAAATGGCAGAGTGGAAGGATGGTTTCGGATAAAAGTAAACTTTGATAGTTCTTTGCTCCATAAAGAATTATATGTTGATTTTGGTCAGTGGGCTGCGACAGTATTTTATGTAGATGGAGAACTGGTTGCTGCCAGAGGAAATACGGGTGAGAGGGGAAAAGATTTTCGCGAATATAACGGTGGGTTAGATCCTATATCTATTCGTTTCGATACACCGGCTGCTCATATTCTCAGCCTTCATTATGTTGGATATTTGTCTCCAATACCTCCGTATGATGTAAAGACCCAGACTTTTAAAAAAGTTGTTCGTCTTGGTGGCCCAAATTATACAACCAGTGTATTAAATAATTACAAAACAGTGTATACTTATCGTACCTCATGGGCGGTGGTTTGTGCTATTCTTTCTGTGCTTTTCTGGCTGTTACTCTTTCAAAACCCAAAGGAAAAAAATCTGTTCTGGATTGCACTTTATACCAGTGTCTCATTCATTTACACTTATTACTCGTATACTGATCCTAGCGGAACCTCGTTTAATGAATTTAAAATTAAAATATTAATAAGTGATTTATTTGGAAACTCCACAATAGTATTATTGCTGCCTATTATTTTAATTAAAATTTTCAAAAGAAAAATAAACAGCAGGCTTATTCTGAGTCTCATTATTTTAATTGTAGTGAATGAAATAGGGGCATTTTTACCCAGTTCCTTTTCAAGAACCTTTCTTTATGTCTATGCGGTTTCTTTCGTTTTTGTATTGGGTATATGTTTATTTTATGTCATTACTTCATGGAAAAATCTGATGGGTGCCCAATGGGCCATTGTTGGGGGCTTAATTTTTACGATTTCTTTTACTTTAGCGGGGTTAATATTGGTTTTAATTTTACCAATTCTCTTTCAATCGCAGTATTCTAATTGGATATTCAATTCCTTTTTTAATCTTGGGTTTCCTTTTTCCTTACTGATTTATGTATCCATGCGCTTTAAAGAGATGATACAAGAGGTACAGGCAAATGCACAGACAGTATTGGAACTATCCGAAGAAAAAAGGGAGCAGGCTTTGATCCAACAAAAAGTGCTGGAAGAAGAAGTAACCAGACAAACCAGTGAAATACGCCAAACATTGGAAAATCTGAAAACCACACAATCCCAGCTTATACAATCTGAAAAAATGGCCAGCCTGGGTGAGCTTACAGCCGGCATTGCGCATGAAATTCAGAACCCATTAAACTTTGTGAATAATTTCAGTGAAGTAAATACAGAATTGCTTGATGAATTGGGCGAAGAAGCCAACAAAGGAAATTTAGAGGAAGTAAAATCACTTGCAAAAGACATAAAGGAAAACGAACAAAAAATAACCCACCACGGCAAACGGGCCGATGCCATTGTAAAAGGCATGCTACAACACAGTCGCAGTAGCACCGGCACCAATGAACCCACTGATATTAATGCATTGGCAGATGAATATTTGCGATTGGCCTATCATGGTTTAAGAGCAAAAGACAAATCCTTTAATGCGACCCTCATCACAAATTTCGATGAAACAATCGGGAAAGTGAATATGGTATCACAGGATATAAGCAGGGTAATCTTGAATTTAATCAACAACGCCTTTTATGCCGTGAATACCCCCCAGCCCCCTGAAGGGGGAGATAGGAAAGAACCAACTGTTACAATCAGTACCAAATTAATAACTCCCCCTTCAGGGGGCCGGGGGGTAGATGGTCGTGAGGTTAAGTGGGTTTCAGTTTCAGTTAAAGATAACGGACCGGGTATTCCTAAAAATATAATCGACAAAATCTTCCAACCCTTCTTCACCACCAAACCCACCGGCCAGGGAACGGGATTGGGGTTGAGTTTGAGTTATGATATTGTAAAAGCGCATGGGGGAGAATTTAAGGTAGAAACACTTAATGGAGAAGGTACAAACTTTATTATTTTGATTCCTCAAAATCAATAAACATGGAAAAAGGAATTAAATTATTTGAAAGTAGACAAATTCGTTCTGTTTGGAATGAAGAGGAACAGAAATGGTACTTCTCAGTACAAGATGTAATTGAAGTGTTGACGGATAGTGCAGATGTAAAGCAGTACATTAAACGGATGCTGAGCCGTGATGAGCAATTAAAAATCAACTGGGGTACAATTTGTACCCTAGTTGAAATGATAGCAGCTGATGGCAAGAATAGAAAGGTTCAAGCTGCAAACACACAAGGCCTGCTTCGCATCATCCAGTCTATTCCATCTCACAAAGCTGAGCCTTTTAAGTTATGGCTGGCACAAGTAGGTTCCGATAGGTTAGATGAAATTGAAAACCCAGAATTAGCTACACAACGCACAAGAGAACTCTATAAATTAAAAAGTTACCCTGAAGATTGGATTGAAAAAAGAATGCGGAGTATTGCCATACGAGAAGAACTTACAGAAGAATGGAGTAAGAATGACGTAAAAATTCAAAAAGAATATGCCATACTCACTGCCGAAATTTCAAAAGCTACATTTGGTATTACACCATCGCAACATAAAAAAGTCAAGGGGTTAAAAAACCAAAATCTCAGAGACCACATGAACGACCTTGAACTTATTTTTTCCATGTTGGGCGAAGCTTCTACTACAGCCATTGTTAAAACAAGAAAACCCAAAGGCTTTATTGAAAATAAAAAGGCAGCCAAACAAGGTGGAGATGTAGCCGGTAATGCAAGAAAAGAGCTGGAAATAAAAATAGAAAAAAAAGTGGTTAGCAGCAATAATTTTTTACCCTCAACTAAACTGCAAAAAAGAGTAAATAAAAAATAATGAATAAATGCTTCCAACATTTCTTTACCACCAAACCCACCGGCCAGGCTTGTCCACCGTTATTTATTAGGTGGAGAACACGATTGGAATTGAGTTTGAGTTATGATATTGTGAAGGCGCATGGTGGAGAATTGAAAGTGGAAACAATACAAAATGAAGGAATTAATTTTGTAATTATTCTTCCAATACTATGATCCAATGAAAGAGAAAAAAATAGGGACAAAACAGCCTTTAACAGAAGAAATCAGGCAAATGCTGGACCGGCAATCTGTTGAGATCAGTGAATTGAAACGTGAGCTGGAAATTGAAGCTTCACTCGAAAAAATAAGAGTTCAGGCATTGGGTATGCATAAGCCAGATGACTTATTAGATATTTGTGAAATTCTCTATTTGGAATTGCATAAAATGGGTTTTGATGAACTCAGGAATGCAATGATTAATATTTATGAAGAGGGCAAAACTTATTTTATCAATTATGATTATGCTCCCGGGTTAGGCAAAACTGTTACCAGGATGCCGTATGATTTACATCCATTGATTGATAAACAGGTGAAGGAAACTAAAAATTCAGCTGACGCTTTTTCTGAATTTTCATTTACCGGAAAAGATTTAACAGAATTCAGAAAACTGCGGAAGAATAATGGAGAATTGGATGATCCAAAACTCGACGAGAGTTCCTCTTTATATTATTATTTTTATTCCATTGGCACTGGTTCCATTGGTATTTCAACTTATGGAGCCATTACCCTTGAAAAACTTTCGTTACTCAAGCGATTCAGGAATGTGTTTAATCTTTCCTATCAACGATATGCCGATATAGCAAAAGCAGAAGAACAGGCAAAGGAAGCACAGAAAGAAGCGGCCCTGGAAAAAGTAAGGTCAGCAGCTAATGCCATGCATACCAGTAATGAATTGTTGCATGTGATCACTATTGTTGGACAACAGTTGGAGCATTTAGGAATCGAATTCGATTCTACTAATTTCAGAACCAATGTGGGTGAAAAGGATTGGAGATTGTGGATCTATGCAAAGTGGATGGATCGTCCACAACATTGGTTCATTCCGGCAATTGATCATCCTTACTTCGTTATTAAAGAAAAAGAGGGTGGAGTTGTTTCTCAAGTTTTCACAAGAGAAGAGAAAGATTCATTTGAAGAATATTTATTCCAGTTGGGTTTGATTGAAGTTCCAAAAGATCAGGATATAGCGGATAAGCAAAAAGCTTTTTTAGAAACAGCAAAAGGATTTGCCTGGTCCATTGCAACCATAAAATCGGTATCGCTGAATATAGCCAATAGCCAGGCTAAGCCATACACACCAGAAGAAAATGCTTTACTACTAAGATTTACGATCGTTTTTGAGCAGGCCTATACCCGTTTCCTCGATCTTCAAAAAGCAGAAGCACAGGCAAGAGAAGCACAAATAGAAGCATCTCTGGAAAGAGTGCGTTCCAAAACCATGGCCATGCACAATAGCGAAGATGTTAGTTCAGCCATTGCTACCCTATTTACCGAACTAGACAGGCAGAGTATCGAAAATGTGCGCTGTGGCATTGCCATCATCGACATTAACAAAACGATGGAAGTGTGGTCTGTAACCAATGTAGATGAAGGAAAAATGGTGAAAGCAGCGGGTACTTTAGACATGAATGTCCATAAGTTATGGCAGCTGATATATGATAACTGGAAAAACAAGAATGATTTATTTTACTACCACCTTTCTGGAAAAGAAAAGCAAGAGTATATAAATATATTAAATTCAGCACCGGGCTATCTGTCGCAGCCATTACTTGAACTGCCGGATATGCATTGCCAGGTTTATTATTTTAAAGAAGGAGCTATATGGGCCTATTCACTTCAGCCACATACAGCCCAACAGCGGCAAGTGATGAACCGATTTACAAATGTGTTTTCACAAACTTTCCTGCGTTACAGAGATTTACAAAAAGCAGAAGCACAGGCAAGAGAAGCACTGATAGAATTGGCTTTGGAACGAGTGAGGGCAAAAACAATGGCCATGCAGCATAGTGATCAATTGCGTGAAATTGCGGCAACCACACTTGAACAATTGCAAAGTCTTGGGTTTACCTACGGTGCTTGTTCGATAGTTATAATGAATGCTGTAACAGGTGATATGACATGGTGGATCTCAGGTTTTGGAAATGATTACCCTACCTGTTACGAAAATTATTATTTCGAGCATCCATTTTATTTAGAACAACTTAATAATTGGAAAGAGGGTAAAAAATATGCTGTAATGGTATGTGAAGGAGATGCAAAAAAAATGTATGACGAATACATTTTTAGCGAAACAGAATTTGTGAAAATACCGTATGAGCTTCAGAAAATAATGCGATCGTTTGAAAAAATTACGTTCTCTAATGCCTATATGCGGCACGGTGCTTTGTCGTGGAGTACCGAACCGTTGAGTGATGAAGATGCAAAGATATTACAAAGGTTTGCATCTGTTTTTGAACAATCCTATACCCGTTTCCTTGATCTGCAAAAAGCCGAAGCACAGGCAAAAGAAGCTGAGATTGAATTAGCTTTAGAACGAGTGCGTGCCAGAACAATGGCCATGCAGCACAGTAATGAATTATCAGAAACGGCCACTTTACTATTTAAACAAGTACTTGATTTGGGCATTAATGCTTTCGTAAGTGCCTTTCACATCTGGCAGGCAGATAACATTTCTACCATTTGCTGGGCAAGCGGGGATACTGGTGGTATACAGCCACCTATCAGGATACCTCACACTGTAGAACCTTTCCACAAACAGATTTACGAAGCAAGGCAGAGAGGCGATAATTTCTTTATGATGGAGACTGAAGGACATGATTTGGTGGAAGCCTATCGGTATTTATTTAGTTTAATTGACGGTAGAAAAGTACTTGAAAATATTGAAGATGCTGGATTTCCTATACCAAAATTTCAAGCCACGCATTGTGTTTTTTTTCTACAAGGATACATCATGTTTAACACGTATCAGCCAGTACCAGAAGCATACGGCATCTTCAAACGATTCGGAAAAGTTTTCGAGCAAACCTATACCCGTTTTCTTGATCTGCAAAAAGCAGAAGCGCAGGCAAGAGAAGGACAGATAGAAACTGCTTTAGAAAAAGTTCGTAGTAGAACAATGGCTATGCAAAGCAGTAATGAGTTACAAGAAACGGCCGCAGTTCTTTTTCAAGAATTTAAAAAATTAGGTACCGATGATATGCTACAGGTTACCATTGGTATTTATTATGAAGATCGAGGGATCATAGATTTTAGAGTAACCAACTGGGCAGGTGGTGGGGAACAAGAAAACCGTTCTTTTGAGGTGGACATGGATGAGCCCACAGTAGCCAAACCCGCAATAGAAGCATGGAAAGCCGGGAAAAAATCGGCTGTGTTCGATCTTACAGGTGATGGATTACAAGGATGGTTGAATTACCGCAATAAAATAAGTGGCATTACTATTAGCCCCCAAGATACGGGTGGACGAAGGGTTATTTCTGCGGCCTATTTTTCAAAAGGGCATCTTACGATTTCAACCTCTATCCCGCTGGCGGACCAAACACTTAAAACCCTAGAACGTTTTGCAGCAGTATTTGATGGAACCTATACGCGTTTTCTCGATCTACAAAATGCGGAAGCGAATGCAAGAGAATCACAAATAGAAGCTGCCTTAGAAAGAGTGAGAAGCCGTACCATGGGCATGCAAAAAAGTGACGAACTAGCTGAAACGGCAGCTGAAGTTTTCAGGCAATTGATCGCTTTAGGTATTGAACCCAATCGTTTATATATCGGCATTATTAAAGGAGAAGTAGGGGATATGGAAATGTGGGCTACCGATGAAGAAGGTACCCAGGTAGGCAAAAAATTCATGTTTAACAAAAACGAAAATGTTTCCGTAAGAAAATTGTATGATGGTTGGCTCACCAAACAGAAATCGGTGATCGTGAATATGGAGGGAAAAGAACTGAAAGATTATTTTCATTACCTCAATCATGTAATGCATATTCCGTTTAAAGAGGGCCTCACACAAAAAAGAAGAGTACAAAGTGTAGCCTATTTCAGTAAAGGGTTTATTGGCATGGCATCACCCGATGGTCAGGGAGATGAAACCATTCTGTTACTGGAAAGATTTGCATCTGTATTCAATCTCACTTTTACAAGGTTTAATGACCTGAAAATTGCAGAAGCGCATGCCGAACAGGCAGAACAAGACCTGATACTTTTAAAAGAAGAAAAGAAACGTACAGAAGAAGCCTTAAATGAATTACAGATCACACAAAAGCAACTGATTCAATCAGAAAAAATGGCATCATTGGGAGAACTTACTGCGGGTATTGCACACGAAATACAAAACCCGTTGAACTTTGTAAACAACTTTAGCGAAGTAAGTACAGAATTGGTAGATGAAATGAATGAAGAATTAAACAATGGAAACATTGAATTTGCAAAAGAGATAGCCAATGACTTAAAACAAAATCTAGAAAAAATAAACCACCATGGCAAACGTGCGGGTGACATTGTAAAGGGTATGCTGCAACACAGCCGAAGCAGTACCGGTGTAAAAGAACCCACCGTTATCAATGCATTGGCCGATGAATATTTGCGATTAGCTTATCATGGCTTACGTGCAAAAGACAAATCATTCAATGCCACACTAATCACAAATTTTGATGAAGCGATAGGGAAAGTGAATATCATTTCACAGGATATTGGAAGAGTGATCCTGAATTTGATCACCAACGCATTCTATGCAGTTGCAGAAAAAAAGAAGTTATTGGGTGATGGATTTGAACCAACAGTTACCGTAAGTACGCTGTTGACTTCTTCTTCAAACAATCCGCTCATCCGCCAATCCGCCAATTCGATAATCATTTCAGTAAAAGACAACGGCAACGGCATCCCGCAAAAAATTCTCGATAAAATATTCCAACCCTTCTTCACCACGAAACCCACCGGACAAGGAACAGGATTGGGATTGAGTTTGAGTTATGATATTGTAAAAGCGCATGGGGGGGAGTTGAAGGTGGAGACTAAAGAAGGAGTAGGAAGTGAGTTTATTATTTCATTACCTATTTAACATGGGCCGTGCCTAAGGCACTCAAGGAGTGTGTAGCTGATATGCCACGGATTGAAATCCGTGGTTACAAAATGAGCCGAGCCGATGGCTCTACGAATAGGGTTGACTAATAGGTAATAAATAGTGTTTGAAAGGTATAGCGTAGAGGCGTAGCCTCGATAAATATTGTAACAACGGATTTCAATCCGCTGAAAAAATAGAACAAATAGATAAAAGAACCGTAGGTTCGGCCAATATATTTTTTGATTAAAAGCTATAAGTAAAATGGCAAACACTTATCATCAAATCTACTTGCAAACCGTTTTTGCTGTGAAATACCGCCATGATATTTTTAATAAAGATTGGAGTAGTACATTATTTGGAGTAATTGGAAACCTGATCAATGAATCAAATTGCAAAACAATCATTGTAAATGGAGTAGAGGATCATGTACACTGTTTTTTTGGACTGAAACCTGTTGTTTCCATATCTGAACTTATGAAAACAGTAAAAGCAAAATCATCAAAATATATCAATGATATTCAGTTGACTAAGCATCGATTTGAATGGCAGGAAGGATATGGTGTATTTTCATATAATCAGTCTTCAATAGATTCTGTTTATAAATACATAAAAAATCAGGAAAATCATCATAAAAAGCAGACTTTTAGAGATGAATACCTATCATTGTTGACGGCATTTAAAATTGAGTTTGATGAGAAATATATTTTTCAGGATCTAATATAAAAATGTATCATGCCCCGAAGCAGCAGCGCAGTCAGGGAAGGAGGGGGGAGGGACTGAGTTCTGTATTTTGTTACCAATGATGAGAAAACTTAATTTTATCCGGTAATTGACTAGCCCTTCGCAGATTTTATAAGTGAAACAATTTAATAGTAACAGTTTACGAAACTATACAATAAACAATAATGAATAAAGTACATCAACTAATATCAGAAGTTGGCCGCCCAAGAGATCACTATTTATCTCTCATAAAATCAATGTCACAGGCACAAGCATCCTTTAAAGCAACTGAAGATGTCTGGAATGTAATCGAAAACACAGAACACCTTTTTTGGGCAGAGCAGGGGGGCATTTATGGAATGTGGAAAACGCTCTATGCCATCAGAGAAGGTACATTGGAAAAAACATTTGAATCTAATCACAAAGAATTACCCATTCAAGAATTGATTGATCTTACTTGGAAGCCTAAAGAAGAAGTACCCGCCATTGCAGCACCTAGATTGGGGGGTACTTTGGTATTTTGGCAATATTCATTACAAAGTTTACAAGGTATTCTGGAAGCATTTGGCAATGATTTACAGGAAGATGAATTGAGAATCCAGGCCCATCCGCATCCCATATCCGGTGCCATGGATTTTCAGCAAAGGCTGGAGTTTTTGGCATTTCATATCAATAGGCATGCACAACAAGTTCAAAACATCCATTTTCCAACTTTTTAGTTCAATTCAGTAAGGAAAAGTAACTTAGGTTCGTTACATTTGAATGTTCCCGACAGTTTGCAGATGGATCAATCAATCTGCCTTTTCTATATGTGAGAAATAGATGACTGCCTGGGTTTGCTTTATCAACCTATGAAAAGATTGTTTAGAATTTCGCTGCTGCTTTGTCTGCCGATTTTGGTATTGGCACAAAACAAGGAATATTATTATTTCCCTTATTTACAGCATAAGGATAGTCTGTCCCATATTTACCAAAATGCCAAGAATGATTCGGTAAGGTTGGAAATTCTAAAACCATTGGCCTGGTCATATTTGTCTTCAGATGTAGATAGCGTGCTATTTTATCAGGAAAAAGGACTGGCGTTATCCAAAAAACTACAATCGAAAATTTGGGAGGCAGAATATTTATTCTTATTGGGAAGCACCTATGTTATTCAAGAAAAGATGCCCAATGCCTACCTAAAAGCACAAGCGGCTTTAGCCATTGCCTCAGATCCATCTTCCGAAAAAAATATATGGAACATAGCTCCTTTTTACTTTCAAAAAGATGCCACAAAATCTAGGTTAACTGTATTACTAAACATTCATTATTTGTTAAGTAATATACTTCGTAGTGCAAGAAAATTTGATGAGTCCACATATCATATTCAAGAACTTAAAAAAATAGCGGATAACATTGAAGATCGGCATGCTTTGGGAACCTACTACCTCGAATATGTGGTCGGAAACAATGCGAGAAAACGTAAATTGGATTCTGCCATTCTCAATACAAGAAAAGCGAAAGATTATTTTGTCATTGGCGGATATGAGGATATGATCTTGAGTGCCAATATTGAAATGGGATTACATTATTTAAGAATGAAAGTGTATGATTCTGTAAGAAAATATGCTTTGGAGTCTATTCGAGATGGGTTACGTTTAAATTATTATCATTATGTAGGGAAAGCTTATTTTCAAATGGGTAGTCTATTCTTGGATGATGGTAAAATAGATTCCAGTTTATTGTCGGTAAGAAATGGGTTACATATCATTAATGAATTTGATCCAATGATTTCTCAAAAATTGCTGGGATATAGGTTACTGATAGAAATCTTTCAAAAACAGAAAAAATATGATAGTGCTTTTTATTACCAAGGTATCTCAATGGTTTTAAGAGATAGCATTAACAGAGTACGGGATGTTAATCAGTTGAACGAATTAGCAATGCAACAGCATGACAAGCAAATTGAATTGGAGTCGGCAAAGAAAGCAACGATTGTTAATTTAATTTTGATTATTCTGATGGCAGTGATCATTACTGTCATTGTTATTTCCATCATTCAACACCGAAACGGTAAACAGAAGCACAAAGCCAATATTGTACTGGAACAAACCCTAACCGATTTAAAAGATACCCAAACCCAGCTCATCCAATCCGAAAAAATGGCTAGTCTGGGAGAATTGACAGCCGGTATTGCCCATGAGATACAGAATCCGTTAAATTTTGTCAATAATTTTTCGGAAGTAAACCTGGAATTGATAGAAGAAGTGAGAATTGAAAAGTTAAAAGAGAAAGGCGAAAGGGATGAACAATTAGAAGCTGAGCTATTGAATGACATTGCCCAAAATTTAGAAAAAATTAGTCACCATGGAAAACGGGCGGAAAGTATTGTAAAAGGGATGTTACAACATAGTAGAAGTAGTACCGGTGTAAAAGAATTGACCAATATTAACACCCTAACAGATGAGTATCTTAGATTGGCCTATCATGGATTGCGAGCGAAAGACAAATCGTTCAATGCTACCATGATTACCGATTATGATGATTCCATTGGCAAAATAAATATCATACCGCAGGACATGGGTAGGGTGATATTAAACTTGTTTACCAATGCTTTTTTTGCGGTAAATGAGAAATCGGTTCAAGCAAAGTCCGCCGGAATTGCTTATGAACCCACTGTTACTGTTACAACCCGATTATCGTCGGAAAAAGAGAATGCCATCATCATTTCTGTGGAAGATAATGGCAATGGCATTCCACAAAAAGTGATTGATAAAATTTTCCAACCTTTCTTTACCACCAAACCTACCGGACAGGGCACTGGATTGGGTTTAAGCATGAGTTACGACATTGTAACGAAAGGCCATGGGGGTAAATTGACTGTGGAAACAAAAGAGAATGAAAATACAATTTTTAGTATTATTTTACCCCTTTAAACAAGCGTATGAAAATATTAGTGGTAGATGATGAAAAAGATGTACAAACATTATTCGAACAGCGATTTCGGAAAGAGATTCGCGAAAAAGAGATCGAATTTGTTTTTGCATTTTCCGGCGAAGATGCTTTGAAGTATTTAAATATTCACGAGCATGAAGCTGTCTTAATTTTGTCGGACATTAATATGCCCGGCATGAGTGGTTTGGAATTATTAAAAAGCATTAAACAGAAGTATAGCAAACCTCCACCCAAAGTAATGATGATTACAGCTTACGGTGATGCAGAAAATTATGCGATGGCCAAAGATTTGGGCGCAGATGATTTTTTAACAAAGCCGGTAGACTTTGTTAACTTAAAAGAAAAATTAAAAAGCAACGACTAATGGCTAAAATTTTAGTAGCGGATGATGAGGCGGATTTGGAAATGCTGATTAAGCAAAAATTCCGCCAACAGATAAGAGAGCATCAATATGAATTTGTCTTTGCTATCAATGGCAATGATGCATTAGAAAAGATTCAGCAAAACCCGGACATTGATATGGTATTGAGTGATATCAATATGCCCGAAATGGATGGTCTTACCCTGCTTAGTCGATTAGGTGAATCAAGTCCATTGATAAAAGCAGTTATTGTATCAGCCTATGGAGATATGGACAATATTCGCGTGGCCATGAATAGAGGGGCTTTTGATTTTATTACCAAGCCTATTAATTTTGAAGACCTATCATTTACGATGGAGAAAACCATCAAACATGTTTTTCAATTAAGGGCCACATTCAAAGCCATTAAAGAGAACAATATCCTTAAAATGTATGTGGATGAAACGGTACTCAATTTTATGGGTGGCCGAGAATTTGAAGCATCCTTAATTGCCAATGAAACCATTGAAGCCACCGTTGTATTTTTTGATATTTGCAGTTTCACTTCTATCAGTGAAAACGAACCGCCGGATATGGTTATCAACTTGCTAAATACTTATTTTGATGTAATGGTAAAAGAAATTATTGCACAAGGGGGCTATGTAGATAAGTTCATTGGAGATGCGATCATGGCAGTATTTAAAGGAGAGTTTCATTTAGACAGAGCCATTGATGCGAGTTTGGCGGTGCGAAACAAAATAGACAAAATGCCGGCCTTATCAGAGCATGTTACCTACATTCCTAAAGTGTCTATTGGCATCAACAGTGGCGAAATGATCTCGGGTAATATTGGATCTGCCAGCTTGCGAAGATTGGATTATACGGTTATTGGAGATTCTGTAAATACTGCACAGCGTTTACAATCTGCAGCTGCACCAGGTCAAATCATCATTAATGAAAAGACGTATGAAAAAGTAAAAGAATCTTTTAAGTGTAACAAAGTGGGCGAAGTGACTTTAAAAAATAAATCCACCCCCATGCATATTTATGCAGTACTAGATTAGTTAGTCGCTCGGCTCCGCCGAGTGACTAATATCATCAAGCCTCCGGCTTAAAAGACTTTTCCAACCCAAATTTCCCTCACCACCCCCTCTATTAATGATCATTTGATCAATCCATTTTAGTCGTCATTGAACAATGAATTACATAAATAAGTTAACGAAAACGATTTCGTAAATTAAACCCTATCTTAACAGAGTAATGCAATCCCTTTTATTTAGGTTTATAAAGAAGAATGGCATTTGCATTGCCCTTTTTTGTTATGGTAAAATCGTTTTTTAAAACACCACAAAAGTGTGGTATATCTTCTTATCAATGTATAAAAGTAATTTCCGATGATGGTTTCTTACTACAATTAAAATCACTATGAATAGTTTAAGATTAAGCACCGTATTATTTTTTCTATTCTCAACTGTTTTTTCTATCGCACAAATAAAAAAATCGGTTGCCCTTTCAAAAACAGACTTGGTAGAACCGATGGTAGATGCGGCCAATTCGCGTTTTTTTTATTTTAGTTCAGCGTCTCGGCCTTTTGGAATGGTGAATCTAAGTCCGGATATGAATGTAAATGGCACTTGGAATACCGGTTATCGGTATAATGAAGACACCATTCGTTGTTTTAGTCATATTCATTGCTGGGAAATGTCCGGCATTCCTGTTTTGCCCACTACAGGTATCTTCAAAGGGCAATTGGGCTCTTCAAAATATGGGTCTTCTTATTCACATCAACAAGAAATTGCCAAACCCGGATATCATAAGGTGGGTTTAAAGGATTATGGGATTACTGCTGAGTTAACTTCTACCACCAGGGTTGGGTTTCATCAATATACTTTTCCAAAATCAATGGAAAGCCATATTCTCTTTGATTTTACAACAATTTTAGGTTCAGCTGAAACAAAAGAAGCCACTGTATACAAGGTGAATCAACAATCGATAGAAGGTGAAGTAACCATGGCAGCCACTGTTCGAAGACCCAAGCCGATTACCATTTATTTTGTGACTGATTTTGACAAACCATTCGACACATTCAATGGTTGGAAAAAAGATTCTCTCATGCCAATGATAGATAAAGTAGAAGGTGCTAAAACCGGTGTTTATGTGAGTTTTGCTACAGCAGCCAATGAAGTTAGGAAAATGAAAGTAGCCATCTCTTATGTAAGTATTGAAGAAGCCAGGAAAAATATGCAAGCCGAACTTTCGCATTGGGATTTTAATCGTGTTGTGAAAGAATCAGCGAACGAAT
>JANOVY010000012.1:0-2355 GCA_031417635.1 Bacteroidota bacterium | reverse complement strand
CTGCTTCCGCCTCAAATGGCAAAACAGACATTGCAGCCAATGCCCCTCCTGCAAATGTGGTATCTTTTATAAACCTTCTTCTGTTAATTAACATGGGCTACACGGTTTTCAATTCTTCCTTCTGCAGGTTTTCCTTGTTTTGTTAATGCTGCTATATAATCTAGTATGGCATCCCGAAACAAATACCCCTTGTCTAATTTGGGTATTTTTCGCAACATTGTGCAGTCATCGCCTCCATTTGCCACATAATCAGAATTGGCAATCAAATAAGTTGCATTGATATCAAGCTCTTTATCTCCAATCATAATTGCTACCGCTTTCTTTTCTTTCAATCGCATGGTAATCCCGGTAGAAACCGGCCATCCCCCATCTTGTGCGGTCTTGTTTAAAAATTCTTGCAATAAGGAACCTTTTACTTCCTGCATCACAATTAGATTGTCGAATGGCATCAATTCAAAAATATTACCAACTGTAATATTTCCTTTGGAGATATCAGAACGAATTCCACCCGGATTCATAAAGGCGGCATCTACTTTTCTGTCGAATTTTTTTTCAGCCATTGTCTTCATACAATCCGCCATAAAATTTCCAAGTCCGCTTTCCGGTTGTTTTTTAGTAAGGTTGTTTGTGGCAAAGCCTATTACCTGATTCATGGTCAAATGTAAAGATGTTGAATAGGGTGCTAACATCTTCAGCATACCGGAATCTACTATTACCCGCTTTTCAATTGGATATTGCCGATAAAGGAGGGAAGTGGTTTGTTGGGGTGTTGTGCAGGAAACCACTGTGCAAAAAAGTAAAAAAACAAAATAGTGGTTTCGAAACATTGTAAAAAGGGTTGTGATGGAAGGTACAAATTATCTGAAGTATCCATTCAGTTTTTTTCTCATCGGAAGCAGAATTTATTCTTACTTTTGAACATTGTAAAAAACTGAAAATATGTCATACGAAATTACCGGTAAACTGGTTGCGAAATTTGATATCGTGCAACGCACTGAAACATTTAAAACACGTGAATTTGTAATTGAAAAAACAGAAGACATTGGTGGTAGAGTGATTACCAATTATGTTAAATTTCAATGCGTACAAGATAAAACTGCCATGCCTGATCGTTTTAACATGGGTGATGAGGTAAAAGTGCAGTTTAACATCAAAGGAACGAAATGGATGAAAGAAGGGCGTGAGAACTATATTACCAATTTAGATGCCTGGAGAATGGAAACCGTTAAGATGGATCAAACAAATAATAATGCTGATGCGGTTAATTATTCAGATATGCCACCGGCTGCAGATAATATTGATGATCTGCCGTTTTAGTTAAAAGTGAAAAGTGAATAGCAAAAGGAAATGCCATCACTATATAGACACAGGCAATTTTTAACTATTCACTTTTCACTATTCACTATTCACTTTTAACCGCTTTTTAGGATAACCCCTAACAGTATGCAAAAAGATGTTTCGCTTAAACTTACTCCCTCAGAAGCTGCTGACGATTCAATTGTCAGGAGTTATCTTTCTAAATCCCTTGGTATACAAGAATCTGAGATTTCGGGATTTTATCGGTTGGCACAATCTATTGATGCCCGAAGTAGGAAGCAGGTTTGGATCAATGTAACCGTCAATGCATTTGTGAATGAACCTTTTATCAAAAGAACGATCTCTCCGATCTCTTTTCAGGATGTTAGTGGAGATAAAACCAAAGTCATTATTGTTGGTGCAGGTCCGGCCGGACTTTTCGCTGCGCTCAAATTAATTGAAGCCGGTATTCAACCCATTATTATTGAAAGAGGAAAAGAAGTAAGGGCCAGACGAAGAGACCTGGCAATTTTAAACAAAGAGGGCATTGTAAATCCGGAAAGTAATTATTGTTTTGGTGAAGGCGGGGCAGGTACCTATAGTGATGGTAAACTCTATACCAGAAGTAGTAAAAGAGGCGATATCAACCGAATCCTAAACCTACTACATCAATTTGGAGCCGATGAAAAGATTTTATATGAGGCCCATCCGCATATTGGCACCAATAAGCTACCTGATATTATTACAGCCATGCGCCAACAAATAATTGACAGTGGCGGTATTTTTTTGTTTGAAAAAAAACTGGTTGATTTTACGCTACAGAAAAATATTGTGAAAAGTGTTACCACTGCAGATGGGGATATCATTGAAGGCTCGGCAGTTATTGTAGCTACCGGACATTCTGCCCGAGACATTTTTCATCTTTTTCAAAAGAAACAATTATTAATAGAAGCCAAACCATTTGCTTTGGGGGTTAGAATAGAGCATCCGCAATCATTAATAGATTCTATCCAATATCATTGCTTGGTAAGAGACGGCCATCTCCCACCCGCAACATAT
>JANOVY010000011.1:0-22271 GCA_031417635.1 Bacteroidota bacterium | reverse complement strand
CTTTGTCTTTTAGTGAAGCAGGGGTTGTTTCTAATTTACCTCGTGCAACTTTCAATTCTCCTTCGGTACCAAAGAAATGAATGGCATTGTTCCATTCCCATTTTTCGTGGGTCATGGTAATTCCATTGGCATACCGATACGTTAAGAAAGGATGTTCTCCGCCATCAGGTGCAATTACTTCTATCGGACCACTGCTATCCATATCCAAAGCCCATTGAACAATATCAAACATATGAGCGCCCCAATCGGTAACCATTCCACCGCCGAATTCTTTGTAGTTACGCCAGTTAGGAAACACATCTTTTGTGATAGGGGGTGCCAATTCAGGATTAAAATTAGAAGGTGCATTCGGTCCTAACCATTTAACCCAATCCAACCCTTCCGGAATGGCTTCAGCAGCCAGGTCATATACTTTTGGTGGCGGCCCTACATTTACTTTAATATTTTTAATTTGACCTATGTATCCATTACGGATTAATTCGGCAGCCTGCCTAAATTCATTCCAGGAACGTTGCATACTACCGGTTTGAAAAACACGATTGTGCTTACGTGTTGCATTTACCATGGCTCTACCTTCCTTAATAGTAAGTGCCAACGGTTTTTCACAATAGATATCTTTTCCTGCCTCGGCAGCCCTTACAGCCATAGCAGCATGCCAATGATCGGGTGGGGCAATTACCACTGCATCAATATCTTTACGTGCTAACAGTTCTCTAAAATCATTGTACACAGGAATCTCTGCATAGGTGCCAAACTGTGGATTTTTAAGGTAGTTATTTTTGATAGCATCCAATGTTAATTGCGCTTTGGCTTTGTAGACTTCACTGATAGCCAAGATTCTAGTCTCACCGGTTTTAATAAATGAATTGGTGAGTCCTCGCCCTTGTTTACCGGTGCCAATAAAGCCCAAGGAAATGATATCACTTGGGGCCATATACTTTATGCCATATGCATTTTTCCCGCCTAATACATAGCGAGGTACAATCATAAAACCTGCCAATACTTTGGCAGTATTGCCTACGAATTCTCTCCGTGAAAGGGAGCTTGGTTTTTTTTCTTTCATGTTTTTTTTATTTTAAGGTAAGCACTGTATGAATGGATTCAACCGTTTTTTAAGCAATCAATGAAAACAATGTAAAAAGATTCGTTACCTAAATGATTCGATTTAAATCGATTATTTATTGTAAAATGATGTCATTCATAATACAGAATGAATATACAAATTATTATTCTTTCATTATTAAATAAATCGGTCAAAATGGATAAGCAGGAGGCCAGTAACCGCCCCCAATTGAATTTTCCGATGTATGGTATTCGGCATTACCGAAAAAGAGAAAAGAATGGGCAGGATTTGGCGAAAATTGATGGCAACGGTAAGCATCTATTTCATCACCCATTGGTGTTTTCCTGCCGGTACCCGGTCAAACACAAAAAATCCCGATTGGGGAAGTATATTCATTTTTTTCCCATCCATATAAATAGTCGGCTTTTGCTGATCATATTCCAGTGATATGTTTGCAGACACTGAACCGGGAATTTCTATCGCATAGAAATTGCTTTGCCCTTTTTTATCAATCGTTAAGGAAAGGTTTCCCCGAATGGTGGTTGTTTGTAAACTTGCATATTGCAAATTTCCGGTCTGTGGTTTTATTTGCAATATAGAAGCGCCCGGGGTTAAAGGCTCTATTCCCATCAATTTTCTAACAATGATATTCGCAGGTGCTGCTCCCCATGCATGATTTACATCCAGATTGGGTTTGTATAAAATATCCCAGGCTTCCATACTGATGGTAGATCCAACACGTATCATATTGTACCAACTTCTTTGTGCGGTAGAAGTCATTAAACCAAGGGCATAATCTGCTTCATTGGCATCAAATAAGGCGTCTAACAGAAACTGGGATCCATACACGCTACAGGCCATTTTACGCGTTTTCATGTATTGAACGACTTTTCCGATATTTTCTTTTTCTATCAAGCCGAAGGCCAATGCAAACATGTTGGCATGCAAAGAACTATGTGTGGTAGAATCTCCATCTTTGATGTAAGCGGTTAAAGGATCTTTGAAAACAGTTTGAAAAGATTGATACACTTGCCTTGCTTTTTGAGCATATCCTTTAGCATCTTCTGAATAATGTAAAAGGGAGGCTATTTTTTGCATCAGTACTAAATTGTGATAATAAAAAGCATTGACAACAGCATTGAATGTATTAAATACAAAACCATCCGTTTCACCGGCATATTCTTTTTCTGTCCCAATATATGCACCTGTCTTAGGCCAATCTACAATGTCTTTCAAATCTTGTTTGCCATCAAATGCCTTTGTAATGTGTATGGATTGTAAAAAATCGGTGGTTTGTTTATTTTTAAGAGTACTGATAAGCCCATTGCTTTCTGCAAGGGGCATCAACATTTTTTTTTGTAACTCGGTATAATATTTTTTTAGAAACAATGTATCCCCGGTATATAAGAAATCATTCCAAGCCAATAATACATTTTGTAAACTCCATTCTGTAGGCCACGTAGGATGGTATATTAAATATTGCATAGAACGTCTTGCCATGCTATATTCTGCATCTACTGCATAATGGGATAATTGATTGATGAGGGCGTCGGCTTCATAAGGTACTCGTTCTCTGTCACCATCCACATAGTACCCCGAAAAACTTGTTGCTTTGATAGAATATTTACATAAGTCCCAAACTTTATTTAGTACTGTATCGCTAGATGTAAAACTTGATGCATTCTCATTGAAAGGATAATACACCATTTTCCTTTGCACCGAGTTCTTTTCTAATCGACCGGAAAAGTTTTGAATGGTCAGGTACCGAAAAGGAAAAACCTCGCCAATATAATCCGGCATTAATATGGGGTTTCTAAGATTCCGTTTTTCATCGGGCGGCCAAGTGATGTTATAATCATGCGTTCCTTGATTGATCAATATGCCTATTTTTTTATACCGAATCGAGCCTCCTTTTGTAAGTAGTACTTGTGGACTTGCCAATCCTTCCCCTACTTCTATCCACATAGAATCCTTCTTTGCAGAGGTAAGGTTTAACTGAAGTTTAGCAAAAGCATCCTTTCCGAAATCGATAAAATAAGTGTTTGCATTTTTTTTCACCATTTCAACAGGATATTGTATGTCTGTTGATAAAGGAAAATGCGAAATCCTATCTGTCGAATCATTCTCTGCTAAATAAAAAGATTGAGGCAATGAAAATGAAGAAGGCTGCTGATGTTGATCCCATACTTGTACTTTCCAAAAATATACATTCCCTGAGCGCAAAGGCTTTCCTGCATATATAGCACGATTGTGTGCTCCTATTGTTTTTTTAGAATCCCAATAATCTCCATTGTTTCCTTCCAAATTTTGTAAAGAGGATGACAATATAATTCGCCAAGCCGAAACATTTTTGATAGCGCTTAGGGTTTCCCAATGAAAAGAAGGTGCTTCTTGAAATATTTTCGCAAATTGGTAAATGCCCTGTTGGTTTGTAACAGACTCCAAAGATTCCTTTGTTTGACTTCCATTCTTTGTAACCTTATTTGTATTCAGAAGCAGGTCGGTACGAAGTCTGTAGGGAGCCGGTATGGTTTGGCTATACAATGAAAAACTATTGATTAAGAAAGCAAGTATGAAATAACTTTTCATCATGATGGAAATAGTTAGTTATTCTTTGATCATCACCAAACTCGGATTAATGGGATATCGTCCAAAGTCTTCGCCATAGATGGCCAAACCTCCTTCATTTACTGTTTGAATTTTTATAGTCAGATAACCCAATGCAATTGCTTTTTTAATTTCTTCATTAGCAATCGGAATCTTTACTAAGTAGCCATATGACCCGGCTTCTCGTAATTTTTTATCTTTTAATTGACTGTTCCAAGATAATACGCCTCTGTGATCGGCAGGATCATCAGGTAATGTGACGGTTTTGGTGTTAACCCCATTGATACTAACCTCAATGATGGAAGGAAACAATGTTTCATCAGTCATTGGATAGGCATTCGGATTTTTATGCGGCGACACTTTGCCACCCAACATATAATCTACATTTTTGATGGCTTCTGCCGACAAATCTTTATCGAAAAGTTGCTTTGCTGATGCTTCAAATAAAACATACGCATTTTTTATTTCCGAGATAGAGAGCCCTTTTGATATAGGAATTTGGTATTCAAAAAAACCTTTCCCGGCACCATTCACTTTTAAGCCATCCAATACATTCCAGGATTTCAGTGACCATTCCGATTTTGTGAATGCAGTGGGCTTCACTTCTAGGATGGTTACTTGTTCCTTATTCTTATCTGACTTTACCACAACATGCATAAAATTTGAATGTAGCAAATTACCATTCTCATCTTTTAATCTGAGGGTGAGAATTCCCAATCCGGCTATTGCCGGCATTTTAATTTGCAAATTGTCTAATTGTTTTTGCATCCAAGGTTGGTAATCAAACGGCAGTTTACCGGTATTCAATATTTGTGTTTCTCCTGTTTTGTCTTGAAAGGAAAATGAATACTCAATGGTCATTTGATTTCCTTTCAGCGACTTCCCCGACATCACAGAAATATACAGAGGAACCTCGAGTAGCTCATTCGCTTTAAGTGTTTTACAAATTTCATTACCTGTGGATACATAAAATTCAGAATGAAAATCTTTATCTGTCATTCCTGATACCAATTCATTGAGGCCGGTAAACTTTTTGGTACGATCAAAACGCCAGTACCCATTCCATTCATTGATTACATCATGGTGTTCGGTGTATAACCAACCGGCAACTTTTGGATATTTGCGAAATGTATTGATCATGCGATGATAATCCCAGCTCCAATCGATATCACCTGAACTACCTTCATACCCCCAAACATTCCCACACTCAGAATTAATATTCGGTTGATTAGCTTGAACAAATACTTTTTCAAAATGATTCTTGCTTCCTTCAAATGTATTTTTCACAATATTATTCAAATGCTCTTCCCAAGCCCATCCCGGCAGGTATTCATGCCAAGAATTAATATCCGTTTCTGTATGACCTGCCCCACAACAAATTGAATTGTCCTCAACCAATCTTGTTGGATCGAGCGATTTAGCTAGATAATACATAGATGCTACCCAATTTTGCGTACTGGGTAAATAGGCAGATTTTGCTTTTCCATCTTCCATTACTTTTGTCCTCAATCCCCAGGTTTCATTAAAAGTAATCCATGAAAAAATGGCTGGATGATTGTAATCTCTTTTAATCATTTCACGTAAAGTGTATTCCGATTCTTTCTGCATCTTTTCATCAGGCTCACCCCAGGAATTGGGTAAATCAGACATCACTAACAATCCCAATTTATCGGCCCAATATAATTTTCTGGGCACATCTACTTTTATGTGTGTTCGAATCCCATTTAAACCAATGTCTTTCGCCATTTGTATTTCATTTTTCATGAAATCATCAGTGGGAAATGTGTAAAATCCTTCGGGGTGATAAGATTGATCGAGTGTTAATTGTAAATAGATGGGTTGGTTATTTAATGCGATATAAGGATAATTGGTATTGGGTAAATTGACGACTGAAATTTTACGCATACCAAAATACGTTTTCACTATATCCTCATTCATTTTTACTTCCGTCTCATATAAATAGGGATCTTCTAAATTCCATAATCTTGGATTTGGAATAGGTATGTTGAAACTAGCTGTGATCTTGTTTTTCGGAAATACATTTTTCGAAACAATGTCTGAACCCGGGCTTTTTATTTGAATAATCATTTCAGCATCTGCCTTTAATTCATCATCGATAGTAACCGATACGTTTACAGATTTTTTATCAATATCAGGTGTAAAATGAATGTTGTCTATATATTGATTGCCTCTGCCTTCCAGATAAATGGTTTGCCAAATACCCCTGGCATTTCCATACCCTTGCTTACCATACAAGGTAAAATCACGACGTTTATCATCTACTTTAATCACCAGTGTCTGTTTTGTGTCGAACTTTATTTGTTTGGTTAATTCAAAAGAGAAGGGGGTATATCCGCCCTGGTGTGTGCCCAATAATACCCCATCTAACCAAATGGTTGTTTCCCAATCAGAAGCCCCCACAGTTACAAAAACCCGTTGTTTTGACCAGGACTTAGGAATGGTTATTGATTTTTTATACCAGGCAAAATCAGCTTCATCTTTTACCCCTGATAAGGGAGAGCCCCAAGGGAAGGGCACATTTATTTTCTTTGAAAATGCGGTGTTACCGGATGGCCATTTTTTATCGATGCCAATATTCAGGCTATCAAATTCAAAATCCCATTCACCATTTAAGTTCATCCAATTCACTCTTTCAAAATCGGGACGTGGATGTTCCGGCAATGGAATGGGTTGTGCAAAGGAATTCAATGAGAATCCAAATAATAAAACAATAAAATTGATTCTCATTTGATAAATTAATAATAAATGGAATGAATATTTGATAATGCAACTTTATAAAATCGCATTATTTTATTTCACGAATTTTGATACTTCTGTAATACACATTGTCGCCATGCTCTTGCAATAAAATGGGTGTCTTCTCCCCCATTCCAAAGTTTTTATTTTTGGCATATTTACTATAGGCCACCAATACTTTGTAAATATTATTGCCTCTATCAAATTCAACCACTTTAAATCCATTTAACCAATGTTCAATGTGATTATTGGGATATACGATTACTTTTCCTTGATTCCATTCGCCTATTTTCTTCTGAAACCGAGGCTCTACTTTGATGGAAGGAATCAAATCGTATAAACTGGCGAGTGTTCTGTTTCCTTCTTTGCCCATTTTTGCATCGGGATGTATTACATCATCCAGGATTTGGTATTCTAACCCTAACCCTGACCTACCCCCAGGTGTTTCCGTAACAAAGTATTTTAATCCGGAATTGGCTCCCGGGGTGAGTTTAAATTCGAAATTCAATTCAAAAGCTTTGAATTGATTGGTAGTAACGATATCAGTTGCTTTCATTGAATGTGAACTATCTAAAACGTGAATACTTCCATCCACTACTTCCCATCCATTACCCGGCGTTGATTCACTTCCGGCGCTTCTCCATCCGGTAAGGTCTTTCCCATTAAATAATAAACTAAATCCTTGTGCTTGTTCCTGTGGCGACAAATTGTTGATCGTATAATTAGCTACCGGAGTGGTTAGATCAAGCGGACGAGGTTTCATAGCCGCCCCTGTTTGAATTTTAATATTCCTCCATTGAATTTGTTGTCCACCTTCTCCATCTCTTATTGCATGCACTTGCAATGCAATGAATCCCTTTAAAGTCAAATCATCAACCAAATAACTCACCGGAACGTCGTTCACCCAAGTTCTGATGATTGATCCAATGGCTTCAATTCTATATTTATTCCAATCTGTTTTTTTAAAGGCTTTTTTGGCAGAAGGATTCATTTCTGTTTGATACATCCATCCTCTTCGGGCTTCATCATAAATACCTCCGGACCATGCCCTGTCCGATGGGTCAATTTCTACTTGGTACCCATGCACTCTTCCATTGTTGAATTCGGGCAGGGAAAGACTTCTAATTTGAATACCTGAATTCATGGCACCTACTTTTAATTCCATTTCCAAAATAAAATCACCATAGGTTTCATCAGTGGCTAAAAATGAATTGGGTTCTTTGGGTACGGTTGTTCCCACAATGGTGCCATTCACCACTTCATATTTGGCTTTCCCATTTAAAGTGTGCCAACCTTTTAGTGTTTTGCCATCGAACAAGTTTTTCCAACCGGTAGTTTGTGAATAAGCTCCGATATTCATCAGCAAAAGAAACAATAGAAAATAATTCTTTTTCATGGTTTGTATTTTAGAAATATGTATTTAGATTTAAATAGTTTTTTGCTTTGATTACTTTTGCTTCAAAAAAGGCAGTTGGTTATCCCAACCAATCTCCACTTTCGATAAATACCAGGTCTTTCCTTTGTCGTTATTCCCTTGGAAAAATAGATAATATTTTCCATCTTCTGCTTTCAATATTTTGGGGTGTCCACTCTCACTTTCATTCCAAGAACCGGGAGGGCCATTTGTTAGAAAAGGCCTAGTGGATAATCGTTTCCAATGAATTCCATCCTCACTTTTAGCCGCCCCAATTTGTTGTGGTTCATTATTATAACCGCCGGCATAAAACATAAACAACGCATCCCCTATTTGAATACAGGAGGCGGCTTCAATACAGGATGTCTCCCAATCCAATTCAGGTTTCAACATCGGCATTCCGGGAACTTCTTTCCAACTATTTCTGCTGAAGTCTGTATTCAGATCGGCCACTGCCACACCTTGCTGTTGAATTTTATAAGCAGTATCTCTGGTAGCATAATATAAGAAATATTGATTTTTAAAAGCAATCACTTCGGCATCAATGGCTCTGCCACAGCTCCAATCGGATATTGCCGGATGGAAGATAGGATTGGTGGGATTGCGTTGAAAATATAACCCATCTATTGAACTGGCATGACAAATAGCATCTCCCTTTCCATTTCCATAGGTTTGGTAGAACAAATGCAAAACACCGTCTTTGATAAGAGCACTAGGCGCACAGATTCCCTTGGCCTCTACTGAATTGAAGAGTGGTAACAAGTCACCTTTTTTTTCCCAAACAGATAGATCCTTACTGGTGGCAATACCAATATGCCATTGTTTTTTTAATGAATCCGGTACTGAATAATACATCCAATAGGTTCCTTTAAAGAATATGACATAAGGATCTTTTGCATAAGGTCTGGAGGGTACACTTTTATCGCCATAATACATATCAGGCCGATCTTGCGCTTTGCCCAACAACAGCTGTAAGCAAGCGAACTGAACTACCACCACACGAATTAGATAACCGGTAAAAGAGTTTGGCATTTTATTATATCAATAAATCGTAGATAGCTCTAAAGTAAACAAATAATCCATCTAGTTCATCGTGAAGCATAAGAACGCCTTGTTTCTTTACGAAATCGTTTTCGCAAATGAATCATGATACAAAGAATTCAGCCTATGCTTTACATGTTAATACATAGTATGGTGCAGATTCTTGTTTTGATATGTATCTACTAAAGGGGTTAACCGAAAGTGAGAAGATAAAACTAGTGGTTTGAAAGTTTACATATTCGTTATTCCATGGCAATATAAAGTGCAAGTAAGGTATTTAATCAACCTAAATCAGGACGATTCAGAAATTTATACTCTTTTAAAAATTCAGGTCATTTCAAATTAGATATATCGGCTAAGGTGTATATTTTTTGAGTCAGATTTTATAATTTGATTTTAATTCCGCCATTTACTACAAATCCATCAACCGGCGCATAAATATCTTTAAACGTCGGATTCGTAATTGAACGTGTATAAATGGTATCGAACTTTGTTTGTCGGGTATCAAAAATGTTCTCAAAGTTTATAAACAGTGAAAATCTTTTCCAAAGTTTTTCAACCATTAAACCATTTATCCAATACGACTTTCCTGTTGTACCATCATTTAATCTTTGCGGACTAAAATAATAAGCTTCTAAACCAATCTTGAGTTTCCCTTCAATTTCATACATCAATACATTGTTCAACCTGTGTCTTGCAGTTAATGGAAACCATGATTTGATATTGTTGAAATGGGTGTTCACATCGGCATAAGTATAACCTATGAAAAGTTTGAAATCATTGTATGAAAACCGAAGGTTTGTTTCAATTCCTTTGGTAATTATATATCCATTGGCATTTACAAATTCATAATTGGTGCCAGATGTATTGGTTAATACCAAAGGATTGTTGAGTCGGGTATAAAAGAAAAGTTGGTTTACCGTAAAACCCAGATCACCCAGTTTTGTGCGGTAGTTAAAATCTAGATTACCACCCACAGACCTTTCGTTATATGATGATTGTTGATTAATTGGAAGAATATTTTGAAATTGTATCTTCTCCGCATCTTCATTAAATACTGTTGGTGTTTTGTAACCCAAACCACCCCCTAACCTTGCCGTAAGTTTAGGTGTTATTTTAAGCATGGCAGAAAACCTTGGCAATAGTTCAAAGCCGTATTGCTTTACATAGTCGCTACGCAACCCAGTTTCTAATGTGAAATTGGCAACCGGTGACCAAGTGTTTTGTATGAATGCACCAAAAGTGCTATAGTTATAGTTTCTTAATAAATTTGTGTTATGTTTTTGTTCATTGAAAACATCTGTTAGGAAATTTACACCTGCTATCCAAAATGTCTTTTCTCCTTTTGTGTTGAAATTGAGTTCTGAATAAGAAGATTTTTGTACTCCCCCAAAAATGTAATCAGGTATAGATATTATCCTATTGAAATCTGAATAGTTGCTTTTGAATTGAAGGTTGCTGTTTTCGCTTAATTTGTGTTGAATATCTGCCTGACCTGTAAAACGGTCTGTGGTATTCTTTTCAAAATAACCTGCTGTGCCTTTCTTAATGAACTCCATGCTTCCCCCGACTCGGTCTTCCGTAATGTAGCTAAACCCTATATTGGCGTTTGTCTTTTCCCCATAAATAAAGAGTCTTGGATTGATGGTGTATCGTTCAAACTTTGGAATAGCGGTTAAACCAATATCGGCGGGGTCGTAGGCACAACCTGTATTTCTTGAACCAAAAATAGTTACACCAATGTTTTTAAATCTTTGGCTGTAAAACCCACTAAGATCTAAGCCATTTGCAGATGTAGCATTTGCCATAAAGCTTAATTCCCGTTTTGTTGTTGGTGTTTTTGAAACAAGGTTAACCAATCCTGCAATAGCTCCGCCGCCGTATAAAGTAGAGGATGATCCTTTGATTACTTCTACTTGTCTTAAATCAAGTGGAGCTATTTGCATTAAACTTAAACCACCTGAAAATCCTGAATACATTGGAAACCCGTCTCTAAGTATTTGTGTATATCTGCCATCCAAACCTTGAATTCGGATACTAGAATTGTAAGAAGTTGCAGAAGTTTGCTGTGTTTGAATGCCGGTGCTTTCATTGAGCATCATTCTAATATCTCCCGGCTTCATGTTTCCTTTTTCAGTGAGCTCTTCTCCAGAAATCGTCTCTACTCTGGTGGAAATATCACTGATTGTCCTGCTGATTCTAGTTGCGGTTACAATAACTTCTTCTTCCTCTTCTTCCGCTTCTTCTAAAAGCACTTCAGTAGCAGTTTCGGCAAGTTGTGGTACTTGAACATTTACATCCTGTTCTTCCAATCCAACATAAGAAATTTTGATTTGATAGGTACCTGCCGGAATATTTGTAAAAATCGCTATGCCTAAACTATCGGCAACGGTTGTTTTCTTTAATGAAACGATAGAAGCAATTGCTCCTGCAAGAGACACCTTTTCTTCACTTTTTTTTATTGATAATGTAATTGTGTGTTGAGCAGATAAAGTGAATGTAAATAGCATGACTATGCTTAGAAATAGTATCTTCTTCATTTGATGTATATAATAGGTTGATGAAAAAATTCGGTCTTTTCTGCATTATTAAGTTGAGCGGGGCGGCTGAAATAATGAAAAGCAATATTCCAACTTTGCAAAAAAGTAAAACTCATTGTAAAAATGTGAAGTATACAATTGTATTGGCGCTACTGAGGAATAATAGTTATCAGTTGTAAATCCATGCGCTTCCGAACAAATAGAAAAAAGCGAACAGTCGCTACAATCTTTTTTATGTTCTGTATTTGTCGTTTGCGCTGTCTGTTCTTCGTCGCAGTTGTCAAATATGGCACAAGGCACTATCGTACTGAACAAAATATAAAATGACATGATGTAGGCAATCCATTTTTTCATCGAAAGCAAAAATAGTCAAACTGATGAATGAAAATTGCGTATCGGCAAAATATATGCTCTTTTGCATGTTGGCTTCGAAGTCTAAATTATGTGAAATTCAGTTCTTCGAAAAGTCTTCCGCACTATGCGGAGACTCACGGAAAAACAAAATTGATGGCACTGAAGGCGTTTTGTCGGACTATATTTTGTTAAAATTTATAACTGTATCCAAGTCTGATCACTTGTGTTTCATAATAGTCGCTACTTGTGTAATTGAATCCTTGTCCGGTAATTTCTTTTTGAATAATCATGGTGTTTAATAAATCTGTGGCATTAAAAAACAGTTCTCCGTTTCCTTTTTGAATCGTCTTTTTAAGTCCAAGGTCTAATGAAAATCTCGCCTTTATTTTACCTTGTGGAATAATGTCGGGTGCTAAATAAATAGCCGTTAATTGTGCATCGATCGTTTTGGAAAAATGAAAGGTATTGTTCAGTTTCATGTTCCCTGAGAAGATTACTTGTTTTTCTGCCCTAAACAAATGTGATGTTGGATACTTGTTTTCAATGGTAAATGCATCTATTTGATTTCTATAAGCATTTACATTCATATTGAATGAGTAGACATTCGACATCTCCTGCACTAAAACCATTTCTACACCTGTTTGATAACTTTTATTTACATTTTGAAAAGTTGCATAAATTAAATTACTGGGTGGAACGATGCTGGCAATTCTTGTAATCGTCCCATCAGCAAATCGGTGATAAACTGCATTATACAAATTTCCTTTACCCCAACTTCTTTTGTACCCCATTTCAATTGAATTGGTAAATTGAGGTCGCAAGGCAGGATTACCCACTTTGATAATTTCTGCATCGTCATATTTGGGAAAAATACGAATATCCACCTCATTGGGTCTGTCCACCCTTCTGTTGTAGAAGATGGAAATTTTATTGTTATCATTTATCTTGTAGGCAAACCGCATATTGGGAAAGGGTTGTGTGTAATGATATTCATCGCTTTTGTATACAATGTGATTCGGATTTACATCATATTGAATTTTAACATACTCTACTCGCAAACCCAATTCGGCTTCCCATGTATTGTTTTCAAAAATATAATTTCCATACACGGCAGGAATGAATTCTTTGTAAGTTGCCCAACCACCTGCATTGTTGTCTAAAACCGAGTTGCTACCCGGAATAAATTGCATATTGGTTGGAATGCTTCTGTTCCGAAATTTTATGCCTGTTTCAATGCGTCCATATTTTAATGGCCTTATATAGTCAAAATTGAAGTCATACACTTGCTCGTCTGACAATAGTTTAAAAGCATCCGTTCCTTTGGAAGTTGGTAAATAATTGTCATAAAAATATTTTTCGTCTTCTCTATGAAAAGTATAATTAAACCCGATATTTAATAAATGCCCTGCTTCTTTAAATTTATGTTGATAGTTGGCAGTTGACATGATGGTTGTCTTCAATTCATCTTCTAAAAATTGCCAAAGCCTCTTACGCTCTGAAAAATTGCCGTTAAAAAAAGGTTGGTCACCTCTGTCGATTATTTTTTCACTTCCAAAAAGTGCAGAAATGGTAAATGCATTTTGGTCGTCAATCGCATAATCCATTCCGCCTTTCATAGTTGTAAAATGTGTGTTTCTATTCCGCTTTAATTGTGAATGAATTACATTGCCATTTTCGTAATTTCTTGTTACAAATTCATTTTTGTTTAAAGTTTCTGTGTATAAATAATCACCTTGAAAAAATACATTCATTTTATCTTTTCGGTAATTAAGGGAAACGGTTGGGTTAATTTTAGGGGTAAACGTATATTGAGGTCGTATGGTGGGTAAATTTTCGTTTCGAACCCAAAGCGAACCCAATCCTGTAGTAAAACCAACCTTTCCATTAAACCCTTCTTTTTTATTTTTCTTATAAATTATATTGATAATTCCGGCATTGCCATTTGCATCATATTTCGCAGAAGGATTGTTGATGATTTCAACTTTTTCAATGGCAGAAGCAGGAATATTGTCTAACCCGGTTTGGTTTCCAAAGCCGGTTAAAGCAGTTTGTTTGCCATCGATCAGCACCGTTACTTTATCATTTCCACGCAACTGTACTTTTCCCTCTTGTACTGTTACACCGGGCAAATTTTGCATTGCCTGCAAAACGGATCCGCCACTTTGACTAATATTGTCTTTTAATGAGAATATTTTCTTGTCCATTTTCTCACTTACCCCCGTAATATTTCCCTTCACAACCACATCTTGTAATGAAGTAAATTGTTCTTCTATTTCAATTGTTTTGATATCAAGGTATTCGGTAAGACTACCTACAAATAACGATTGTTTGGCAGTTGTATAACCAATAAAAGAAACTTCTAAATAGTAGTTTCCCGATTTTATTTTTGATAGTGAAAATCGTCCTTCGTCGTTGGTTACAGTGCCGACAACAAAACTACTGTCTTTTTTGGTTTTTAAAACGACATTTACAAAAGGCAAACTTTCTTTGCTTTTTTTGTCTTTTATCATTCCCGATATGGTTACATTGGTCTGTGCAGATGAAACTGAAAATAGTATAAGTTGTAATATCAGGGACAGGATTATTTTTTCTCGCATCATTAAAATCGTCAATTTATTTTTGCTGCCAAAGGTAGTCAATAATATGCTGGAACTGTTGGGTCAGCTATCACAAGACCCGTCGGGGAACACACCGCCTTTTTTTGGGAAGGGTGATAAGATAAATTGCAAAATGTTGGATGTTTGGTAAGGGTGACACACCCTGAGGAAACTAAATGCCATCATCGGCACAAGCCTCTACTGGGAAATAGTTTTACCCATTGCTTTAATTTGTTGTGGGCCAATTCCACAGCAACCACCAATCATATCAGCACCCAAATCCATCCATTCCTTTACCATTATTTCACAGGATGACAGATCCGAAAGACCCGCCCAAGTTTTACTTTCAGCATGGTAAACGGCTCCTGAATTGGGATAGACTACTATTTTTTTATTTCCGGATTGCTTTTTGATTGCTTGAATTAATGCCGATATATATTTCGGGGAAGTACAGTTTACACCGATTGCAAATACTGTTGGGTGATTTGCAAAATAAGCAGCGCAGTCTTCCATGGGTGTTCCATCACTGATTTGTTTACCATCCTTACAGGAAAAGGATACCCAAGCAGGCTTTTTTGCCGTTTCTAAAATTTTTGATAGCACCCTAGCTTCCTGAAAACTAGGAATCGTTTCACAAGCAAGCATATCAGCATTTGAAGAATCTAGCAAATTGATTCTGGGTGCATGAAAGTCTGTTAACGCCTGATCAGAGATCAAATAATCACCCCGATATTCAGAGCCATCAGCCAGATAGGCGCCATAAGGACCAATGCTGGCAGCAATCAAAGGTTTTACTGCATCCGGGTTTAATAATAGGAACCGGTTTCTTGCTTCTTCTGCTAATTGAACTGATTTAAGCATCAGTTCACCGGATGCTTGCATATCATAACCAATTGCCATAAAACCGGGTATGGTGGCCTGGTAACTGGATGTGATCATACATACAGCACCCGCTTCAAGATAACTGAGATGGGCTAGAATGATTGCTTCTGGATTAGATTCCAGCAATTGCGCACTCCATAATTTTTGATTAAGATCACACCCTTGTCTTTCCAATTCATTAGAAAGACCGCCATCAATCAGGAGTGGATAGGTAATCGTCATTCAATGAAATTATGAAATCTAAAATTTTCAGCCCCTTTAATTTCTCAACATTAACTGTGTGTGTTTTACAAAAAAAAGTTTGCAGATTGGATTAACGTATTGTTTAATCTGGGGCATTTGAAAAACAAGAAGTGTTACCGCACCACAATTTCATCTACAAAAACCCAAGAACCACCTCCTGCCGATTGATGCCAATTGAATAGTTTTTTTGTGCCTTTTATTTCAAATTTGATATACCGACAAGCACCCATATTTTTATCAAAAATAAAGTTATGCGTCACATTTTCTTTGCGTTGTTCTCCTTCAATGGTTTGTGTTTCGAGTATGCGATAAGTTAGTCCATCTTCTGAAACCGAACAAGTGACAGATTTTGGATGCAAAATCCAGCTTTTAGGATCATATAGTGTTGAAATTTGGATTGATTGAGGTTGCAATGTTGTTTGAAGGTCGAGTAAGAGTTCAACATCCTGTGCTTCCCAACCAAGCCAATGGGCTTTGTAATCGTTTGCCCCTTGCACGCCGTTAGTCAAAATAGATAAATCTGCGTGGCTGTATTTAAGCGACGGCATTGGATTAGCCGTTATTTTTTTTCGAAAAGCCATATTCCCCTCCACCTGCACATTGATAAATCGCTTAGTTGATTGGTAGTATTCTTCGGGTGTAAGACCGGCTTCATTCACATGTAAGACCATGTTTCGCTTACAAACAGCATAAAAGTCTTCTACTAATTGCAGCATGTCATTTTTTAAAACAAACTTTCCATTGTCTTCTGTATAAAAACCGTTCGATCCAAACATATCACTTTTGCCAATTTCCATCATCGCATATTGAATTGGCAAACGACAGAGTTTCACACGTTGTAAAACTGAAGGGGTCTCTTTTACAGCGTTTTCAGCATCATCAAAATATTGGTTGTATTGCGCCATATTTTTAGCCGATAAAAAAGTTCGGGCATGTGCCATTGGATGACCATAAATATCCAACCACTCCCCAGTCTTTTTAATTTCAGTTGTCAAATGGTTGATATATTTTTTAATAAACACACCACCCACACCATAATAGCCATTCAAAAAATCTGTCATAACGGAATCCGCATTCATATTCGGATTCCACAACAAACGGGCTATCAAATAGGCTTTTAATTCCGAAAACTCATGTCCAATGCTCGCATTTGTCTGTTGAAAATGGGCATTAACATTGTTTCTTGTAAAAAATTGGATATTCTTTTGAAGCGTATGCAGATTCGGAAAAGGCGTGATATGGTGCGAAAAATTGACCGTATAATCCCATAAATAAATGTTTTTACTAATTTTTCCCCAGTCCGTAATGTCTTTGAGGAAGGAAATACTGGGGGTGTCATTTTCAATTTCTTTACTGCGATTGAGTTCAATCGTACACAACATAATTTGAACATTGCTTGCAGGTTTGACTTTTTTTGGGGCTTGTCGTGAATATTGATAAGCCAAAGTAGAAATCATTTTATCGGGAAATTGTGCCGCTACCCTATTTACAAAATGGATAATCGGACCCGCCGCCGAACCTTCATCAGCTGTAATTTTTGCACAATTATCGCATTGGCAATACGAAAAATTATCGCCTTGACTAACTGACCATAATTTTTTTTCGGGCTGTATTGCCATTTCTTCCTTCAACTTTTTAATGGTTACATCAAAAACATGGGGATTTGTTAAGCATAATTGATCTATGATGCGTTTGCTACCCATCAAAGCGAAATATTCGGGGTGCTGATCAAAATACGTTTCCCAAGGCACAAGGCGGTTGAAGGTGTGCACATAATAGCCTTTTGCAAATTCTTCATTGTGGTCGTTCAGTCTTTGCCAGTTGCGATAGTCTTCATTTTGTTGTGTCATAACACCATTCACGATTCGAATACTATTCACAGGCTTATCCATTTCACAAAATACAGGTAATGCAATAGTGCTTATTTGAGGCGTCGTTTCCTCATAGGGGGCATACATACGACATCCTAAATATTTTTCAAGTAAATGTACAACTCCATAAATCGCACCTTTTTTTCCCCCAGATACTAGTAAAATATTGTCTTCTTGAATTGAAATCAAAAAAGCATCGTCTATTAAATCTTTCTTTTTTTCTTCAAAATGAGCTGTAAAATGTTTTTTTAGTCCTTTTGGAAAATTAGTTACTGACCTACCCAGTCGGGATGAATCTGAATGCATCAAGGAGGTAATGTAAATTGAATTTTTAATATTGGGTTTATCTGTTTTTACAATTTGCAGTTCACAACCCGCTATTTTTTTAATTGCCGATTGTAGTAAAATAGCGGCCTTTTCTTCAGCAACAGCAGGCTTTACCGGTACCATAATTGAAAATTGTGGCAACCCATTTTTAACCAAAATAGCTTTTTTTTGAGCAGATATACTTAGGGTTATGCTCAAGAAAAACAAGAGGAAGTTTGGTTTAATAGCCATTTTTGATTTTATTTTCAAATTTAATGCCTTTTCCAAAATCTGCTTGCAAAGCAGGTCTAATTGGCTTTCCTTTTATTCTTCGTAATGTCTCCCGAAGGGGACACTAAACTTAGAACAATTAATCTCCTTCAGTTCTTCGAAGAGTCTTCCGCCTTAGGCGGAAGACTGCGGAGAAAAAAAAGGAGCAATAGAATTTTTCTGTTCAATTTAGCAGTTCTACTCCCCTTTTGTCAAACCTATCATTGCTGTTCTTTTTTCTCAAAGTCTGATTGTCATATTTGTTGTTAGTGAATAATTATTGTTTTCATTTGAAAATATTTTGTCTTTCGATTGAAATAATTTGCCTTCTATTCTAAATCTTATTTTATCGTTTAAGTCATAATCAAAGTTAGCAGAAAGTCCAAAAGTTTGAAAGCCATTTGTTGTACCTGTTGAAATAATAATTTGATTCGGGTCGCTATAATATTCTCCCCGAAATGCAATTCTTGTTTTTATATTAATACTTTGTTTGATGATTAAAACCGTTGAATACCAAGATCCGTAAGTAGTGGAATTAAATTTATCCCTCCCAATGTCAAAACCTGCAATTATCCCAAACTTGTTTGTCGGCTCGTATTGTAAATAAAAGTTATGAAATTGTCTAATGGCATTCATACTATCAGGTTTATCAGTACCAAAAAATGTGCTGTAATTAAGCAGTAATTTTTTAGACAGCCGATAGTTTATTTGTGTTCCAAATGAAGGTTTTTGAATATAATTGGGTTTGATAATTTTTTGCCATCCATTTAGATATAAAGCTGAAAGATTCAGTTTTTCATTTTTTGAAGTGTAACCTAATTTAATACCTGTTTCAAAGTAAGGCGAGTTTTCAGCAAGCAAACTTCTTGTCAAAGTCCAACAGTCTGCACTTACAGCAGTTTCAAAGCCAATATGTGAAGGCATAATTCCTGCATCTAACCATATATTTTGTTTTTTGGTGACTTTGATACCCATATTTGCTTCATAAATAAATTGAGCCCATGTTGGTTCAGCGCTCAGGTTGTATTGAGCATAATTTCCTGCCATTAATCCAAGGTTGGCTCTGTAATTTTTATCTATATAGGTAGCTCTTACTAAAAGTAGATTGGCGTTTAATTGATTATGCCGTTTATGATTGTAAAGAAAATTTGACTTCTCGTGGTTTGGGGGATTTGAAAAATCGTAACTATAATACAATTCTCCATAAGCACTCAAATTTAGTTTTTTCAAACTGTCATCTTGTGAATATACTTGTGAAGATGTTAATATAATAAGAAGTAAAAACCTAAATTTCATTATTCCTCAGTTGTTTGTTTCAGCGTCTTTTAGAATGAAGGCTAACGGTTTGCGGGTTTAAGAAGTTGGCGATTTCGGAGCACAAAACTGTCTGCCACCACAAAAGTTTGATTGGAAAACTGAACTTCATTTAACCACTGAACCGCCAATTTCTTAAACCCGCTGTTACAGGCTGGCGTTCTTTCGGTCGTAGTGTGTCTGTCCATAGTTGCTGTGTCTTGGTGCGGTTGCTTGGTGGCTCTTTTGGATTTTTTTAGCGTTGGTCTGTGCGAGGAAAAAAATACAAATGTGCCACCAAATGCGTTGGCTTAGTCCTTTGTAAAGAAGTCTGCCATTAGTTCTGCTTGTTTTAAAACTGTCTCAATTGCTTTGGCTTGTTTGTCTGGCGGATAACCCCACTTTGTCAATGTCCGCTTTACAATTACCATAAGTCTTGCTCTTGCACTTTCTCTAATTGTCCAGTCGATAGTTGCGTTTGCTCTTACTTTGTCCGTAATTTCTCTTGCAATTTCTTTGAGTTGGTCGTCACCCAAAACCATTACTGCACTGTCGTTTACTTCTAAAGCGTTGTAAAAAGCAACTTCGTCTTTTGTTAGTCCAAGTCGTTCACCTTCTTTGTCTGCTTCTTTAATTTCCTTTGCAATGTTGATGAGTTCTTGAATAATTTCTGCCGTTGTCAGCAAATTGTTTTGGTAACGTTTTATTGCACCTTCCAACATTTCTAATAGTTTTTTGCTCTTTACTAAATTAGTTTTGGAACGTGTTTTTATTTCATCATTCAATAATTTCTTTAAAAGTTCTAAAGCCAAATTTTGGTGCTTCATTCCTTTTACTTCCAAAAGAAATTCGTCTGAAAGCACTTCTAAACCTGATATTTCGGGCTTGTCAATTCCTGCCGCTTCAAAAATGTCAATTACTTTGTCGCTACTTAATGCTTCATCAACTATTTGTTTGATTGCGGTTTCAATTTCAATATCTGATTTGCCTGTTCCAGTTCCTTCAAATTTTACAAGTCGTGCTTTTACTGCTTGAAAAAATGCAATGTCGTCTTTGATTTCCATTGCTCTTTCGTGTGGAATGGATAACGCAAAGGCTTGACTTAACAAAGTTACTTCTCTTATGAAACGTGTTTTACCGTCTTGCAATCCTAATATGTGTTCTTCTGATTGCAGAATTATTGACATTTTTTCTTTTGCTTCAACATTGAAAAAACGTTTGTAATTGAACTTGAAACTGTTGGCATAATAGGCTTCGGGTTCTTCGGCAACTATATCATTTTGTGTTTTTGCTTCTTCATTAAAAAATTGTTGAACTACTTCAAACTTTTCATTCATCAAAGCAATTGCTTTGTCTAAATCCAAAGTTGGTTCGCCTTTTCCTCCTGCATCCGAATAAAATGACAATGCTTTTTTTAAGTCGGTTGCAATACCCAAATAGTCAACAATTAAACCGCCTGGCTTGTCCTTAAAAACTCGGTTTACCCTTGCAATGGCTTGCATTAGGTTGTGTCCTCTCATTGGTTTGTCAATGTATAGAGTATGCAAACAAGGGGCATCAAAACCAGTTAGCCACATATCACGAACAATAACCAAACGCAAAGGGTCGGCTGGGTCTTTCATTCGTTCGGCTAAATTTTTACGCTGTTGTTTTGTTGTGTTGTGGCGTTGCATTTCGGGGCCATCTGCACTTGTTGAAGTCATTACAACTTTAATTGCTCCCTTGCTTAAATCATCATCGTGCCATTCGGGTCTAAGTGCAATAATTTCTTTGTATAAATCGGCTGCAATTCTTCGGCTCATTGCTACAATCATTCCTTTGCCATCAAATACTTTTTGGCGTTGTTCCGAATGAGTTACAATGTCTTTAGCTAAATTTTTTATGCGTTCTACATTTCCAACAATTGCCTCCAATTTTGTGTATTTGGCTTTGGCTTTTTGTTGGTCTGTTATTTCTTCGTCTTGTTCAAGCTCTGCATCAAATTCTTGAATTAGGCGTTTGCCTTCTTCATCTAAATTTACTTTTGCCAACCGACTTTCATAATAAATACGAACCGTTGCACCATCGGCAACCGCTTGTGAAATATCATAAACATCTACATATTGACCAAAAACTTGGGGCGTATTTACGTCCGTTCCTTCAATTGGGGTTCCTGTAAAACCAATGTAAGTAGCATTTGGCAAAGCATCCCTCATATATTTAGCGAAGCCATACGCAATACGTTCTCCAATTTTTTCTTTGGTTTCTTTGTCTTTTACTTCCTTGATTGATGCTTCAAAACCGTATTGTGTTCTATGGGCTTCGTCTGCTATTACTACAATGTTTTTACGTTCGGAAAGTTGCTCATAAACCGATTTTTGGTCTTCGGGTAAAAACTTTTGAATGGTGGCAAACACAATTCCACCGCTTGCCACTTTTAGTAATTCTTTTAAATGCTCTCTGTCTTTGGCTTGCACTGGTTCTTGCCTCAGTAATTGTTTGGAGTTTGCAAATGTGTCAAATAATTGGTCGTCCAAATCGTTGCGGTCGGTAATTACTAAAATGGTTGGGTTTTGCATTTCGGGTGCTGTAATTAGTTTGCCCGAATAAAAAACCATACTTAAACTTTTGCCCGAACCTTGTGTATGCCAAACTACACCGCCTCTTTTGTCTCCGTTTGCTCCTGATGCAATAATGGAAGATTGCACCGCTTTGTTAACTGCGTAATATTGATGATAAGCCGCTAATTTCTTAACGGTTTCAATTTGTGTTATACCTGTTTTTGCGTCTTCTTTTTTACTCTTTTCAAATACAATAAAATTGCGAACTAAATCTAAAAGAGTAGAAGGGTTCAACATTCCTTTTAGTAAAATTTCTAACTGCGGAATAAATCGTGATGCCTCTTTTTTGCCGTCTGCTGTTTTCCATGTCATAAAACGACTGTAACCTGCCGAAACGCTTCCAGCCTTACATTCCATCCCGTCTGATATTACGCAAATGGCATTGTAGGTAAATAAACTTGGAATGGTTGATTTGTAAGTTTGTAATTGGTCA
>JANOVY010000010.1:0-27767 GCA_031417635.1 Bacteroidota bacterium | reverse complement strand
TGAAAATCTTGATAATATGATTGAAGTAAGTTAATATTTGATAAATATTTAATGTTATTAATCTGATTCTTGATTTCGAGTGAATCTGATTTTCGAACAAAAAACTGATTACCAAAAGACCTAAAATCAAATTTCCGATACGCTTCTGTTGGATCAAGCATGATGCCTAGTTTATACTCTTTGGAAATGATTGTTGCCTGCGACCAACTTTCTGAAACAAAGTATTTTCTTTTCATTGGCATTCCTTTGGTTAATGTTAAAGCAAAAGACTCTCCTTGTATAGGATATTTCAATGATGGGATATTAAGACCTAGCAACTCAACCAATGTTGGGTAAACATCCACAAGACTTACCAGTTCAGCTATTCTTTTACCTTTTTGTTTGTTTCCGGGATAACGGATGATTAAAGGAATATTCAAAATGTCTTCGTAAACATTTTGCCCGAGTGCTGATTTCTCTACCATTCCATGATTTCCTACAAAATCGCCATGATCTGATGTATAAATAACGATGGTTTCTTCTACAATACCAGCCTCATCTAATGCCTTTAGTATTTCGCCAACACAATGGTCCACTTCAGTCACAAGAGCATAATAAGCCCCCACATAATTGCGCCAGAGTTGTTCATTTAAATTTGCTTTGTCAACATTCCACACTTTATTACCCCCTTCGCGAATTGATTTCATCATGGGAGGTATATTCTCTTTTGATTCGTAAAGGTTCATTGGCTTTTTTATTGCACTACCGTTCTTAGTACCCTCACCCCATGTGGATACATCATATAGATCCATGTACTTTTTCAGTGGCGTATAGGGTTGATGTGGCCTGTAAAAAGTAGCCCAGCAAAAAAATGGATTTTCGCTTTTAGCCTGAGTTTGAATCATTTCAATTGTACGCTGTGTTGTAAAAGCTTCCATTGTCATGTTTTCCGGCAATGTTGAAATACGTGTTCCCAGATCTGCGATTGGGATTTTTTCTTTTGCATAAATTGAACAATCTGATCCCTTGCCAAATTCAGCAGCCCAATCATTTGCAAATTCTTTTCCAAATCCATTTTTCTCTACCCATTCAGTATAACTGTTACCGGGAGTCTCATTGCATAAATGACTTTGTTGAATATCCCAACCTTCGTCGATTGCAGCACTTGTATGGCGTTTACCAAAAGCAAAGGTTTTATACCCATTTTGTTTAAAGAGTGAAGCCAACGAAACCACATCTTTTATAACACTTGGTTTTTCGTTGTTTGCAAGTAGGCCCAATGTTCTAGGATAAATGCCAGTCATGAGTGCCGACCGAGAAGGCACACAAATACCGGTTGCACAATATGCCCTATCGAAAACCACAGACTGGTTTGCCAATTTATCTAAATTAGGTGTAATAACATCTGGATGCCCTTCAAATCCTAGTGCTTTTTTATTATGCTGATCTGAAAAAAGGATGAGTACGTTTGGCTTTTTCTTTGTAAGCTTTAAACCCGAAAATTTTTCCGGTATGGGTTTCTTCTTGCTAATTCTTTCTGTAGTTGTTTGTGCGTGTACTTTGTAAAAAATAAATACGACAAACAACAGAAAAATCTTGGTTAATATTTTAATTACCGGCATCTCTTAGTTTTTTGTATGCTGTCCGCATCATTTATTTCAATACAAATATTTTATCAAACTTACTTGGGACTTAGTAAGTTTCGATTTTTCACTCCTTCATAATGAATGGATTTGTGTTGTTTTAACCAGCTCAATAAATCATCACGTAATTCATTTATTTTTGCTTCATACTTATTTCTGTCCGGATTCTTACCTATCAAATTATTCATTTCGTAAGGATCATCATTTAAATTGTATAACACATCAATAACAGTTGATTCAGCAGAAAATGGAACGAACATTTTCCAATGGTCTTTAATGATCATATAGGCGGGTTGTTTGTCTTCGTTATACAACCATTCTGTTACTACAAACTTTCCCTTCAACTTATCTTTTCCTTCCATTAGTGCTCGTAGACTACTTCCATCAGATGATTGTTCCGGCATTTGCAGATAATCATTGATCGTAGCAAACAGATCAATTGTTGAAACATATTCTTTTACGATAGTATTTGGTTTTATTTTGGTAGGGTATCGAATCATTAAAGGGATATGTGCCGATTCTTCATAAAAAACATTCTTCTCTCTCATTCCATGAGCACCTAGCATATCACCATGATCGCTAGTAAAAATCACAAGTGTATTTTCTGACAATCCTAGTTCATCCAATTTCCGCAATATTTTACCTACCCAGTCGTCAATTTCTTTTACTAAACCATAATAATCTGCTATCATATATTTGATCTTTTCAGAATCCGCATATTCAATATGATTTAATCGGCCATTCTGATTACGATAGGGGGAGTTGAGCATTGGATCTGCTATGCTTGTAGGAACAGGCATGTCTTTTACGCTATACATTTCTGAATAAGGTTTAACCGGGAGCATTGGCGCATGCGGAAAATGAAAAGAACAAGTGATACTAAATGTGTTGTCTTTATTTCTTTGTATTGCTTCAATCACTTGTTTTGCCTGAAATGCCGTAAACGAATTTTCAGCCGGGGTTTGTAATTCTCCATGAAGGTCAGGCTGAATATATTTTTTATTCAATTGTTTTACTTGCTCTTCCGACATGCCGTATCGTTTATCTAAAGGATTCATGATATAGGGCTGTTCTGTAAAACTGTCATACAATTCACCGGGTTGCAGTTTTGCTTTAGGGTACAAAGGTTTTAAATAATCCATGTATAAAGCTGTTAGTTGCCCGGGAGAAAAAACTGACTTTCCATTGCTAGACATTAACTGGGGGTTTTGATATACTTCTGCATGAAATTCCGGACTATGCCATTTTCCATAATATTCACAATGGTATCCATTTTTGCTTAGTATTTCATCAAAAGTGGGCATGGCCATTCTACCGCTTTCCTTTTTAGAAGTAGCTATTTCATTTGTGAGTATTTGGTGATTTTCAACAGTTGCTCCAGTTAAAATAGAAGCACGAGTTGGGGCACACACAGCACACTGCGTATATGCATTTTTAAACCATGCCCCTTGTTTAGCAAGCCTATCGAGATTCGGTGTACTTAGAATTTTATTACCTGCCAGACTTAAAGCATCAAACCTTTGTTGATCGGTTATGATAAATAGCAAGTTTGTTTTTTTCTGTGCTTGTGAATCAATGTTTATTAAACAAAGCAATAGGGTAGTCAGTATTATTAATCGCATATTCATTTATTTACCAGTTATCGGTTCTAAAGGGTGCTACAGGTATGCCGGACAAACCAAAAATACTTGCCTCCACATAATTCTTATATGCATATCTGACAGCTACCGGTTTGGCGACTTTTTCATTCCATACATGTAGGCGTGTAGTCGATGTTTCAATTTCTGCCTTTGCCGGATAGAACACTTTATCTTCCCCTGCAATTTCAAATCCTTTTAGTGATGTCCACATTGGAAAAATACCCTTTTCCGCATTCTTAAAATCAACATATATTTTCTTGTCCTTTATCTCCATTGTTTTATAAATGGGGGAGGCATAACCGAAACCTTTTCTGCCATAGGTTGCGCCTAATGCCCACAATGCCAGCCTTTCGCCCACCGTTTCTTTATTTACCGGATGAATAAAATTAGGATGGCCAATATCCATTGTGGATACCATGCCGGAATTTGGAATGTCACGCATATTCTGAAGTTGTACTTCTCGCATCCTTGCAGCAGAAGTACTATCCCCTCCTTCATAATTAAAAGGTGCAATTTGTACAAAATAAAAAGGGAATTCGCCTATGTTCCATTTGCCTCGCAGATCGCTAACGAATCCAGGCATCAGTCGGGCATATAAGTCAGCATTTTTGCGATTACTTTCACCCTGATACCACAAAAAGCCTTTAATTGTGAAGTTTACTAAAGGTGCAATTTTAGCATTGTACAAAACACATGGGCTGGCATTTGGTCTACTTATCGCTGTAGTATCATCCAGGAACGAAGTATTTATTTCTTTAAATGGTGCAATCGCTTCTTTGCTCATCCAGGATTCGACATTCGATCCCCCCCAAGATGAAACAATGATACCAACCGGAATATCCAATACCTCTTGCACATATTTGGCAAAATAATACGCTGTAGCACTAATGTTTGAAACATTTTCTGAAGAGTTTTCCAACCATTGTCCCTTGCAATCCGTTTGAGGCTTCTTATCGAATTGTCTTACCCAATTGCCATCTTTGGAATCAGTTGTATACATTCTGATCGGAGTGCTTTTTTTTGCTTTTGCTATCACATTATTGCCACCTTCAATAGGTTGACGAGGAAAACCTTGCATCGGCATTTCCATATTTGATTGTCCTGAGCAAAACCAAACTTCTCCGATTAAAATATTATTCAATGTTAGCATTTCCCCATCAGAAATAATTATTTGATAGGGGCCTCCGGCGGCAGGTGTATTCACCATCAATAACCAATTACCTTTGGTATCAGAAGTAGTTTCATAGGTTTTCTTATCCCATGAAGTGGTTACTTTAATTTTCACATTTTCTTTGGCCCAGCCCCATAATTTAGCAGCCGTTTTTTGCTGCAACACCATGTTGTCGCTAAGTATGGAAGGCAACTTCACTTTTGCATGAAGAGTAGTAACTGAAAACAAAAAAATAGCCGCAAAAAATGCTTTCCAAAAATCTGATTTTATATTCATTCTAGTTGTATTTATATATAATTATCGTATGACTTTGATTATTCAATATTGATGATACTATTTTACAAATAATCACAAAAAGTTACTAGTTAGTTTGTTTGTTTATTAAATGATTTCAAAAATGCTTGATACTTTTTGATGAGCGCTTCTTTTATTTCTGGAAATGTCTCAGATACATCTAAACTTTCTGTTGGGTCATTCTCTAGATCAAATAACAACATATCACCCGCCATTTTTAATGGTTTCACTCCGGGATATTCCGCGTGGGATGCTTGTTCCATTGGTGCTATAATGGTTATCCCATCCGGGCCTCTTTTGTCTACATATTTTTTAAGATCCACTTCTTGATAAAAGTCTGGTTTAACAACAAATAGCTTCCATTTTCCATCGCGAATAGTGCGAACAATGGTATCCTTCATGGTGAATATAGGGGGGTGTTGATTTGATTTTCCTAGAATGATGGCAGAAATATCTTGACCATCTAATTTTATTTTTTGATCAGTTTTGATACCGGTCAAATTCATGATTGTAGGCAGAATATCAGGCGACCAGCAGGGGGTTCTAACTGTTGTTCCTTGAGGAAATTGTTTGGGGTATCTAATGATAAATGGCACTCTTGTTCCCCCTTCCCAATTTGTTGCTTTCATTCCTTTTAATCCACCGGCATTTCCTCCATAATAGGGTCCATTATCAGACATGAAAATAATAATGGTATTCTCTAAAATATTTAGCTCTTTCAACTTATTAATTACTTCACCTGTAGACCAATCCAATTCTCTAATAACACTTTCATATAACACTTGCGAATTCCCATTTGTATAAAATCTTTCTGAAGCCGCCAGTGGTTTGTGCGGCATGGCATGTGCCAAATAAAGAAAGAACGTTGTGTCTTGATTTCTTTGAATAAAGTCTAATGCTTTGGCCGTATATTTTTGGGTAAGTTGACGCTGATCAACCGGATACTCAACAGTATCCATATTCTCAACAATTTGAACGGGTCTCATGTCATTAGAATATAGTATCCCATAATATTCGTCAAATCCATGTTTTGCAGGAAAATATTCAGGCTTATGACCTAAATGCCATTTCCCAATACACATAGTACGATAGCCAACTCCTTGAAATAGTTCACCCATAGTAACTTCACTTCTATTCAACCCAATGTCATTGATGCCTGCATCGGGAGCAGGATTTTGTACCATTCCATGCCGAAGTGGAAAGCGGCCTGTAAGCAATGTTGCTCTTGAGGGAGCGCAATAAGGTGTAGGCACATAAAAATCGGTAAATCGAATACCTTCTTTTGCTAGCCGGTCAATATTTGGTGTACTTACTTGTTTACCATTATAACAAGAGATTTCTCCATACCCCATATCATCAGTTAAGATGATGACTACATTGGGCTTTTTAAACTGCTTTTTTTGAGCAACACTTTGTGAAGGAATGAAGTATAGTAAAGAAATGATTAGAGCGGTAAACAATCTGTAGGAATTTCTATTCATATGTAATGGTTTTGTATAGAACCTATCAATTATTGTTGATTTCAAATTCTACATATATGGGTTTATGATCTGATGGATATACGTTTTTCACATTATAATCTACCACCTCGTATTTGAGTACTTTAACCGGCCCTTTATATAAAATCCAATCAATTTTTTTGGGATCTTCAAAACTATTTTTTAGAAAGTCTGTATTGGTAGAATCATTATTTCCCACAAATACTTTGTAGGGTGCGGTTCCTGGCAAACAATTAAAATCTCCCAACAAAAACAAAGGACGATCCGGTGTCCATTCACCAAAACGGTTCAAATCATGGATTCTCTCCATAATTAATTTTGAGGCACTAATTCTAGCAACATTGGCAACCTTTTCCGGGCCATTAAAAAAATGCGTATTGAATACATAGAATTCACTGTTGTTATTCCAATGACCTCTATAATCTTGCGGATAGCCGGTTTTTTCTCCTTCAATGGGTCGGTTGATAAAAGCTAATCTAGCCCAAGTTACCATGCGTGGATTTATCTCCGGACCACTTCCTATCAGCTCCGGTGTTTTAGAAAGTTGAAAACTATGCATTTCCCTTAGACGAAACTTATCTCGCTTAAAAAATATTGCCATATGTTCATCATCGTCTCCCCCTTTTCTTCCCTCACCAATAACTATATATTCTGATAATTCTGTGATTAAATAGTCGATTTGTTCTTTTAAACCTTCTTGGGTAGCGATAATATCCGGCGCATATTTTCTAATCATATCAACTTGCATTACCCGCCTGATTTCCCAGGAAGGTTGATAAGTTGGACTAGCAAATTTTAGGTTATATGTCATTAGTTTTAAGACCTTCTTTTCTATTGAAACGCTCAAGGGCTTTTGACTAAAAGCATTACAGGCAACGACAAATAAAACAATGGTTAATAGACAAATAGAGCGAAAGGTATTTTCCATACTTAATTGTTGATTTTTTCGGTATGCTTATTAAATACCTGAATGATGTGATGATTTCATGCTTTCATTTTATTGCCGATAATTTATTGTTCCATTCCATTAAAGATCGTGGTAAGTAAATTAGAGGGTTTTCTTTTATACCAAAATTCATAAAAGCTACAGGTCCTATATACTTAGATTTCATTAAAGGCACAATAAAATTTGCCAAATCAAAATCCCCATTTCCAATGGGTTTTATAGTACTCGTGTCTCTGGTTTTAGAGTTTGTATAATCAGCTACCATATTTGTTCCAGCTAAAGTTACAGCACCCAGACGATGTTTCACATTTTCGAAAACTGCAGATATTCTTGCGCCATTGCCAGCTCTAATTTCATGGTACAAGTGAAGAGCCAGTTTAAGATTGGCTTGATTTATCTTATCAACAAATAATAATGCTTCTTCAGCTGAAGCTATATAACAATCGCTATGAGGATATAATACAACTTCAACTTTTTTTTGTTTCGCATAGGTTGAAATTTCTATTAATTTATTTAGAATGACCGAATCTGTAATACCCGGTATTTTTTTGCCAAAAATTATCCATAATTGAATATTTTTCTTTGAAATTTTATCTACAACTTTTTTCCATCGTTCTTTTCTTTCAGGATTGTCATTAAAATTATATCGTTCAAATATTGAATTAATTTTAATTCCACTTCCCGCAGAGACTAAACGAATAAATTCATCAATATTATTAAAATCATCAATGGTTTCACTTTTCAAAACGATTTGGTCATATCCAGCCTTTTCTAATAAATTAATTTGATCAGAGGGAGATAATTTTTCCAAACCTCCATAATTATAGCTGGCAATTTGATATTTTGAAATAACCATATGTTGTTGATCAGTCTTTTTTACTGAAGTACAAGAAAACAAACAAAAAAACAATCCGTACTGCACAACTAAATGTATTCTTTGCCAACTTGTATTTTTTGTCTTCATTTTCTTTTCATTTTTATATTAACATTAATTTTCATTTCATTGATTATTTTGTAACTTTTACAAATAACACCTGATTGGTGCCATGCTGCGGAATGGCAATTGTTTTTAATTCAGGAGAATAATTTAGATCTGTCGGGTTTTTTAAACCAGAAATGAAATCAACGATTATTTTTTTATTAGCATCTACTTTTAAAACTTTTCCGGCAAACCAGTCTGTTAGATAAAAATGCCTACCCACTTTTGTAATCCCTTCAAGATTTCCAATTTTACTCATCAATATGGTTATTTTTTTTGTTTCAATATTAATGCTCAACAAATCTCCGAGTTCTGAAGTTTCAAATGTTTCAGGATTACTTAGCTTCCCCCAGCTTGCTACAATTAAATTACTTTTATCCATATACAAACCATCGGGAGTTTTTAATTGTGCCGTCTCAAGCCATACTTCAGGAATTCTGTTGCCTTGCGCTAATCTGTATATTTTATTTCCAAAAAAATCAGATACAAAGAGGTCTCCATTATCTGCCATAGCAATGTCATTAATAAACATTGCTCCGCTAATTTTAAAAAAATTCTTTATTTTTCGGTTAGCGATATCAATTTCATATACACCTTCTCTGTCGCATACATATAAGTAATCTTCAGTAATGGTCATACCACTTGGCGCATGCATGCCTTCTATTTTTCCTATCCAAAACTCATGTAATACTTTTCCATTTTCATCAGTTTGAGTAATCCAACCATAATTATCCTTTTTTAAGGAAATCCCTCCACCCAAATTTGAAATAAACCAGGTTCTAGATTTAGCATGCCAAATGGCTTGATCCGGAGCGTCATAACCTGGAGTTGGAATAGATTTGGTAGTATCGGAATATGCCAAACCTGTTGAAATGTAAACCCCTGTTGGAATTTCCATTTTTGCAAAGACTTGCTGTTTACGAATAATAACTGTTAAAACAATTATTATGATCAATACTTTATGAATTCTTCTTGCGTTTTTCATGTTTTTTTATAATTTATTTTTTTCGGTTTATTGTTTTAAAATTGCACTTATCTGTTGAACTCAGCCTAGATTAAGATGGATTATTTTTTATAAATTCTACCGAACAGGCTTAGCACTTGAATATCCGGGTTCTCCATGAAACCAATTGCCGGCTTTGCCTGTAAGCCATAAATAATAATCTGAATCCAAATGATTTTCTATCCCCACAAATTTATTAGGCCCATTTAAAGGTAGTTCGTTTTCTCGAAGACATTTAAAGATAGCAGTACCTTCATCAATTTCATCAAACATAGCTACGTATAATGATTGAGCACCGGCATGCTTAGCACCCGCAACTTGTTTCCATAAAAAATCCCCTCCATTTCTTGGGTTGGCATTATAAATTGAGGGATTGTTTTTAAAATTACCCCAACTAAATCCGGGGAAAACAAGGGGTACATAATCAACATTGTTTTCCTTACACCAGATAATATCTATGGGCAATGAATTCAGGGCAACTTTTTCATAACTAATTTGGTTATATCTTCCTACAGCCCATGGCATTATGATGTCGGATTTTTTTATTAGCGTAAGTAAGCTTGAATCTTTTTCAGTATCATTGGTTAATGTTCTCCAATAGTATGGAACACCCAACATAACGGAGACTTTTTTATTGGGGCCTTTCATTTTATCAACTAAACTATCTACATCAGCAATTGTGTATTTTCTGCCATCTTTAAAACCAACTCCCCATATTACCACCAAAGGTTTTTTATTATGCCTCAAATAATTAGGATTTTTTTGATTACTAAAAAGCGAAAATATATTTTGTAACTCTTCCCAGTCTTGTTGTACAAAAGCTACATCTGCACTTGTACAACCACTCAAATCGTACATAACACAAATTGCCTTATTGTATTTATTGGCAGCCTTTAACGCATTTTGGAATACTTTGTTAAAATGTGCTTTCCCTTTGGGATTGGCCTTTTTAATTTCAACAATAAATCGTTGCATAAAAACGCCATCAATGCCATACTCCTTCATCCATTTAAAATGCAGGTCAACCGTTTCTTCATCAACAGGGCTATATAGTTTTGCATTATCTCCATTGGCGAAAGAAAAAGGAGTGCTATATTTTTTTGAATATTCCTTCATATCCGGCCAAAAATCAACAGAGGTACATCCCGGGGCAAATCCACCACAACTTTTCTTTTCATAGTGGTGCCAATCTCTTTCTGCACCATCGCCTTCTGCAGTAAACCAGCCTTGGTAACCGGCCATTACAAGGTTTTTATAGGATGTATAATTACAGCCCTTTTCGTCGTAAGTAACCTCGTTAATAAACGGAGTAATTGTATCACTAACATTTTTATTTTTTGCATAACAAATTATTACTAAAAAAAGAGTAGCAATAATACTTATTTGTAGGTTCTTCATAGACTTAAAATGTTAGCCGGTTTTAAATAAAAAGGAGACTTAATAATTTACAATAGGGCTTCTTAAATTGTTGTTTGGTAATATTCAAATATAAACCGCCAAAAGAAGTTGCTGTTTCTAATTGCATGTCTTCGTCCCATTTATTCCATGAGTCAATTAATATTAATCTTGTGGTTACACTAGCATTTATTTTAATAACATTGCATGATTGTTTATATACATTATTTGCATCCCTTCATGGATAATTTTGATTAACTGTTGTTGGTTGTAAAATATTCCTTTTATATATAAGCAGGTGTAATATTTGGAACATAATCAATTCCACCCATATTGTTTGCAAAATACTCTTTTGAGTATTTCCGGTTCTGATTCATTGTTTGAGAAAGCAACCTCGACCCAGTTTGTCCTGTACCGGTTACTTGCAAACCCGCTATTTTACTTGTTAATCCGTTTGAAAAATTCAAGTCCCTATCTTCAGTTAATGTTGTAGGATCTAGTGATTGAAAAGCATAAGTTACTGATTTCTGTTTTCTTGTTATTCTAAGTGCAGCTAGAACAACTACATCATTTAATTAATCGCTCACATCAAGAGAAATGCATGTACAAATCCTGTCATCCCGTCAAAAAAAATTCCCAATTATTGGGAACCTTTTCTATTTTCAAAGTAATTAAAAGAGTTGTGTTTATTCCACAATCAATTGCTGAGAATAAATAGTTCTATTAAATACATCTGTTATTTGAACTACATAAACACCTTTGGCATGACGTGCAGGGAAGTTGAATGAATTGGTACTGGCTTTTAAGCCTATGTTCATTTTTCCTTCCATAATAGGTTTACCCGTAATGTCTATTAAAATCATTTTATAAACACCTTTTTCCTTCATATTGTTTGTTCTAATTTGAAACCTTCCGTTAATGATAGGGTTGGGAAAAATGCTGATATCCGGCAAATTATTAACGTCTGTTTCCGGTGATTTTGAGAAAGCGATAACGGTATTACTGGTTTCTTTTTCTCTTTCTCCTTCTTTTTCAGTTTTTTGAAACAACAAATTACTACTGGCCATATCAGAAATATTGCCTATTCCCTTTATTTTATCACCTATCGGTTTGGCTTCCAATGAACTCCAATTGACTTTATAAATAGGCGAGAAATTCTTGCCGATTGAAGCACCGCAACTCACAATCAATTCACCCTTTTCATCTACCGAAGCTCCATTAGAAGAGAAGCCTTCGGGAAGGTTTTTAATCATACCCAAATAATCACATTTTTTACTGGGCAAACTAATTTTAAAAATATGATTTCTGGCTGTAACCAAATATAAATTTCCATACACATCGGCTACCATATCACCACCCCAAGAAGTACAGCTGGAACGAACCAGCACTTGGTTAGTGGGATTATCAATTAATACGCCCAAATCCTGTATTATCGGTGTTCCTTGGGTACTAAACTTTATTAGGTGTTCGCCATCATTGGTTAGGGCGTATCCAAATCCATTAGCGCCAATGGTCATACGTGAAATCTGATTGGCTACATCATCTCTGTTGTGTAAAAGATTAAGGGATTGATTGCCCATGAAAGTGAAGCAAGGATTGGACTCAGACATGTCCATATACCTTAATTCTGATAAATACATTGGGACATAGAATAGTCTCTTTGATTTATAATCATAGGCCATGCCGGCAACTGACCCGCCCAAAGGGGTTTTTAAGGTGTCTTTGTCATTTTTATAAGATTCATATTTCAATTGTCCACTTTTTCTAACAGAACAATTTTTCTCCGGTTCAAAAATATCATCCACAGATTTTCCTTCATTGATATTTAATGAAGCTAATCTGTTATAAAGGAGTGGGGTAGTGTTGGTTGATGATATGAAAAACATTTTGCCGGAAATTTGCGAAGATTTTGAGCTTTCTTGTTTTTGTGAGGTACTAACTGTTTGTGAAATGCCAATGCTTACCAATGTGCATAAAAGAATGGTAGAAATAATTTTCATAATACTAAAAAATTAATAAGGTAGTTGAATAAAACTAATGGGATTCACAGGGATTGGTTCCATAAAATTAATCAATTATTGGGCATTTAAGCAAAATAAATGCGCTAAATTTTCTTAATTTAGTGTTTCGTTTTTGCCCATTTGTCAATAACTTAATAAAAATAATTAATATATTATCGTATGAAAAAAATAGTCTTAGCCGTATTTACTTATTTTTTGGCCATAAACACGTATTCGCAAACCCTACAAACGCCCGCAAAGGATGTTGATAAATATGTTAGCATAACAAATGCTGATTATGATATGGGCAAAATTGCAGCCGGCAAACCTTTGGAGTATAATCTGGTGATCAAAAATATTAGCAAAGAGACGGTTGTTTTAGAAAATGTAAAAGCAGGATGTGGCTGTACAACCCCAAAATTTAAATCCGGGGAGAGTCTTTTGCCGGGTAAATCGACTTTTATTACCCTTGGTTTTAATGGTGGTGCCAATGGAGAGTTCACCAAATTCGCAGATATCTATTTTAGTGGGGGGCTTTCAAAACAAGTTAAATTCCATGGAGTGGCTTTTGTAGACTCAACAAATTTGCCAAAAACTGCAAATAATAATTAAATGTTTATGCATTTTTTATGCAATAGATTGCCTAAAAAAGCCATTCGTGTATGCGAATGGCTTTTTTATTGGGGTAGCATGTTAGCTTAGAATCTTTCTAACTGAGAAAAGTAAAAGTCACCTTCAATTGCTGCATTTTCATCACTGTCGCTACCATGTACTGCATTTTCGCCAACGGAAGCTGCAAATAATTTACGAATGGTGCCTTCTTCTGCTTGGGCCGGATTGGTTGCTCCAATCAGTTTTCTGAAATCTGCCACCGCATTTTCTTTTTCTAAAATAGCGGCTACAATAGGGCCACTGCTCATAAACTCAACTAATTCCCCATAAAATGGCCTTTCACGGTGTACATCATAAAATAGACCTGCTTGCTCTTCTGTCAATTGGGTCCATTTCATGGCCTTTACTGTAAAGCCTGCCTTAATAATCTGGTCTAAAATAGCGCCGGTATGACCTTTTTTGGTTGCATCCGGTTTAATCATGGTAAAGGTTCGATTTGTCATAATGTATCTAAAATTTCGGCGGCAAAAGTATGGAAAAGACAGGCTAAAATTGTTAAAATCGGGTGTTTTTTCATTCGTTCTAGAAATTGATTTGATAGAATAAAAGGGAAACCCCAATTTTGCCGCCTTATATGCAGCCAATCGAATTATTCTACCCCAAACTGAATACCCCTACCAAAGTAGTAATAACTATGAACCAAAAGCCCGATGGTGATGCAATGGGGTCGGCATTGGGGTTATTTCATTTTTTAAAGGGGTTGGGTTTTGATGCTACGGTCATTTCTCCAACCAACTGGGCCGATTTCCTAGATTGGTTGCCGGGCATTGATCAAGTGATTGATTTTGAAAATAAAAAAGAGTTGGCAAAGAATATCATCTCAAATGCATCAGTTATTTTTTGTCTTGATTTTAATATTTTACATCGTACCAAAAACATGGAGAAGTCATTATCAGAAGCTTCCTGTGTGAAAATATTGATAGATCATCATGTACAACCCCAGGAAGATCAATTTACCTATGGCATCAGTAATACAGCAAAAAGCTCAACTTGTGAAATGGTGTATGACTTTATCATCGGATCCGGCCATGCAAAACACTTAAATAGCGATATTGCAGAGTGTTTATACACAGGGGTTATGACCGATACAGGATCTTTCAGATTTCCGGCTACCACTGCTTCCGTTCATAGAATGGTTGCCGATTTAAAAGATGTGGGTTTGAAACATACCCAAGCCCATGATAATATTTATGATAATTTTTTAGAGAATCGCTTGAGATTTATTGGCTATGCATTGGTAAACAGAATGGAGGTCTTGTATGAATATAATACTGCCTTTATGTACATTACCAAGGCTGATTTACAACGTTACAATATCAAAACCGGTGATACAGAAGGATTGGTTAATTATTTGCTGACCATCAAGGGCATAAAATTTGGAGCTTTGGTAATTGACAGAGATGAGGAAAGAAAATGGAGCTTTCGAAGCAAGGGTACATTTAATGTGAATGAATTTGCCAGAAACCATTTCGAGGGAGGTGGACATGTAAACGCAGCAGGTGGCAGAAGCAGTGATTCTTTAGAAGCCACTATCATTAAATTTAAAGAAGTTATTAAAGAATATCAAAATCAACTATAAAAAAATGATGAAAACTACCACTACGCTTTTAGTAGCGATTGTATTGCTTGCAAGCTGTAATCAATACCAGAAAACCCCTTCAGGATTTTCCTATAAAATTGATAAAGGCAATAGTAAGGAAAATTTAAAACAAGGACAGTTTGTAAAATTTAACATTGAATACAAAGTGCCACCAAAAGATTCCATTCTTACCTCTTCTTACAGTCATGTGCCTGCATATTTGGTAGTAGACACCTCAAGACCTGCAAAACATAGCTTTCTAGAAATTATTACCAAAGTAGGTGTTGGTGATAAAGTTGATTTTGTAATGAATGTAGATTCATTAAAAAATATGGGAATGATTGAATATAACAATATTTTCCATGCCAAAGATTTGATCAAAGGAAGGGTTGAAATACTGAAAACCTTCTCTAGTCAAGATGAGGCTACTGCCGATCTACAAAAAGAAATGGACATTGAAAAAGCCAAAGAAATAAAAGAAATTCAAGCTTTCACAACCAAGGCCGGAGCAAAAACACAATCAACTCGTTCCGGTGCTATTGTAGAAATCTTAAATGCAGGAGATGCCATAAAAGCAGATTCCGGTATGCAAGCCAAAGTATTATACAGAGGATCACTAGTTGGTGGAAAAGAAGATTTTGACAGCAATATGGACAAAGCCGGTAAGGCAACCAATCAACCTTTGAATGTGATCATTGGAAAGGAAGGAGGAGAAGGTGCTGTTATTAAAGGATTGGATGAAGGTCTTCGTTTATTCGGAAAAGGTGGTAAAGGAAAAGTATATATTCCGGCTATGATTGGTTATGGCCAAAACGGACAACCTCCTCGTATTCCGGGTTATGCAAACCTAGTATTTGATATTGAAGTATTGGAAGTAAGTAAACCTGCACCCCCTGCACCGCAACCTGCTATGCCGGGTGCAATGCCGCAAGGAATGAAGAAGTAAGTGAAAAGTGAATGGTGAAAAGTGAATGGTTAAAAGTGAATAGTCTTATTGCTATTAACTTTTAACCATTCATTATTAAGTCATATAACCAGCTTAATTTACTTAATCATTTCCGTTAAAGTAATTGCTTCCATCGCTTCCTTTACATCATGCACTCTGAGTATGTTTGCCCCTTTTAATAGTCCGGCTGTATGCAAAACAGTACTCCCATTTAACGATTCTTCTACCGATACCCCCAAGGTTTTATAAATAGTCGATTTTCGGGAAATACCCAATAATAGGGGTCTTTTCAGCATGACAAAAGATTCCAATTCTTTTAGTAATTGAAAGGTATGGGTACTGTTTTTACTAAACCCAAATCCCGGATCTATTATGATATCTTTAATGCCTGCTTCTGTTATTTTTTTTAATTTTCGAATAAAATAATCGAGTATTGCTAAAGTTACATTTTCATAGAATGGAATTTCATGCATGGTTTCAAAATTGCCTTTTACATGCATACAGATATAAGGAACTTGTAAATTGGCAACCGTTTTTATCATTTCCTCATCAAAACTTCCCCCACTAACATCATTTACTAAACTAACACCCTTATTTACTGCCTCAATTGCCACTTTTGAATAAAATGTGTCAATTGAAAGAAAGGCGGCAGGAAATTGACTGTGAATAGCTTCTATGGCAGGTAAAACCCTGCTTAATTCTTCCGAAATTGAAAGTTTTGAGCTACTCGGCCGTGTGCTCTGTCCACCTATATCCAAAATGGTGGCCCCTTCATCAATCATTTGTGCTGCTTTCACTAGTACATTGTCTATCAAAAGCTGTCGGCTGCCACTATAAAATGAATCAGGAGTCACATTAATAATCCCCATCACTTTGGGCTTGTCTATCACTAACAACCTTCCTTTACAATTAAGTACAAACATAATTTTATACTAGATTTTCAAATAGTCAAACTTTCAAGCCTGGTTTCCGTCAGGCAAGTTTTCTCTTTTCACTTATCTTGCAGCCACTTCAAAGATATTACCTAAGGATTAAAAAGGTTACTTAATAATGACGAATACAAATCATCAATACGATCTGGCCATTGGGCAATGCAGGGATATTTTTATCCATAAAACAAAAGATTATGGAACTGCGTGGCGGGTTTTGAGAACCATCTCGGTGGTTGACCAAATATTTATTAAAGCACTTCGCATCAGAACCATCCAGGATTTACAAACCCAAAAAATTGGGGATGATATTCAATCTGAATTTAAAGGCATTGTCAATTATGCGGTCATTGGTTTGATTCAGTTGCATCTGGGAACTTCTAAAGTTGAAGAATTGCCTGTTGAGCAGGTAGAAAAGTTTTACCAAACCTATATTGATTTTGCAAAATCTACCATGTTAGACAAAAACCATGATTATGGTGAAGCTTGGAGAGATATGAGCCAGGAAAGCTTTGCAGACCTTATTTTGATGAAATTGATGCGGATCAAACAAATACTGGGGAATGACGGAAAAACATTAATAAGTGAAGGCATTGATGCGAATTATGTTGACATTCTGAATTATTCCGTGTTTGCTTTAATTTTAATTGATGAAGGTCGACACTGATTGTTTTTTCACAAGATTGCTATACTGCCCGCACCCATTTGTCATTTGACTAGTAAAAAAATATTTATTTTTAAACATTTTGGATTATGAAAAATTTGTTGATGATCATTCGTTGGATTGTGGGTCTTTTATTTATTTTTTCCGGTCTCATCAAAGCGAATGACCCATTAGGCCTTAGCTATAAAATGCAGGAATTTTTTGAGGTATGGTCATTACATGGGCTGCATGATTATACATTGGCCATGTCTATCATCATGAATGTATTTGAGGTATTGGCAGGTGTGGCAGTCATAATAGGGTGGCGGATGAAATTATTTAGCTGGCTATTATTCATACTTATTATCTTTTTCACTTTCTTAACCGGTTATGCATTGTTCTCCGGAAAAATAGCGACCTGTGGATGTTTTGGCGATTGTTTACCATTAACCCCTGCCCAATCTTTTGGGAAGGATTTAATCTTGATGATGCTTATTTTAATTCTTTTTATCACGAACAAAAAAATACAATCTTCTTTTAAACCATTTTATGCCGTAAGCATTTTGTTATTGGTAACTGTTGCAACCACATTTGGACAATTCTATGCTTTACAACACCTTCCTTTTATCGATTGTTTGCCTTTCAAAAAAGGAAATAATATTCTTGAACAAATGAAAAAGCCCGCAGGTGCCGTTCCGGATAGCTTTTCAATCCTGTTTAGTTATCAGAAAAACGGTAAAATGATAACATTTGACCAATCTGATTTTCCCCCTGATTTTGATTCAACATATCAATACATCAATCGTAAGGATAAATTAGTAAAAAAAGGCAATGGATTACAACCTAAAATTGTTGATTTTTCATTGCATAGCCTCAATGGCGATGACACGACCACAGCTGTCTTAGAACAACCCAAACCTTATATCCTTTTATTGGCATTGGATATGAACCAAACAGCTATTTGGAAACCAGAATTTGATAAAGTTTATCAAAAGGCCGAAAATAATAAAATCCCCATTTATCTTGTCACCTCCGACACAAGTAAAGCTGTGACCCTCTTTAAAAATATTTCCATCTTTAGTTGTGATGCCACTGTATTAAAAACAGCAGCCCGAGTGAAACCCACCTACTTTTTGATGCAAAAAGCAGATATCTTAGATAAATTCAGTTACAAGGATATAGATAAAGTTTTAGAACAAATGAATCGATTGCAATAGTTGAAATTGGTTAAAAAAGTTAAAAGGGTTAAAGAGGTTAAATTTGTTAAAATAGTAGTTTTATTTTCTTTAACCCCTTTAACCCTTTTAACCTCTTTAACCCCTTTATCCCCTTTATCCCCTTTAACCTCTTAATCCCCAAGCACTCCATGATCCAACTCATCACCAGAAAAATAAGCTATGGCATACTGGTACTCATGGGTGTAGTGGTACTGGTGTTTTTTTTATTTCAGGGATTTGGAGACCCGGCCAGGTTAGTACTCGGACAATCGGGTGATAGTACTACCATGAAAAATATTAGAAATGAACTGGCATTGGACCAACCCAAATGGAAGCAGTTTTTATTTTATTTGAATGATGTGTCTCCAATATCCATCCATAGCAAAGCGGATATTCAGAAAAAACAACTCAGCGGTTTTTTTATCAATATAAGCCAGCAAAGGCAAATAGGCGTTAAGCTGCCCTATTTGCGAAGATCTTATCAAACTAAAAAGGAAGTCAATACAGTTTTATTGGAAGCGCTTCCTGGCACTTTAATTCTTGCCTTGGCAGCGATGTTGATTGCAACTTTTTTTGGTATTCTTTTGGGCGTTTTGGCTGCAGTAAAACAAAATACCTGGATGGATACCGGCTCCATATTTGCTAGTGTGTTAGGAATTTCTGCGCCTTCTTTTTTCATGGGAATTATACTGGCCTATCTTTTTGGTTTTGTTTTTAGTGCATATACAGGATTACATATGACCGGAAGTTTATTTTCAATTGACCCCTTTACAGGCAAAAACCTACAAATTAAAAATTTACTATTACCGGCTATTACATTAGGTATTCGACCGATGGCAATTATTACTCAATTAACACGGAGTTCGATGTTAGATGTGTTGGACCAAGATTATATACGAACGGCCTATGCAAAAGGACTTAGTAAAAAAAATGTGGTTTTCCGACATGGTTTACGCAACGCACTAAATCCTGTCATTACCGCAATCACCGGTTGGTTTGCCGAGTTATTGGCAGGGGCTTTTTTTGTTGAATATATTTTTGGGTGGAAAGGAATTGGAAAAGTAACCGTAGATGCTTTGGAGAAATTAGATTTTCCGGTAGTGATGGGAAGTGTTTTAATCAGCGCTACATTTTTTATTCTTGTCAATATTTTGGCTGATATTTTATATGGGGTTGTAGACCCAAGAGTAAGCATTAAATAAACTGAGTTTTCTATTTAATAATCACTTCCGTAATTACCTTCTCCCCAAATGCTTCATTCACCCTATCGATGATTTGTTGTTTCTGATAGAGCAACTCATTTTTTAAAGGCCCCACTGATGTATGAATAAATAATTTTTGATCAAATATTTGTATTTTATCCGTGTATTTAGCAATGGTCTTTCCCATCAAATTTTCCCATATTTCTTCTATTTGTACCGCACGAATCCCATTGCGTAAACGGCTCTTGTTTAAAAAACCTTTGATGGCATCGCCGATGTGAAATTCAGACATAGTGCAAAGTTAGGGGTTAAGAAGTTAGGAGTCTGGAGTTAGGAGTCTGGAGTTAGAAATATGAAGTTAAGTATTTAAGCATGCTTTTTTACTCCAGACTCCTAACTCCAGACTGTCTTTTAGATAGAAAGCTCAATTAACTGAAAAGGAACATCAATTTCCGCCATTTGTTTTTGAAATCGTTCTGCATGTGTATCTGTGATAAATACTTGTCCATCAATTTCCGTACACACCCAATGTAATAATTGGTACATCCGTTGTTCATCTAATTTTTCAAATACATCATCTAATAATAATATTGGCGTAAAACCTTTCTTCTCTTTTAATATCTGCCATTCGGCAAGTTTTAAAGCAAACAATAAACTCTTTCTTTGCCCTTGTGAAGCTTCAGATTTAAATAAATGGTCGCCCATATAAAAAAGCAGATCGTCTTTGTGTATGCCGTTGGTTGTTCTTTGTAACAAAAAATCTTTCTCTCTTGATTTGAGTAAGAGTTCCGAGAGTGGTTCATTCAACAACTGGCTTTCATAGGATACCCTTACCTCATCATTTTTACCGGCAATCCTTTTATAAATTGATAAAGTGAGATCAATAAAACCAACTAAAAATTCATTTCTTTCTTCAAAAATAAATTGTCCATTCATGCTCAATTGCTCATTCAATACTTGTAACAACGCTTCATCTGTTTTTCCCGATTCAGTATTTTGTTTGATAAGGCTATTTCGTTGTTGAAGAATTTTATTATAGGCAATTAAGCGGGTTAAATAAGGTTTGTTAATTTGTGAAAGCAGGGTGTCTAAAAATTTTCTTCTTTCTTCACTTCCCCCTGTAATAATGGAAATATCATCGGGAGCAATCATTACACAAGGAATCTTGCCAATATGTTCTGAGAATTTTACATAGGTTTCTTCGTTTAACGTCAGTTCTTTTCGATTATTTTCCCGTAAAATACAAATCAGTTTTTGTTTTTCATTGTGTAATAAGTATTGAGCCTCTAAGCGCATACCCAACTTGGTATGAGATACATTTTGTTGATCGGGTCTCGAAAAATAACTCCGAGAAAAGCTTAGGTAATAAACCGCGTCTAATAAGTTTGTTTTACCGGTGCCGTTTTGTCCGCATATGCCAATAATTCTTTCCGAAAAGGAAAAAGATTGTTCCACATAATTTCGGAACTGAACCAATGATATGGTTTGTAATCGCAACATTTGGGGGCAAATTAATCCAGAACCTGCTTAATAATTCATGCAGGTATGATAGAAAGGATTTATTTTTAATAAAAATTCGGTTTTGAAGACAATTTTATCCTCACAACAACTGGCACTTACCGTAAAAAGACTGGCCCATCAAATTCTTGAGAATAATTTAGAATTATCGGATGCAGTCATTATTGGCTTACAGCCTCGGGGCATTTTTCTTAGCGACCGTATTGTTCATGAGCTGAAAACGATCATGGGAGCTGACAAACCCTTCTATTATGGGAAGTTAGACATCACTTTTTACAGGGATGATGTTCGGAAAAGTTTACATATCGCAAATGCCACAGATATCCCGTTTAGTATTGAGAATAAGAAGGTGATTTTGATAGATGATGTATTGTACACCGGCAGAACCATTCGAGCAGCTTTGGATGCCTTACTGGATTTTGGCAGACCTGCAAAAGTCTCCTTATGCGTATTGGTTGATCGCCGATTTAGCAGAGAACTGCCCATCCATCCGGATTATACCGGTAAAACCATCGACACCATTATTTCCCAAAAAGTGAAAGTTTGCTGGAAAGAGAAGGATGATGTGGATGAAGTGGTGTTGATTTGATTTTAAACGTTGATTATGATAGATCATAGATACTGGATGGTGGATGCAAATCTTGTATATCGGTAACTAAAATCTATTGATTATTTCATTCAATGCATTACTTTTGATTTTTAATGAAACTATCTACCAAACATCTTCTTGGTATCAAAGACCTTAATAAAGAAGATATTCAGTTAATTCTCTCAACGGCTGAGCAATTCAAAGAAGTTTTACAAAGGCCGGTTAAAAAAGTACCCTCCCTACGGGATATTACCATTGTTAATCTCTTTTACGAGAATTCTACCCGTACCCGTATGTCATTTGAACTGGCAGAAAGAAGACTTTCAGCTGATGTACTCAATTTTGCCGCCGGCAGTTCTTCCTCTGCAAAAGGAGAAACCTTATTGGATACTGTCAACAATATTTTGAGCATGAAAGTGGATATGGTAGTCTTACGCCATGCAGCCTCCGGGGCTCCACATTTTTTGGCCAAGCATATTCCAGCAGCCATCGTAAATGCAGGTGATGGTATTAATGAACACCCTACCCAAGCTTTATTAGATGCCTATTCGATGCGGGAAAAATTGGGTAAATTAGAGGGGTTAAAAGTGGCCATTATTGGCGATATCATGCACAGTAGGGTAGCATTGAGCAATATGTATTTGTTGAAAAAAATGGGTGCAGAAGTGATGGTAGCAGGCCCGCCTACTTTAATCCCAAAATACATCAGTGAGGCATTAGGCGTAAAAGTTGAATACAACCTCAAAAAAGCCCTGCAATGGTGTGATGTGGCCAATGTGTTGAGAATTCAATTGGAAAGACAAAACCAGCCGCTATTCTCTTCCTTGCGAGAATATAACCTTGCCTATGGTATTAACCGGAAACTTCTTGAAAGCCTAGGTAAAGAGATTGTCATCATGCATCCCGGCCCAATTAACCGCGGTGTAGAAATGGACAGTGATGTGGCCGACGGACCTTATTCCATCATTTTAAACCAAGTTGAAAATGGGGTAGCGGTTAGGATGGCTATCTTGTATCTGTTGGCGAATAGAGAAAATTAATCCTTATCAGCATATGTAAGGCCTCTGTACTCAAAACAGTAAAAGGAATCACAAGCATGAAATTGACTCAAATTTTAGTCGTGTCATCAATCTGCATATCGACAATTCTGTTTGGTTGCAAATCAAACTTTCTGAAAGATGAAAATCAAGAAACTTCAGTAAATAATTCTCCGAAAATTATTGGTGCAATGAAAAATGTCATGCGCAAAGGAGAAATAGCTGGTATTATTAACATAGACACAATCTCTCACAAACAACACCTCTATGGAATGGGGCCTATTGAATTCTTGACTGGAGAAATCATGCTTATTAACGGAAAAGCTTACACATCAGTGGTGGTTAACGACACCTCTATGAAAGTAACGGAAACTTTTGCTATCAAAGCTCCATTCTTTGGTTACGCAAACATTGACAGTTGGGCTGAAACGAATATCCCAGACAGCATGACAACCCTACATCAACTTGAAATCTTTCTGGATCGTGCAACAAAAGATTACCCTCGGCCTTACTTTTTTAAACTAACTGCTACAGTTGACAGTGCATCGGTACACTTGGTAAACCTTCCAAAAGGAACCAAAGTTTCTTCACCGGAAGAAGCGCATCAAGGACAAAGAAACTTTACCATAAAGAACAAAGCGGTTGAGTTATTAGGTTTCTTCTCAACAGCACACAAAACCATTTTCACACATCACGATACTTTTGTTCATATTCATTTGATCACAGACGATAGACAACAAATGGGACATCTTGAAGAACTGAATATTAAGAAGGGGACAGCAAAGCTATATTTGCCAAAATAGTAAAGGAAACCAATGTCAACCGATAAGAAAGGAAATAAAAATATTGAATTGGCAAACTATTGCTTTTTTGTTCGTACTTCGCTTCATAATAATTCGAAAATCCGAAAATCCGTAATTCGATAATCTATGCAACGAATCTGCTTATTCCCCGGAACTTTTGATCCTGTCACATTGGGACATGTAGATATTATTAACCGTGCCATTCCCTTATTCGACAAGATTTATGTGGGTATCGGTATCAATTCTTCCAAAAGCCCTATGTTTAGCGCAGAACAACGGATGGAATGGTTTAAAGAAATATATATTGATGAACCCAAAGTAGTTAGTGTGGTATATGATGGCTTAACCGTGAATTATTGTAAAGTAATTGGGGCTAATTTCATTTTAAGAGGCATTCGTTACGTTAGTGATTTTGAATATGAAAAAACGATCGCTGATGCCAATAGAACACTAGATAAAAATATCGAAACGATTTTTCTTACCGGTGAACCAAAATATACCTCAGTTGCCTCAACCATTGTTAGGGATATCTTATTAAACGGTGGTAATGTTTCTCCTTTTCTTCCTGAAGCCGTTAATAAAACTTTGCTTTTAAAAAAAATAGGTAAATAATCAATGATCATCTGGCATAATAAGCATTTGTCTTTGTCTGATTTTGAAAATCTAGGCAAAAATACAATGGGTGATTTTCTGGGCATTCGATTTTCAGAAATCGGCAATAACTATTTAAAAGCAACGATGCCCGTAGATCATCGAACCAAACAGCCACATGGTTTATTACATGGGGGCGCCTCTGTTGCATTGGCTGAAACCGTAGGCAGTGTTGGTGCCGCCATGGTTATCGATCCCAATCATTTTATTTGTGTGGGTCAAGAAATCAATGCCAACCACCTTCGTGGGGTTCGTTCCGGATTGGTTACGGCTATAGCTATGCCTGTTCATATGGGAGCCAGTTCACATGTGTGGGAAATCAAAATATATGATGAAGCCGAAAAACTCATTTGTATCAGTCGGTTAACAGTAGCCATTTTGAAAAAGAAGTAAGAAAACAGAAGAACAAGGAACAGATGAGCAAGGAACAGAAGAACAGGGAACAGAAGAACAGGGAACAGAGGAACAAGGAACGAAAGAAGTAAAAATAAAGTACAAGAAAATATTTCCCCTCTCTTGCGTAGCAAGGAGGGGTGCTCAAGCGGCGTAGCGATGAGCGGGGTGGTGGAGAGGTTGATAAAGAAGCTTTATTGCTAAGGTCATCACACCCCACCACCCTACGGGCACCTCCCCTCGAGGAGGGGAGGAAACATTTGAATATTTGAACAGAAGAACAGAAGAACAAGGAACAGGTCATCACACCCCACCGCCCTACGGGCACCTCCCCTCGAGGAGGGGAGGAAACAATTAAACAGAAGAACAAGGAACAGATGATTGTTGAATACAACTAATTATGAGATAGTCCTGCTTTCCCAATCAGCGCAACTACATTATCATAGCTATCTTCCAAACAGGCTTGTAAATCTTTGCCGCTAACCCATTTTATTTCAGTAATATCTTCTGCAGTTTGAGGTGTTAATGCTTGTTTTCCTTTTGCAATCATATGATACCAATGCGTTTCTTTTATCACTTCCTCCAGTAAAAAAGGGTCGAAATATTCGTGACAACTTATTTCAATTAATTCACCCAATTCAACAGCCTGTAGGCCGGTTTCTTCCATCACTTCTCTAACAGCGCATTGTTCCATGGTTTCTCCCGGGTCTAGCTTTCCTTTTGGCAGATCCCATTTTCCGCGTCTATAGATCATTAACAATTGACCTTGCTCATTTTTTACCAATCCGCCTCCCGCTAAAAGTGTCTTTTTTTTGTTCATCCTTCAAATGTGAATACAATTTTCCAATTTCTCTTCCATTTTACAGACAAAAATCCAAATTCGCATTACATTCGCCTTATGACGAATGAAAAAGCCGTTGCTGAAAAATTACTGCAAGTGGCAGCAGTTAAATTATGTCCCAACCAACCGTTTACCTGGGCCAGTGGCTGGAAAAGCCCCATTTACTGTGATAATAGAAAGGTGTTATCATTTCCTTTTGTTAGAGATTTTATCAAAAGTGAAATGTGCAATGTGGTTTTTGAACATTTTCCTACTGCCGAAGTGTTGGCAGGGGTTGCAACGGCCGGCATTCCTTGGGGAGCAATGGCGGCAGACCAGTTAAAGCTTCCTTATATCTATGTTCGCCCCAAACCGAAAGAACATGGGTTGGGGAATCAAATTGAAGGTTCCTTTTCAGCCGGACAAAAAGTATTGGTGATAGAAGACTTGATATCAACCGGTAAAAGCAGTTTGCAGGTGGTAAATGTGCTAAGAAATGCAGGCGTTGAGGTGGTAGGCATGGTTTCGATATTCACGTATGGTTTTGATCTTGCCGATCAAGCATTTGCGGCTGCCAATTGCCAATACCGGTCACTTACCAATTATCCCACTTTGATTAGCCTGGCGGTTGAAAAAGGCATCATTTCTGCGGAAACAGAAAAGTTATTATTAGCCTGGAGAGCCGATCCTGCTAATTGGCAAGGAATTTGAATAGTATTTTGAAACATCCATTATGAAAAAAATAGGTATCCTTCTTCTTTTTCTATTCATTGCTAATCTTGAATTGAATGCACAACAACCCAAATCTCAATGGGTAACCATAAAATCGCCAAATCTTAAATGTTGGGTATGCAAGGAACGATTGGATAAATACCTACTCATGGAGAACAAAGCACAAATGGAAATGGGTATGATGCAATGGAAAATAAATTTATTGCAAGGAGAGATCAAGGTGCAATTCTTACCTGACCGAACCAGTGCTGAAAATATTAGAATTGCCCTAAACAATGCCGGTTTTGATGCCGATGATGAAAAAGCCGAAGAAGAAGCCTACAAAAAGCTCCCACCCATTTGTAAACGTGCAACTGATGGCGGAGGCCCAACCAAGGGGAAACCCTGCCATATGCAGCCGTATAATTAACCTTTGAACAGAAGAACGGATGAACAGACGAACAAGGAACAGATGAACAGATGAAGGTTCATGCGTCCCTTATCTCCGCCTTTGGCGGATTCCTTGTTCTTCAGTTATCTGTCTGCTGACAGACAGGATTGTTCGTCTTTTCGTCTGTTCCTTGTTCGTCTGTTCTTTGTTCGTCTGTTCCTTGTTCGTCTGTTCCTCTGTTCCCTTTCTTCTTCTCTAAAATATGCTCAACTTATGCCTTGCTTCATAATTAAAAGGCACTGTTGTAAAAAAGCCGGCTCTGCCCACTTTGGTCGTTCCTTTTACGTTTATTAGCACTTCATTACTGAACAGCAGGTTTAGCCCATTTTTTAAAATGGCTTTCATATCTATCATGATTTGAGAGGGGAGAACGAATTCAGACATTCGATTGATGTGCATGAGTGTATCGAGTTGAAACCTCCCTAAATAACTCTTGTCTACATATACATCACAATCCACTTTTCTAAGGTCAACCCCAAATCCGTTGGGGTTATAATAAACAAGGTCCATGTTCAGGACTGTTTTGTCATACCCGAGGCTGATCACTTTTACATTCTTAACATCGCGATAGTCAAAATCTTTGGGTTTGGCACAAGCCGATAAAAACAACAAAAACAGGGCAAATAGGAGGGGCTTTGTCAAGATGAGATATTTGTCTGCAAAATAGGGAAAGGTCGCGAATTTCAAGTCTATCATCCTGTTTTTGGTAACGATATACCACTTCCCACAAGTTATAACTAACCTGTTATTAATCAGTTATGGTACAGATTATAATATAAAAAACACATTATTATTTTTTATAACGGTAAGAATTGGTTCGTAGATGATAGGTTAAACGGGCTGAAAATGTTCTTTATTAATCTTTATATGTATTTGTATTTTTTAGTATTTCCGTAATAAATATTCCAAAATAACTTACCACATTACCACAAACTCTATAACTGGCTCATTTCAAATGGTGTATGGTGTGGTAATAAGCATACCTAAGTCTTACCACATCCTACCACAAAACCGACTACTAACAGTTGGGGATAAACAAAAAAGCCCTTCTTAGTAC
>JANOVY010000009.1:0-2186 GCA_031417635.1 Bacteroidota bacterium | reverse complement strand
CCAAAGATGAACAAAAATCCGGAAAAAGATGAACGACATAAAACCTATAATTTTCTTGGTTCCGGTTATAGTTTTGATCTTGATAATCGCATTATATTTTTATGTAGTAAAAAAAACGGATAGGGAAGCTTTTAAAAAATTTATTTGTATTATGATTATTCTTGCTTTCCTCCTGAATTTTGCATGGGAATTAATTCAAATTCCATTATATAAAAATCCGGCTTATGATATTAATCACATCACATTTTGTGCCTTAGCCTCCCTTGCAGATATTTTGATGGTGCTGCTGCTCTACTTTGGCCTTGCGGTAATTTTTAAAAATCCTTTTTGGATACAGCGTTTGAAATTACACCGCATGGCCATTGTGGTTTTATTTGGTGGAGCAGGCGCTGTTTTATCTGAAAGGCGGCATTTATCATTAGGAAGTTGGGAATACGATGATTCGATGCCCATCATTCCTTTTGTTAATGTTGGTATAGCTCCCGTGTTACAATTTATGATACTGCCTTTACTGATTTATTTTTTGAGCTTATACTTCTTTAAAAGTATGATTAAAAATACCTGATTGTGGCAATTGTAAAGTCAAATAAGAATTGTGTACTTACCATCAATGGCGGTTCATCCAGCATTAAGTTTGCTTTATATGAAATTGACGGATATCTCAAGCTATTGTTTTATGGTAAGATGGAAAATATTAGTACAAAAAATACAAAACTCAGTTTCATAAATGCTGACACCCATGATGAAAATAGCTTCGATATTAAAGCAGCCAATCATACTAATGCAGGAAATCTATTGATTGACTGGCTTGATAAGCAGGACTTGTTTGCTTCAGTAAAAGCTATAGGACACAGAATAGTTCACGGAATGAAACATGCGGAGCCTGAAATAATCACATCAGAATTATTGGATGAATTGAAAGAAATCAGTGCTTATGATCCTGAGCATTTACCCGGAGAAATTAACCTGATTGAAATCTTTCAGAAACGATACCCTTTGTTACCACAAATAGCTTGTTTCGATACTTCATTTCATTCATCAATGCCAACTGTTGCAAAGTTGTTACCCATTCCACGCCGGTTTTACGAAAATGGAATCCAACGATACGGTTTTCATGGACTTTCTTATGCTTATCTTATTGAAGAACTCAATCGTGTAACAGGGAGTGAAACAATAAAGGGTAAAATAATATTAGCACATCTTGGTAATGGCGCAAGTCTTGCTGCCGTAAAAGATGGTATAAGTATGGATACAAGTATGGGTTTTACACCAACATCAGGCTTGCTAATGGGTACAAGAACTGGTGATCTTGATCCTGGTATTGTATCCTATTTAATGCAGACTGAAAAGCTTAGCCCGGATCAGTTTAATACTCTTATCAATCATGAATCTGGTCTCCTCGGTTTATCTGAAACAAGTTCCGATATGAGGGAATTAGTTAAAAATAAAGATACTGATAGCCGTGCTGCTGAAGCCATTGAATTGTTTTGCTATCAAACTAAAAAATGGATCGGCTCTTATGCCGCTGTACTCGAAGGTTTAGACACATTGGTATTTTCAGGCGGAATCGGTGAGAATTCACCGGAAGTTCGGAACCGTATATGCCAGGGCCTTCAATTTCTGGGAATTGAATTGGATGGAACTAGAAATTTAAGAAATGAAGCAATTATTTCATCAGACACAAGCAGAGTATCCGTCCATGTTATAAAAACCAATGAGGAATTAATGATAGCAAAATTGGTTTACGATATATTAAGCCATCCAATAAAAAATTAAATAATGCAAGCACAAAATATCATTACTGAAACAAAAACACTATCTCCCGAATTATTGCAAAAGATGAATGCTTACTGGCGGGCAGCTAATTATTTATCGGTAGGTCAAATATACCTGTATGATAATCCCCTTCTTAAAAAAGCATTAACTCTTGAACATATAAAACCCCGTTTATTGGGGCATTGGGGTACTACACCCGGCCTCAACTTTATTTATGTTCACCTTAACCGCATCATAAAAAAATTTGATCTCAATATGATTTATGTTACTGGTCCGGGGCATGGCGGGCCGGGATTGGTAGCCAACACTTATTTAGAAGGAACTTACAGCGAAGTATATCCCAATATTACACAGGATGAGGAAGGGATAAAAAAATTATTCAAACAGTTTTCATTTCCCGGAGGCATACC
>JANOVY010000008.1:0-20997 GCA_031417635.1 Bacteroidota bacterium | reverse complement strand
TTCTCAAGCCGCTTATCAGGAAAGATACCTTTGTAATTCGTTTTATGACTTAATAGCTCCATGTGGCAAAGTAATATATTTGTGTCCAAACAGTAGCTGTCGGCAGACAGGGAACAGATGAACCGAAGATTGGAAAATGGCTATTTGTAAGATAATGTTTAGATAGCTTGCTGCTAATCGAGAACCCTAACCACCCCTGAATTAAGTTTTCGAAGAAAACTTAATTCGTCCCCTCCTTGAGAAGGAGGGGAAATCTATGAGTTTATCATTTTGTGATTTTGTTGTCGTCTGTTCCTTGTTTCCGCCTGAGGCGGATTCATTGTTGCTCTGTTCATTGTTGCTCTGTTCACTGTTGCTCTGTTCACTGTTGCTCTGTTGCTCTGTTCCCTGTTCCTCTGTTCCTCTGTTCCTTGTTCCTCTGTTCCTTGCTACTCTGTTCCTTGCTCCTCTGTTCCTTGTTCATCTGTTCAATGCCTAATCTCCACCGTTGTCCCCACAGGCAACAAACTAAAAATTTCCTGGATATATATATTTTTTGTACTGATACAACCTTCCGTCCAGTTTTGATACTGATCAATGGCATACTCTTCATGAGGCCAGGTTCCATGTAAACCTATTTCACCGCCAATCTTTGCATCGGAGGGGATGATGCCACGGGCCTTTCGTTGATTAAACTTTTGATAACTCTCTTGATTGGGATAATCAATTAACATAAAACAATTCCATTTCTCATGCCTGCGTTTATTGATAATATGAAATAAGCCTTCGGGGGTTCGCTTATCGCCCTGCATCATCTTATCACCCATGTCTTTGTTTCCAAATACAACCGGATAAGTAACTATCCAATCGCCTGCAGAGTCGTAAATCTGCAATTCATATTTATGTTTAACAATAATAACTTTATAAGTGTGACTACTTACATTTCCTTTGTGTTTGTTTTTTATCGTTTTAAAGGAAGTATTTGTGATAATGACTAACACTAAAAATAGCAAGTATATTTTCTTGGGATGCGTTTTCATAGTTTACATTTTGAAGCAAACTATCGCAAACGGATGTTGTGTATTGGTTAATTCACCAAAAATTATGTTAATGCCAAATACTTGATGCAGCGAAATCAGAAATACGGAAACAAAATTATTTTCTTACTCGTTTTCTCTCTAGCGCATTTTTTAATAATAGAAATTAATAAGTAAAATAAAAGTTAATGAGAGCGAATGGCAACTCAAAGAAAACGCCCCTTAGAAAAGGGGCGCGCAGTATACAACATGAGAAAATTATTACCATCTACTAAATCGAACACCTACAACGTATGGGTATTGTTCAACTCGAGTGATTTCTTTCTGTAAACGATTTATACTATATGAGCCATACAATCGGATTGGTCCAAGTCCCAATTCACCTATTAGGGCAACTCGCCAAGGTTCAAAATTAAAATCTCCTTTCGTATGCATTTTCCCTCTTTCATTACTAATTTGTTTGTTATAACTTTCAAGTAAGTATCCCGCACTAACTCCTGCACTAAAATTAAATGATTTGTAATTATTTGGTGAGGGATTGATGTTAATCATGAAAGGAACGGTTAAATAAGATACGTATAACTTATTTTTTGAAAAACCGATAGAATCATTAAACACATATGGGGAAGGGTCTTTTCGGGTGCTAAGGCGAGTGTCGTAGCGGAAATTATACATTTCCAATCCAAATCCATATTTCAAATTCAATACATGTTTTGACACGTTAAGTCTTTGCATAAATAACCAAATATTTACGTTGCTTGATTTTCCTGTGTTTAAACGATAACTATTTTCAGTAACCTGTCCATCTGCCGGACGAAGTGTTTTAAAATAACTGCCGGCTTGCGCATTAGGATAGTTTGTGTTGTCTCTGAAATTAGTAAAACCTAGATCAAAAATGAACCAATTGGTACTAACATTGCTAGTCTTTTTTGACCTACGTTCAATGCGATACTTAGAATAGTTTTCATCCCTGCTTCCATTATTTTCAGTTGTTGTATTTCCATTATTTTTTTTAATAATAATAAAATTCCCCACTTTAACTGTGTCATTGTTTTTTAGAGACGAGTCTGATTGGGCGATACTCTTTCCCGCAATCATCAAGATTGCTGATAAACATACTAAGCGTTTCATATTTCTGGTTTTGTTATTTTAATAATTGGGTATTGGTAACAGGTAATACATCTGATTTTTCATCTTCCTGTTGCCTTTCTTTGCTGCGGAAAATACTGCCGGCTTTCCGGAAAAAACCACGGAGTTTGTCTTTATTAATTTCGATAGAACCTAGGTATAAACTTTTTTTATCGTCTTCAGTATCCAATTCTTTATAAACAACGGGCAATTCAATACTGTTTGCTGCAGAGATGGATTCTGCATTATTTATTGAAGCAGGAATTAGGTTATTTGATAAAGTTGTATTCCTGTCAATTAGAGCCATTGTATTATCGGATTGTATACTCACAGTTGATTCTGTTTGTACAATTTCCACAGAATTATTTTTCTTCTCAGACGAAACTTGTGATGTAAAGGCGGTAGTGTTATCAATATTATTCAACTGGTTATCTTTTTGAGAAGAAGGAGTAAAGGTTTTAACCGGTACTTCTTTTTTTATTCTAACGGACTCGTTATTGGTAACATTTTCGGCAAGACTCAAACTATTTTCTTGTTTATTGAATATTGATCCCGGGCCGGTAGTTTTTGGTATAACAAGACTCGGATTTAATTTTGCCATTTGTTCAGTTGCACTATTGTTATTCTGCACCAATGTCCAAACCAACACAAACACACCCATGAAAACTGCAGCAACTGCCATTCTTGTCCAATGCATGTAAAAAACAGGTCTTTCTTTTTCTTCTTTCTTATATAAAGATTGTTTGTTTGGAAATTCAATGCTTTCTGCTATTAATTGAGTTTGTTTTAATAAGGTAAATTTTTCCTGAATATTAGGGTGCTGCAATACAAAGGTTTCAACTTTGTTTTTTTCGACACTGTTTAATTCATTATCAACATACAATAAAAACTGTTCCTCATAATTGTTCAAGTTCATCTCTATAGATTCATTTCTTAGCAAACGTTCTTTGTCTTGAAAAGAAATGGTATCAATGGGTAGTTGTAAATTTAAAAACAAGGTAAATTCATCCATAAGGTCGGGGTTTGCCTCCACAAACTGCTCAACAGATTGTTTCTCTGATACAGATAATTCAGCATCTGCATAGAGTAGGAAAAACTCTTCATAATTATGTCTGTTAATTAATCTCATTTTAATATTCGGCTAAAATTTATTTTTAATTGATCAGTTATCTCACATTTTCAGGGCTCACCAAATAATTTCTTAATGTTAATCGAGCGCGATGTAAATATACTTTTACCTGACTTTCATGTAAACCCATAATTTTACCAATTTCTTCATAACTATAGCCCTCATAGTCTTTCAACATCACCAGACTTTTCTGTGTTTCATTTAGGCGGTTCAATGCTTCCATGAGTGCTTTCTTCAAATTCCCATTGGTTTGATGTTGTACTCGGCTATCTTCCGAAAAATCATCTTTTAACTGTATCCGCTTATTCTTTCTGATATGGTCTATCATTTGATTGTAAGCGATCGTAAAAAGATACGACTTTGACTTTTCTGTTTCTACAGATTCCCTATTACGCCATAACTTCTCAAAAGCCGTTTGTACAATGTCTCGTGAATCCTCCTCATGTCGAAGGTTTTTCACAATAAATCGATATACATTATCAGCATATTGATTTACACATTGGTTATACTCTTTTTCAGTCATAAACAGCAGTAATGGTTCAGTTGGTTTGTCTTATCTGGAAGTTATACGCTCCAATCAATATTATGTTACAATACAAAGAAAAAAAATCCTGCGGTTATTTATGCAGGATTAGGGTTTATTTTAAGGCAAAAGCCAAGAATTGTTTATAAAATCAATAGTCTATTACCTGTTCTTGAATGGTTTCAGGAATAACTCTCCACTCATATTGTTGATTTCTTAATTGTGGCTCAAAACCGGCTTCTTTTATAGCCTCCTGAATTGTTTTATAGGTAAAACGATGAGGGGCACCGGCTGCGCTAACCACATTTTCTTCGATCATAATACTACCAAAATCATTCGCTCCGGAATGTAAGCAAATCTGGGCTGTTTGTTTACCAACCGTTAACCAACTGGCTTGAATATTTTTAATATTGGGTAACATTATCCGACTAATGGCTATCATCCTAATATATTCATCTGGAGTGGTGAGGTTTTGTACCCCCCGAATTTTTGTGAGCAGCGTATCTACATCCTGAAAAGTCCAAGGAATAAAAGCCAGAAATCCTTTGGCAGCCTCCGGTTTTCGGCTTTGTACTTCCCGGATACGGGTCAAGTGAATAAACCTTTCTTCCAATGTTTCTACATGCCCAAACATCATAGTGGCACTGGTTGTAATATTTAGTTTATGGGCTTCATGCATGATAGCCAGCCACTCATCCGCACCACATTTACCTTTGGAAATTAAACGACGTACCCTATCCACCAATATTTCGGCACCGGCCCCCGGTAATGAGTCAAGCCCCGCTTCCTGTAAAGCTTTTAATACATCATGATGGCTCATTTTTTCCAGTTTACAGATATGAGCAACTTCCGGTGGTCCAAGCGAATGCAATTTTATAGTGGGATATTCCTGTTTAATTGCACGGAAAGTTTTGCAATAGAAATCTAACCCCAAATCCGGATGATGACCGCCTTGCAGCAATAATTGATCTCCGCCAAACTTTAGGGTTTCTTCAATTTTTTTCCGATAAGTTGACATATCGGTGATGTAAGCATCTGCGTGTCCGGGAATACGATAAAAATTACAAAACTTACAATTGGCAATACATACATTGGTGGTATTTACATTGCGGTCTATCTGCCAGGTTACTTTATTGTGCGTCACTTGTTTCTTGCGTAATTCATCAGCCACATGCATTAATTCTGTTAATGGTGCCTGTTCAAATAAAAACATACCCTCTTCTATGCTTAAAAACTCAAATTGTAGTGACCTTTGATATAAATCTGCTAATTGCATATAATCAGATTAAATTTTTTACAAGAGAACAAAGGTAAGCTGATATTGTTAATGGGTGTTGCATCAAAAAGTTCATATTTGCTGTCCTTACTATTTACCTCTTATCTGATATAAAGCAACTTAGTGTATTAGATCGTCGTATAAATGTGTATTTAGCTTATTTTCAACCTGAATGAAAAGAATTGCCATTGTCATTGCCATGTTTTGTGCCTATTTTTCCTGTTTTGCACAGGAAGAGTTTGTGCCACCGCAGGCGAAACTATTGGCTCGTATTCCTTTTTCACAAATTAGTGGCGGTATTGTAATCATAAAAGCCCAACTGGATGATTTTGCGGATTCCTTGAATTTTGTACTAGATACGGGTAGTGGGGGTATTTCATTAGATTCATTGACTGCTAACTATTTAAACCTAAAATTTACCAAAAGTGACAAAACCATTCGGGGAATTGCTGGTATTAAATTGGTTGAATTTGCGAATGATCATACGCTAAAATTTGTTGGCTTACAAGTGCCACATCTTGATTTTCATATTAATGACTATGAATTATTAACCAGTGTATATGGAATTAGAATTGATGGCATAATCGGGTATAGTTTTTTAAGAAGATATGTAGTGCGGATTGACTATGACAATCTGATAATTGAAGTGTATTCTCCCGGAACCTATAAATATCCAAAAGGGGGGTACTTATTGAAGCCAAATTTTTCAACATTACCTCTGCAAGCTGCTATTATCAATGATAGCAGGTCAATTGCTAGTCGTTTTATATTTGATACCGGTGCGGGTTTAAGTTTCTTATTATCAAAAGACTTTGTTGATGACAGTACTGTTTTTAAAAAAGGCAGAAAATTTTACCCTACCCAGGCCGAGGGACTTGGTGGTAAAAGACAAATGACGATGGCTGTAGGAAATGAAGTGAAAATTGGACCCTATAAATTTAAAAAAGTACCCGTTCATATTTTTGAAGACGATTATAATGTTACTTCATATCCACTTTTGGGGGGGTTAATTGGAAATGACATTCTTCGTCGATTTAATGTGGTTATCAATTATCCGGAACAAAGCATTCATCTAAAACCGAATTCACATTTCAATGAATCATTTGATTATTCCTATACAGGCTTAGGTATTTATCTGATAGATGGAGAAATTAGGGTAATTGACATTATGGAGAATTCTCCGGGAGCCAAAGCCGGTTTTATGACCGGTGACATCATTTTTTCCGTTGAAAGTAATACAACAAAGAATATTCAAACATATAAAAACCTTTTCCAGAATAGCATTGGGAGGGTAAAAGTGGTAATTTTTCGGAATCAGACCCCTATGATACTTACCATTGACGTAAAAGACATACGTAAATAAATACGCCATAGAACTTTCCTGCCTTTATTTTTTGCAATGACTTATTTTGCAGACTCTTTTAATGTAACCTATGATAATATTTGATCGTTTTGTTTTAGATAATGGATTACGGGTTTTGGTACACGAAGACCATTCAACCCCAATGGCAGTCGTGAATATTATGTATGATGTGGGTTCCAGAGATGAGAATCCTGAGAAAACCGGATTTGCCCATTTATTTGAACATTTGATGTTCGGGGGAAGTATTCACATTCCCGATTATGACGAGCCTCTTCAAAGAGCCGGTGGTGAAAACAATGCATATACTACAAATGACCTAACCAATTATTATTGCCAAGTTCCTGCAGAAAATATGGAAACCGCTTTTTGGCTGGAAAGTGATCGTATGCTAAGCTTGGCATTTAGTGAGAAAAGTTTGAAAGTGCAGAAAAAAGTCGTGTGCGAAGAATTCAAAGAACACTATATTAATAAACCTTATGGCGATGTATGGCATAAAATGCGAGAACTGGCCTATACCATACACCCTTATCGATGGATGACCATAGGAAAAGAATTAAGTCATGTTGAAAAAATTCACATGGATGATGTGAAGCATTTCTTTAGAAAACACTATTGTCCGGTAAATGCTATTTTGGTTGTGGCAGGTGCCGTTCATTTGGAAAAAGTTAAGCGATTGGCAGAAAAATGGTTTGGAAGTATTCCGATGGGAGAAAAATATATGCGACAGTTACCCTCAGAACCCCGACAAACAGAAGCCAGAAAATCTGAGGTATTTAGTGATGCACCTTTAGACGCATTTATTAAAACTTGGCATATGGATGCACGTTTGAACAAGGGCTATTACGTAATGGATCTGGCCACAGAAATATTAGGAGGGGGAAGTTCTTCCCGTTTGTTTCAATCACTGGTAAAAGAAAAACAATTGTTTTCGGGATTGGATTGTCATCATTTTGGATCTATTGATAATGGACTCATTGCCATTGAAGGAAAGTTGGTAAAAGGCGTTGATTTGGATACTGCTTCAAAAGCAATAGACGAAGAAATTGAAAAAATCCAATCGGAAATGGTTAATGAATCAGAATTACAAAAAGTAAAGAATAAAACCGAGAGTATCATCGCTTTTGAAGATATGGGTGTAATGAGCAGGGCCAACAGCCTTGCTATGTATGAACTCTTGGGTGATGCAAATTTGATGAATACAGAGTTGGAGAAATACCATACCGTTTCCGTAGCAGACATTCAAGCGCATTGTAAAGAAGTATTCAGACAAGATAATAGTAACACTTTATTTTATCACTGTAAGTAAACATTCATGATCAATAGATTAATTGCACCGGAAACAATAGATGCCGTTCACATGAAACTGCAGCTGAAGCCTTACGAACACTTTACATTGGATAATGGGGTACCCGTATATTCGATTGATGCAGGTGCACAGGATGTTTTAATGTTAGAATGGGTTTTTTATGCCGGTAATTGGTATGAAGAAAAAAACATTGTAGCTGCTACCACCAATTTTATGCTTAAAAATGGCACAACACAAAAAACAGCTTTTGCCATTAGTGAACATTTTGAATTTCATGGCGCCTATTTAAACAGAAGTTGTTATAATGAAACAGCTGTTATTACGCTTCATTGCCTTAACAAACACCTTTCCTTGTTATTGCCTATTGTTGCAGAGATGATGACAGACTGTATTTTTCCGGAAGAAGAATTGGCGATCTATAAGCAAAATCAAAAGCAGCGACTGGAGGTTAATTTAAAAAAATGCGATTTTATCGCCAACCGTTTAATTGATGAATATATATTTGGTTTTCATCATCCTTATGGCCGGTATACCTCTACTGTAGATTATGATCAATTACAAAGAGAAGATTTGGTTGCCTTTTATCAAAAGTATTACACGAAAGGAAAATGCTTGGTATTTGTTGCCGGAAAACCACCCGCTGATTTAGCCAAACAATTAAACCATTCCTTTGGTCACCTTCCGCTTAATCAATTTGGATTACCCGATATTCAGTTTAAGCCGGAACCATCCGAAGTAAAAAAATACAATATTGTTAACGATGCCGCAGGCGTACAAGGTGCTATTCGAATAGCCCGTCCTATATTCAATAGACATCATCCTGATTTTGCAAAAGTGCAAGTTTTGAATAATATTTATGGCGGATTTTTTGGTTCCAGGTTAATGAGTAATATTAGAGAAGACAAAGGCTATACTTATGGTATTCATAGTTATTTACAGAACCATTTAAACGATAGTGCTTGGTTAATTAGTACAGAAGCAGGAAGAGATGTTTGTGAAGCAACGATTGAAGAAGTATACAAAGAAATGCTGATTCTTCAAAATGAACCGATCGAAGATGGAGAGTTAGATCTGGTTCGCAATTATATGATTGGATCATTGCTTGGCGATCTTGATGGCCCCTTTCAAATTATTGGCAGATGGAAGACCTATATACTCAATTATCTTACCGAAGCATATTTCTACAATAGTATTCAAACAGTGCAAACCGTTACTTCAGAAGAGTTACAAGATTTGGCTAAAAAATACCTCAAACCGGAGGAGTTTACTGAATTGTTGGTGGTGTAGCATTTTTTTTAACACAGAGGTCACAGAGAAGTTGAGTACCACAGAGAATGCTCTCCGTGTAGCTTTGTGTGCTCTGAGACCTCTGTGTTGAAAAACCTCTTGCGTTTTTTGAATTGTTGGAGGTGTAACATTTTTTTTAACACAGAGGACACAGAGAAGTAGAGTAACACAGAGAGTGCTCTCAGTGTAGCTTTGTGTGCTCTGAGACCTCTGTGTTGAAAAACCTCTTGCGTTTTTTAAATTGTTGGCGGTGTAACATTTTTTTTAACACAGAGGTCACAGAGAAGTAGAGTAACACAGAGGGTGCTCTCAGTGTTGCTTTGTGTGCTCTGTGGCCTCAGTGTTGAAAAACCTAGGTGTTTATACTTCAACCTTTGCAGTTAAAAAGCCGTTATATAAATATGGCAAATACTCTTTTTTAAGAAAAGGTCCTCCAATAGGTTTGTTCCATGATACAGAATGATTACAATATTATCACCCATCAAATTATTAAATGTGCCATTGAAGTTCACAAGCAACTTGGACCGGGTTTGATGGAGTCGGTATATGAAATTTGTTTAAGCAAAGAGCTGCAATGCCTTGGATTAAAACTAGAACGGCAAAAAATGTTACCGGTTATTTACAAAGGTTCAGTCTTGCAAAAAGAGTTTGTCATCGATCAGTTAGTAGAAAATATGGTAATTATTGAGTTAAAATCAGTAGAATGTATTCTTCCCATACATGAGGCACAGTTGGTAACTTACCTCAAATTATCTGCGGTAAAACTTGGGCTATTAATTAATTTTAATGTGCCTGTGTTAAAAGATGGTATTAGAAGAAAAATAAATGGTAACTTGGGGAATAAATAAAAAGTTATGGGACAGTTCTTTGCCAAGACAGTTGCTACAGCACTGGCGGTGTTGTTTGCGGCTTATATTTTAAATGGTATTCATGTTGACAGTAATGGTACAGCCCTTGTAGTAGCTTTGGTTTTGGGGTTATTGAATAGCTTTATTAAACCCATTCTCATAATTCTTACCATACCCATCACCATTTTTACATTGGGGTTGTTCTTGTTGGTGATCAATATTTTTATTGTGCAAATTGCGGCAAATCTTGTATCGGGTTTTTCAGTTGATGGATGGGTGGCGGCCTTATTATTCAGTATAGTGGTAAGTTTTGTTTCCTCCTTTATTGAGGCGATTATTGGAACCAATAAAACAAATAATCAGCAACAAAATAAATCATAGTGCTATTAGTAAATTTTTGACCTTTTCACTAATCAAATCTCGAACCTGGTTAAACTCAATAGGCTCCATGTGTTTTGGATCGGGTATTTGCCAATCAATGAATTTCTTTGCAGGCATCCAAGGGCATGCATCTCCACAGCCCATCGTAACCACTGCATCAAATGGGGCAAATTCTTCCACTTCCGATAAAGACTTACTATCGTGTTTACTTAAATCATAATCCAACTCTTTCATGGCTGCTATGGCCTTGGGGTTAACAATACCGCTGGGTTTGCTGCCGGCACTATAAGCTTCTACATTTTCACCACCATGTATTTTTGCAAAGGCCTGACTCATTTGGCTTCTGTTGCTATTCTCTACACAAACGAATAATACTTTCTTTTTTGAGGACATTATTGTATTTTTTTCTGATTTTTTAGTAATGATTTCATATACAAATTATATTTTGCATTATCATGCATTGAGACTAGGGTAATATTTTTTCTTAAGTCGGAAAGCGACATTAACCAATGCTATTAAAGCAGGCACTTCCACCAAGGGTCCAATTACCCCTGCAAATGCCTGACCGGAATGAATGCCAAATACGCCAATCGCGACTGCAATGGCCAATTCGAAATTATTTCCTGTAGCTGTAAATGCAATGGCTGCATTGCGAGAGTAATCTGCCCCTAGATATTTTCCAATGAAAAAGCTTGCCAAAAACATAATCAAAAAGTAAAACACTAATGGAATCGCTATTCTTAACACATCAAAAGGGATCTGAACGATTAACTGACCTTTTAAACTAAACATAATAACAATGGTAAATAATAAGGCAATTAATGTAATGGGTGAAATGATTGGGACATACTTTTGTTGAAACCAACTTTCTCCCTTTAGTTTTATTAATGTGTATCGACTGATAATACCTACGGCAAATGGAATACCGAGATAAATACCAACACTTTTTGCAATAGAAACGATGGTTATATTTACTTCTAAACCTTTTATTCCAAATAATGGCGGTAAAATGGTAATAAAAAAATATGCATAAATACTAAAAAATAATACCTGAAAAATACTGTTGAGCGCTATTAAACCTGCCGCATACTCTCTGTTTCCTTCTGCCAATTCATTCCAAACAACTACCATGGCAATACAACGAGCCAATCCAATTAAAATCAATCCTATCATATATTCAGGGTATCCTTGCAAAAAAATAATGGATAATAAAAACATTAAAATCGGGCCGACTATCCAATTGAGAAAAAGAGAAGCCCCTAATACTTTGGTATTTTTAAATACTTCAGACATCTTTTCATATTTTACTTTTGCCAAAGGAGGATACATCATACAAATTAAGCCTACAGCTAGCGGTATGTTAGTAGTACCGCTTGAAAATGAGTTGATAAAAGTGGATGAGCTTGGGAAAAAATAACCTATTGCCACACCCAGTAACATGGCTGAGAAAATCCATAGGGTTAGAAAACGGTCGAGAAAATTTAATTTCTTTCTTTCAACTATGGGTGTACAATTGTTTGCAGACATTGTTAATTTATTAAAATTTCGAACTTCTTTTTTCTAATAATAATGTATCACGCCATACATCATGCATTTTTCCGATTTTTTCTCTTGTACCTATTATTCTAAATCCCACAGATTGGTGTAAACGAATACTGGCCGTATTCTCCGGGAAAATACCCGCTTGTAAAGTCCAAAATTCATTCTTCTCACTTTCAGAGATCAAATTTTGTAAAAGGGCTTTTCCAACCCCTTTTCCTTGTGCTGCACTAGATACATATACACTTACTTCTCCTACGCCTGCATATACACAACGACCACTAACCGGTGTGATGGCTGCCCAGCCCAGCACATTTTCATTTTCTAAAGCCACCAATCTTGGTTCTGCTACATGTGATTTATCCCATTCTTCCCAGGAGGGGGCTTCCGTTTGAAAAGTAGCATTACCGGTGGCAATACCTTCTTCATAAATTTTTTTAACAGCGTTCCAATGAGAAGGAAGAAGTTTAGCTATCTGCATAAATATTTTGTTTCAATAATTTGTTAAGCAATCAAAAAATTTAAAAGAAAAATATATTCATTCAGGATTTTCAATTGCAACAACCCGGGGCACAACAGGGTTCTGATTTTGTGGGTTTGTCTGCATATACCGTTACACTATAAATACCCAGTTTACTATTTTTGAATGCAGCAATTTCTTCCTGATTAATATAATTCAATAATATATCATCCGGAATGGTAATGATCTTTTCTTTTTGTACAGTTATATTAATAAACCCTGTTGCCTTAATCAGTTCCATATAAACTACTTTCTGAATGGCACCGGAAACACAACCTGCATACATTTCTGCTGCTTGTTTTAATTGAGAAGGCAATTCACCTTCTAGTACAATATCTGAAATGCTAAAATGACCGCCGGGTTTTAAAACACGATACACTTCTTTTAATACATTGAATTTATTGGGTACCAGATTTAGTACACAATTGCTCACAACCACATCGGCCACTTCAGCAGAAACCGGCAGCTTCTCAATATCGCCAAAGCGAAATTCAACATTTTGAAAGCCCAATTTTTCTGCATTGATTCTGGCTTGCTCAATCATTTTCTCTGTAAAATCTATGCCCAATACTTTTCCGGTTTCACCGGTAATGGCTCGGGCAATAAAGCAATCATTGCCAGCACCACTTCCAAGATCAATAACGGTATCGCCTTTTTTAATGTTGGCAAATTCAGTGGGTAAGCCACAGCCTAAGCCAAGATCGGCATCGGCATGATAGCCTGGTATTTGCGTATAATCATCCGCCATTAGGTTATATACTTCATCGCTGCAACTACCCGAACCGCAGCAGGATGAAGCATTTTGTGTACGAGATTGCGTTGCAATTTCTCCGTACTTTTCTTTTACAAGGTCTTTTAATTCAGTTTCTGTTTGCATATCATTTCTGTTTTGTGTTTAATGTTAGGTTAACAACAGGCTTTTTCATTCTGCATTTTTAAAGAAGAAAATAATGAGTTGAATTCTGCATTAAATTTTGCAAAGGCTTTCCAGTTTATACAGTAGCAGCTTTTTGGGCCATCTACGGTGCCATCGATTAGTCCGGCATTTTTCAATTCTTTCAGGTGTTGCGATACGGTAGATTGCGCCAGTGGCAGCACTTCTACAATCTTTCCGCAAATACAAGCGTTCTGCTGGGCTAATATCTTCAATATAGCGATTCGAGCAGGGTGAGATAGTGCTTTTGCAAACGCAGCGAGGTGTTGTTCTTTTTGCGTAAATTCTTCTGTTTTTGCTGATGCCATTAGTTTATCGTTTTTTTACGATATACAAATAAACAACATTTAATTGATATTATCGTATAATTACGATAATAATTTTTTTGGTAGAGATATTTCAACCAGAAGGCCCGTTTCCCTAAAACGCCATTCATCAATAATTATTACCACTCGACATATTAATTAAAATTCGAAGATGTTATAATATGTTGAATATCAATCATTTATACTTAATCAGTTACAGGACGCTACCTATTACTTAAAAAAACATGGTACTTTGTGTTGCATAGTACTGAAATAATCCCCATCTTTGTGTTGTCAAAGGGAATGAACCAGTAAAGACTGAAACAAAAAATACCAAAGACTAAAAAAATATTTTAAAACATTAATAAACAAAATCATGAAAACGCAAAACAACAACTTCTACCAAACACTAGGTCAAACACAATTAAACAATTTAGTAAGAGAAGTAAAAGAGACCATCGCAACGGATTCTCCAATCATCATTAACAAAACCGCTTTTGGGGTTGTTGATTTATGGAACCTGGAGCGTAGTAGAAGAAACAGAATCGTAAGAAGACATTTGACTTTCTAAATGTAACCTTACCAAAAAGTTCAATTCAATCACAACGGCCTGCCACTTATAAAAAGTGGAAGGTCAACAAAAAAGCCGGCCATGGACATTTCGAACACACAAAGTCAGATGCGAAAGGGTGTATTGGAGTTTTGTATTTTATCCATTATCCGCCAGGGGGAGGTTTATCCCAGTGACCTGGTGGAAAGGATGAAGACAGCCAACCTCCATATTTTGGAGGGCACACTCTATCCTTTATTAACCCGATTAAAAAATGCGGGACTATTAACCTATCGTTGGGTAGAAAGTAACAGCGGTCCACCACGAAAGTATTTTGTTATGACAGACAAAGGCTTAGAATTCTACGGGGAACTGGAAAGAACCTGGCAGGAACTGGCTGATGCTGTACATGCATTAACGCAACCGATAACCGATTCAATACCCTTCGAAGAAACCCAAACCCAACCTTAACCAACCATAAAACTGAACAGACCATGAAAAAGGTAATTAATATAAACTTTCAGGGCAGGGTAATCCCGATTGAGGAATCTGCTTACGACATGCTAAAACAGTATGTAGAAAGTTTGCGCAAATTCTTTGCCAACGAGGAAGGTCGTGATGAGATCATTAACGACATCGAAGGTAGAATAGCCGAACTTTTTGGAGAAAGCCTTAAAAAAGGCAGTATCTGTATTACTGATGCTGATGTCAATAACATCATTGCCAGTATGGGCCGCCCCGAAGACTTTGAAGAAGAAGAAGGAAATATTCATTCTCAATTAGAGGGTGAACAAAAAACCAATAATGCAGGTGGACAAAACTTTCAGTCAGCAGCAGATGGCCCTCGTGGACGTTTGTATCGCAATGACTCCGATAAAATTTTAGGCGGTGTTTGCGGTGGCTTGGCTAATTATCTTAGAATTGATCCAACCATTGTGAGATTGGTATTCGCCCTAATTAGTTTTGGCGCAGGATCAGGCATTTTATTATACATTTTATTATGGATTATTTTGCCTTCCACATCATTAAAGAGTACGGTATCAACGAAAAGATTGTATCGTAATCCGGATGAAAAAGTAATTGCGGGTGTTGCCAGCGGTATCTCATCTTATTTTGATATTGCCGTTTGGATACCTCGATTGATTTTTGCATTTCCATTGGTAATTGGCATTGTCACCTCCATATTTAGAAGCGCATTTTGGTTCGATGTGGATCCTTTCCCCGGCATCATATTCGGTTCATTTGGTGGTACTTTGTTTGTTATCTATGCTGTATTATGGGCTGTGATACCCCAAGCACATAGTGCTTCCGAAAAGCTTGAAATGCGTGGCGAAAAAGTAGATCTCAATACCATCAAAAACACCATCCAAGAAGACCTGGAAGGATTTAAAACACGTGCTGAAAAATGGGGTGGTGAATTTTCTGCAAAAGCCACACAATTTGGGCATGAGTTTAGCGAAACCGTAGGTCAAAAAAGCCAACAGTTTGGTAATGAAGCAAGTTATATTGCAAAAAGAGGCGGAAACAGATTTTTGAAAGCAATCGGTATCATGTTTAAAGCCTTCTTTCTATTCATTGCCGGCATCATTGCCTTCGCATTATTAGTCGCCCTACTGGCTTTTATGGTTGCAGGTGTTGGTGTTTTCCCATTAAAGAATTTCTTTTTAGAAGGACTTTGGCAAAATTTCCTAGCCTGGGCAACCTTACTATTGTTCTTAGGAATACCGGTCATCGCTTTTATCACCTGGATTATCCGTCGCATCATGGGTGTAAAATCGGGTAACCGCTATTTAGGATTTACATTCGGGGGCTTGTGGTTTATCGGATTGGTTTGTGCCGGCATATTAGCGGCTTCCATTGCACAAAATTTTGATGCAAGAGCAAGAGATAAACAAGAGTTTACGATTTCTCAACCATCTACCGGTAATATGATTGTAAAAGTTCCAGATAGCAAAGTAAAAGTATACGGTCGCTGGTTTAAAATGGATGGTATTTTAAGGATGACAGATGATAGTCTTTATTTGAACAATGTTCGCCTACATATTGTGAAGAGCAAGGATTCAATGTATCATGTTTCAGCATTCAAATACAGTAACGGTACAGACGAATCAACCGCTGTCAAGAATGTAAACAATATAAAGTATAGCATCAATCAAGAAGACAGTACAGTTTATTTAGATAGGGGGTTTTCTTTACAGCGGGGTACAAAATTTCGTAATCAAAGTGTAACTGTTACCATTCAAGTACCGGTGGGTAAGAAAATTGTAGTAACAAGCAGTATTAATAAGCACCTTAACTACAATTTCCATTTTGGATCCGGTAGAAATGAATGGGATTTTGATGAAGACTGGAGCGATAAATATGAGAACTGGAGTTCGGATGTTGAATATATCATGACGGTTGGCGGATTAGAAAGAGTAGAAAAATGGGATAATAATGAGAATACAGATAATAATACAGTAGAAAAGTTTAAAAAGAGCAAAGAAGAACTTCAGAAAGAGTATGATAAAAAGCAAAAAGAAGCAGAAGAACTGAAGAAAGAACTTGATAGCCCAATAGATTCTACCCGTTATCGTTATAAAAAAGTAACCTCTTTCCAGGCATTACCTACACCGGCAAAGTCTGAAATTGTGGAGAAAGCGAAAACAGATATCGCAGAAGAAATGTCAAGAATTTCATTCATGCAAATTGTATGATAAACTCGGTTGAAGTTGGGAATCAAAAGAACCCTGTCTTGTTCACAAGAGGGGGTTCTTCCCTTTTGTAACAACAAAAAAATAGTGTATGACAAAAAGAATCTTGCTTGTATTGGTAATGGGTTTTTTATTGGTGTCGGGGGTATTTGCTTATGTTTTATATAAAATGTCATCCCATCACAATACCAATATCAGTATTAGTGAATCAGATAATAGTTATGAGTTTTATGCATCTTATACAAATAACAAAACTCTGCAAGTTCACCGTTTCCTTGATAACAAATTGAAAACAAAACAAGTTTTTAATCATGGAAGAGTTGATGCAATGATCACTTTGTCAGACAATACAAATGTGTATGTAAAAACCACTCCTGGCAGATTACTGATTAAACTTGATAAAAATGACAATTCTCCGGAAGCCTATGAACGAATCAAAAGAGTAGGAGAAGATTTAAGAATCAAATTAGAAGATGAATAAAACGCTCAACAAAAGTCCTATTTTCCTTTTTAATTAATAAATCCTTGAAAGCGTTGTGAAAACAACGCTTTTTTATTTTTACACCCCCTTCCGTTAACCTATTTTTGCGATCACAATCAAGTACAGATGAAAAATACCCCTTTTACCCAAAAACACATAGCACTAGGTGCGAAAATGGCCGAGTTTGCAGGTTATCATATGCCTATCAGTTATACCGGTATAAACGATGAGCATGCGGTAGTTCGTAAAAATGCAGGCGTATTTGATGTAAGTCATATGGGCGAATTCATGCTAAAAGGAGAAAATGCTTTGGATCTTATTCAGCGGGTTACATCAAATGATGCTACTAAAATTACAAACGGACAGGCCCAATATAGTTGTTTGCCCAATGAAAATGGTGGAATTGTGGATGATTTGATTGTGTATTGCATTGAGCATAGCAAGACCTATATGTTAGTTGTAAATGCTTCGAATATTGAAAAAGACTGGAAATGGATTAGCCAATTTAATACGAAGGGTGTAGAAATGCATAATATCAGTGATAAGACCTGCTTATTAGCCATTCAAGGTCCCAATGCTACCAAAATTTTGCAGCCATTGGTTGATACTGATATCATGAATCTCAAATATTATACTTTCACAAAAGGGAAATTTGCAGGGGTAGACAATGTAGTTGTAAGTGCGACCGGTTATACTGGTTCAGGTGGGGTTGAAATATATTTTGAAGACAAAGATGGTGCTGCAGATAAAATTTGGAATGCCATTTTTGAAATTGGAACGCCACAAGGTCTCAAGCCCATTGGTTTGGCTGCAAGAGATACACTTCGCTTAGAAATGGGGTTCTGCTTATATGGTAATGATATTGATGATACCACTTCTCCATTAGAAGGGGGCTTGGGATGGATTACTAAATTTACCAAAGCGTTTACGGCTTGTGAAATATTGAAGCAACAAAAGGTAACCGGCGTTACTCGAAAATTAGTAGGTTTTGAAATGGTTGATAGAGGAATTCCTCGGCATGATTATTTAATAAAAGATATTGCAGGCAATACCATCGGAAAAGTAACCAGTGGTACACAAGCTCCCTCGTTGGGAAAAGCGGTAGGGCTTGGTTATGTATCTATTGCCCATTCGGCAATAGATAGTGATATATATATTGATATACGCAATACTTTAGTAAAAGCAAAAGTGGTGAAAGCCCCATTTGCTTAAATTTTTTAGGCAAAGATGTTCAAATGATTACTTATATAATCTACACATCTGTGGCATAAAACCTTGTTATCAACAATAATCCGTTATTGTTGAAAATAAGTTCTCCCAATTGAAAGGCTTACTTGATAGATTTGTTGTATGGTGAAAAGCACACGAGTCATTCTATCAATTCTTTTGTTGATACAAGCAATGTCTTGCCATAGAAAAATTCAATCTTCGGTTGCCGGTGGAAAAGAAACCGGTATGGCCTCTTTTTATGCTGAAAGTTACAATGGTAAAAAAACGGCCAATGGTGAAATTTATCATTCATCTGCGTTAACAGCCGCGCATAAAAAACTACCTTTTGGTACCAAAGTAAAAGTTACCAATCTTAGCAATGGTAAAACAGTTAAAGTACGGATTAATGATCGGGGTCCTTTTGTTGCAGGGAGGATTATTGACTTAACCAGAAAAGCGGCTAAGAAAATTGATATGATAAATGCCGGGGTGGTGAATGTGAAGATTAGTTATTGATGTTCTATCAAGGAGCTATTTTTTTTAAACACATAGCACATAGATAAACTACTGTGCGAACTTTTCCTAACCTATTTACCTATGTGTTTAAACAGTCCTCAATACTAATTCACTTTTAAACCATCAACCTTCTTTCCCTTTCCTCCTCAGTATCAATATTTTTTCCCCTGCTAGAAGTTGGTACCCAAACTCATAACAAAAATGATAGGTGTTACCTTTTTTATTGGTATGGGTTTGCGTATAATACGAAAACATAAATCCTTTGCTATACAAGGTTTGTTTAGAAACCTTCCCCATTAACTGAGTGCTTGGTAACAGACTTTCTAGAATACGGCGGTTTTTTCTTAAACAGTGGTTGACATTTCTTACAAAGTTATTGCCATCGCTATTAAGCCGGTTATTATGTGTATTGCGGCAATAATCATTACAGAATTTCTTATCCATTCTACCATTAAGATTTTTGTTACAAGTTAGACACACTTTGGTTTCTGCAATCATAAAAATTGTTTTGAAGGCAGAGGCTTTACAAACAGGAGACTAAATTAGACAGAAATTATTTTCTAGTACCCGTATTAATACGCAGAAATTAACGTAGAATTTGTTGTAATGATTTTTACACACCAAACTGTATTAAATGATGATTGAGATGTTTATAAAGCATATGATTCCATTCTGTAACCGATAGTTTTCCAAAAGAATGGGATTCTTTATTGTCAAAATAGGCTTCTCCCAATTCCAGTGTTTTGGTTATGTATTGAATTAAACGATTTTTCTCTGTGTTAAAATCTTTGTCGTCTTTTATGATAAAGGCGGGAGCTGTGGGTCCATTTTGACGATAAGGTTTTTCAGTAACCACTTTATTTTTCACAAATAGCTTCAGCATTAATTTCACAAATGCATTGGGGGCGGGATGAATATTATCATACACCATTTCATAGGTAATATTACAATGAGCCAACATTTGCGATACACTCATTTTGCCCCAGACAGCTTTCGTTTCCGGTGTTAATTGGTGAATCCGGGAAATAATTTCTGCAACATCAGATTGATTAAAAACACTTTTCATATAGGTTTCTTATAAAGGGTTTTTAATGAAATTTATTGGTTTATAATGTCATTACTTTTTTCATATAATGCCCCATGGTATCTATCATGGGTGGCGTGGTACTTTTTATGGTAATTCCTTCTTTGGGAATATTCATTCTTTTGGTTCCTCTATCACTGGTGATATCCATGGGTAAGGGCATAAAGAAATTATTGATTTTAATAGAATAGGTTTGATAGGCAGTTTCTTTCACACTGATATCTATAACATCAGTGGTTCGCAAATAAAAATCAAACAGTGGACTCAAATCTTTCTTAGATTGTGTACTGAATAATTTTTCTACATCTGCACTTGTTACAAAATTACTATACGTATATTTTGGATCGGTTGCCAACATCTTTAATGTGGGGAAGAAGATTGAGTCGCCAATCACAAATCGAATCGTATGCATGAAAAATGATCCTTTGGTGTAGATATCTCCACCGGAATAGGTTTCTTCTTCAGTAACTTCATCACCAAGCACCATTGCCTTTTTATTTCGTATGCTTCTTCTATGTCCTGCAATTAACTCATTGTATGCTTCTTCACCCCCCAACTCCCTATAGCATAGGGCTTCTGCATAAGTGGCAATGCCTTCTTGTATCCACATATGCGCCCAATCTTTATTGGTTACTTTATTTGCCCACCATTCATGTGCATATTCGTGAAAAAGGTTGGCCGAATAATCTTGCCCACCAATTTTCTTATAATTAAATCGATCACCATAAGAAATCATCGTTTGGTGCTCCATGCCCGAATTAGAAACATGTGCTATCCCAATTTTTTCTTTTACCCAAGGGTATTCACCAAAATACTTTTCCAACACCCGGGAATCTCTTTCTTTCAAATCGAGTAAATGTTGGGCGTAACCTGTATCAGCCTCTAATACATAATATTGCATGGGAACAA
>JANOVY010000007.1:0-21935 GCA_031417635.1 Bacteroidota bacterium | reverse complement strand
ATTCATCAACTTTTGTCCATTCGCTGAGTAACATACTTGTGTATTCATCTTCTAAAGTCAATTGACCTTTTGCAATGGTTAGCAGATCGTCAAATTCATATTCTTTCCCATTGGTAATTAAATATTCTCTTGCAAACTCAGGACACCATAGCATACCATAATGTTGCGCCAATTGTTCACACAAGGTGCTTTTGCCGGTTGACTCTGGGCCGATGATGACGATCTTTTTAATCATGAATATTGAACAAGGAATTTTGAATGCTGAAGTTATGTAAGCTTGTTTGCTAGCTTATTTTTTTGAGCTGTTCCGATACTTTTTACAAAAATGGAGATTAATTCATTGCACTCCTTTAAATCAATCAGAAACAACTCGTCTTCTAGCCATTTTAGTCTGTTAATGATTTTAAGGCAATTGTATGTTTCGCGTAATTCTTTCAGTGCGATTTTCATTTTATGAATAAAATCATTTCTTGATTCGGCAGAAAGGGCTTCTCCATAATGTAATGCCGGAGCTGTTCCGCTTCTTACTATTTGTCCTGAAAGATGATTCCCGGCAAAAGATTTTGGCAACTTTTCAGCTGTTTTAATCATTGTAACAGCAAAATTAATTAGCCTTTCTTCCAAATCATATTTTCTAACCATGAGAACTTTCATGCAAATATCTTACTCAAATCAATCCAAAAACAGCGTATTAATACCCAATTTTAAGACAATATTATGCCACTTTATCACTCAAAATTTGCCCGCATTTCCTTTTTTCTTAATCATTCAAAATTCCTTTTTCAATATTCGATATTCCCCGCCTTCCTCCTCCAAGTTAAAAGTCCCGCAACTGCCAGTATCAATAACACAACAAACTGTACACTGGTAAAAAAATATCCTTTAATAAAGTATAACGGAATAGAGGCGAGATTTGTTGCTATCCACCAGATCCAACTTTCTACTTTTTTTCTGGCCATTAACCACATGCCTGTATAAGCTGTTGCAGAAGCAAATGCATCAGCCCAAGGAATGGCTTCGGGTGCAAATGCACTTTTTGCCCATGAAAGAGAGAAAAAAATGATTATATAAAATGAGACAAAAAAAAATAACTGTTGCTTCCATTCAGCTCGACTACTAAAAGTAATGTGCAAAATAGTTTGGTGATTTTGGTTGTCTTTTTTAGTCCAAAGAGTCCAACCATAAATACTCATAATCGTATAATACAAATTTACACTTGCTTCTCCATATAGGTGTCCTTGTATACTTAGATAGATATAAAAAGTAGTATTTATTAAGCCAATCGGATAGACTAAAATATTTTCTTTACGGCTAAACCAAACACTACCAATGCCGGCCAATACAGCTATAAATTCTATCAGTCCGGTTTGTTGTAAGCCCTTTATGAATTGTTGAAATATATCAGTCATAAGTATTTTCAAAAATACATTTTATGCAACTAAATGAAGACAAATAAGTGTATATAAGATGTAAATATCAATTCTCATTCAGTAAACAAACGAAAGATGACAAACGAAATATAAACTCATTTTGGCATAGTATCCAACCCTTTTGTCACCAAGAAACTGTGATGTTCAACATGATAAATTGTAAAATAGCACATTTCACGGAAAGTAAGTTTTCCTAATAATGGATGTGGTAAAATATATGTATCCATTGATTTTTCATTCTGCGCTAAAATATTTTTTGATAATTTATCAACTTGACTTTTTAATTGATGAAGCAATTTTTCTCTTTTATTGGAATCTACAATAGGTGGAATAAATTGTCCGGTTGCTCTCCCACCTTCATTTAATTTAGTAGTATACTTGTTTACCAATTTCTCAAATGTTAAAGACGGACGATTGGCTAAACCGAATCGCCATTGTAAAATAAATTTGGGTATGTTCAATGCCATCCTTACCGGAGAAACACTTCTTACCAAATGATCTAACTGTTGGGCGGCGCTCCATTTTCCTTCTGGCACATAACAAAATTCAACATCCTGTAACGCATGAATTTGTTGAATAAATTTTGCATGATTTTCTTGCAATGATTGAACAATTTCTTCTTTATTCATAGTGTATGCTAAAGTTTATTACCCATAAATATTAAAAATGTCCTGTACCGAGAAATACGATACAGGACATTCAGAAAATTATCGACTTTTTTTTATTCGGCTTCCGCAACTACTTCCGTTACTTCGGGAATCATTCTTTTCATCATTCCTTCAATGCCTGCTTTTAGGGTGATCATTGAAGAAGGGCATCCACTGCAACTACCTTGTAACATTAGGTTTACTACCCCCTCGTGATAACTTTTAAATTGTATGGCACCACCATCCATTTCAACTGCGGGTTTCACATAGTTTTCTAATAATTCTTTTACCCTTTTTACAATATCATCATCATCTGCATGTACGGTATTGGTAGCTTCTTGTTTTACTTTGGCAACCTCTTCATCATTCACTACCATGCCCCCATTTTCAAGATATTCTTTTAAAAATTCTTTCACTGCCGGAATTACATCTTGCCAATCTTCTGTTTCAGATGTTTTGGTTAGTGTAACAAAATTACTGGCAATAAAAACACTTTTAATAAAAGGAAAACTAAAAAGTTCTTTTGCTAATGGAGACGGGGTAGCCATGGTTTCATCGGAAAAATCAATACTTTTTCCGGGATACAATAATTTATTAGCCACAAATTTCATGGTCTCCGGATTCGGGGTCATTTCGGTATAAATACTAATGACCGGATTTCCTGTTTTAATCATACATTTTTTTTATAAATGGCAGAATACACTACCAACAACAAAAATAATCAAAACACCGTCAGGGAGTGTTCGTTAGCTTCACAACTATCAAAATGAACAGGGTTTTTTCGGATATCGAAAATTAATTTACGTTTAACACATTGAAATACCGATATTTCCTTTAAAAATTGAAATTCAAAGCGCTTAAATCAACTATACAAGCATTTGCCGGGTTATATGGTCCAGAAAGCCACATTATGTAATTATCCGCAACTTTGCATAATTCAACATAATTTTCTTTTCGCCATTTAAGTTAAATAAGATAGTGGCAATGGGGTTATGGGCAGAGCCTTCTATTTTGGTAATATTTCCAAACCCAAATTTTTGATGTTCAACTGTCTGTCCGGCCTCTAAGTCAGCTGTATTGCTTGCAGCAAAATCGGCACTAGGTTTGTGCTCAATTACCTTACTATTGGGGGGTGTAATGGGTAAATATTCGGGTTTTTGATTTTTGGTATCCGTCTTTTTGGATGGAGGAGACCCATATTTTTTTTCGGTGCTGGCGGCATCCCCAAATCCAAATCCTCTTTGCATTCTTTCAAAACCGTTACCCCAATCAGCACCGGAATTGTTACGGGCACCGCCGCCTGCATAACTTTTATCAATATAAGCTTCAGGCATTTCTTCAATAAAACGACTGGGTTCATTTTGTACCAATTGACCAAATCGATAGCGGGAAGTTGCATAGGTTAACCAGAGCCTATGTTTTGCCCTAGTAACTGCTACATAAAATAATCGCCTTTCTTCCTCCAGCTCTTCACGGGTATTAATACTCATGGCATTAGGGAAAAGTGTTTCCTCTATACCACCTACAAAAACACAACCAAACTCTAAACCTTTGGCGGCATGTATTGTCATTAATTTTACTACATCCGTATTTTCTTTGTCATCATCAGCATCGGTCAATAATGTAATTTGCTGTAAATAAGATCCCAATGTTTTATCGCCTTGTTCACCATCGTCATTACTAGGGCTTTCTGTCCATTCTTTAATGGAGTTGAGTAGTTCCTGTATGTTTTCATAACGGGCTAGTCCTTCTGTCGTTTTATCTGTGAAAAGTTCTTTTACCATATTAGTGTGCTTACCCACTTGAACACCCACATCATAGGCATTTTTATCGGTAAGCATGCTTTGAAAATAACGGATCATGGTTACAAAATTCTGCAAGGATTCTAGTGTTCCTGCCTTAAATCCAAATTCTGCTGCCCGGGTTATTACTTCAAACATGGAGATATTTTGCTCATTAGCATATATCGCACATTTTTCCAAAGTGGTTTTCCCAATTCCTCTTGCCGGGTAGTTAATGATTCTTTTCAAAGGCTCATCATCTTGGGTATTGACAATCACACGCAGATAAGACAAAAAGTCTTTGATTTCTTTTCGTTGATAAAAACTAACGCCGCCATAAATGCGATAAGCAATTCCCATTCTACGGAGACTTTCCTCAAAAGATCGGCTTTGCGCATTGGTTCTATACAGAATTGCAAAATCCTTGTTATAATAATGATTTCGCAATTTTTGTTCTTGAATGGTATCTGCAGCAAATTTTCCTTCATCATTATCTGTCATCGTACGAACCAGGCTAATTTTTTCACCTTCACTATTTTCTGTCCAGAGGTTTATAGGTATTTGCCCTTTGTTATTTTTTATTACTTCATTGGCAACGCTAAGAATGCTCTTACTGCTTCTATAATTCTGTTCAAGTTTTACCACTTTCACATCGTCATAATCTTTTTGAAACTGTAAAATATTTTCTATGGTGGCACCTCTAAAACTGTAGATACTTTGCGCGTCATCACCAACTACGCAAATATTTTCGTGAACAGCTGCCAATAGTTTGGTAATTTGATATTGAACTGCATTGGTATCCTGGTACTCATCTATCAACACATATTTAAATTTGTGTTGGTATTTGTGCAAGGCTTCCGGGAAATTTTTTAAAAGTTCATACATTTTCAACAAGAGATCATCAAAATCCATGGCTCCGTTCTTAAAACAACGATTTGCATAAGCAGCATAAATTTGAGCTATGGCAGGCCTATTAGCCCGCATGTCTTCTTGCTGAATATAATAATCTACCGCATATTCTGCAGGGGTTACCAAAGCATTTTTGGCTGAAGAAATTCGATTTCCAACAACACTGGGTTTATAATGCTTGTCGTCTATATTTAATTCGTTAAGAACTGTTTTAATAACCGACCTACTATCATCTGTATCATAGATGGTGAAATTGTTGGGATATCCAAGTCGATGTGCTTCTGCTCTGAGTATGCGTGCAAATACACTGTGAAAAGTTCCGATATACAAATTTCTGGCTTCTGAATTACCAAGTATTTTCTCAATCCGCTCTTTCATTTCAGCGGCTGCTTTATTGGTAAACGTAAGTGCCAATATGTTAAAAGCATCTACTTTTTCCTTATCCATCAGATATGCAATGCGGGTGGTAAGCACTTTTGTTTTACCACTGCCGGCACCCGCAATAATCATTAAGGGACCTTTACTATGCGTAGCCGCTTCTCGTTGCGGGTCATTCAAACCTTCCAAATACTCAAGCATGCATGCAAGTTACTGTTTGCATTTGAATGACTGAAGCAGCGTGAATAAGTTACCTAATTATTCCATTGACAAATTGTCAATGGAAGATACTATTGTATTTATTTTTCTGAAAAAACGCAAAATAAAACTGTAAGAAGCGGTATGAAATTTTGGTCAACGAAAAGGAATAACTTGTCTTTTCGCATTCAATTTTTTATTAATATCAATAGCTCTTTTCTCGAAAAGCTGACAATTTTTGAAGTTCCCAATTACAAAGAAGTTAAACCGGAGACAGGTACTTTTTAACAAACGACCTGGCCATCTGATTGGTATTGAGACCTTTTTATATAACAAACCATAAAAATTATCTTTAATATTTAACAGAATTCTTGATTACTGTTAAAAAGGCGCTGCAATATTCAAATACAATGGCTTCCCCTTTTTACTATCATTTACCTTTGCACTCTTTTGGTACCCCAATTGATCATCGCAAACAAGTAAACTGTGAGTATGCTAAATATCAGAAATAAACATTCAAATATTCGATTCTTTATTGTGTTGGGCACAATGGCTACTATTAGCTTTGGTTTTACGAATCCATTGGCTAAGACATCAGCCCCCCTAATACATTCTTCTCTAACGATTAAAACAATGGTTGAAGAAAAAATGCCTTTGTATGAAAGTTTAGAATTAAGTGCATTGGGTTTATCCAAACAGGCTTTTGAATATGCATTGATAGGCTATGATAATTTATTGAAATCAGGGAAAATTCAAAAAAATAACCTTTTGTCGATTCTAGACTTTAGTTTACCCTCGAGTAAAAAAAGACTATTTGTTTTAGACATTATGCAAGGTGAAATTGTTTTCAATACTTATGCAGCACATGGAAGAAACTCGGGAAAAATGATAGCCACTCAATTTTCAAACCAAACCAATAGTTACAAAAGCAGTCTTGGTTTCTTTATTACCGGTGATATCTATCAAGGGAAACATGGAAGTTCTTTACGTTTGGTGGGTGAAGAAAAAGGCATTAATGACAATGCTATGTCAAGAGGGATTGTTATGCATTGTGCGAGCTATGTGGATGAATCCATTATTGCGCAGCAGGGTTTTATAGGCAGAAGTCAGGGCTGTCCGGCACTTCCGGGAAATATATATAAAGAAGTGATTGAAAAAATTAAAAATGGAAGTTGTTTGTTTTTATACAGTCCCGATAAATATTATTCTACCCATTCCAAAATATTAAAAGAAAGAGCATAAATGTCTTTTATTGATGTAAAAACATTTTAGCTGCGTAAACAGAATCATTTCCATATACATCTTCTCTAAAATTCATTTTTCTGTTCTCATCAACCCAAGCAGTATAATACGTGATTATTACCGGAACAGGCTTTGGTAAATTCACCCATTTTTCAGCTGTACTATTCATGGCAGCCCTAATCTTTTCAGGTGTCCAGCTTGGTGAATTTTGTAATAAGTAATTAGCCAATTTTTCTGGATCATTTAATCGGATACATCCATGACTAGCTGCTCTAAAATCTTTTTCAAAAAGCCCTTTTGAGGGCGTATCATGGAAATAAATATTAAAACTATTGGGAAATAAAAATTTTACCCTACCCAAAGAATTAAATGCGCCCGGCAATTGTCTCATTTCCGGGATAGCCCCATTACTTACAATTTCCATGTTGTGTTTTTTGAGGTAATTGGAATTCTTTTTCATGGCAGGAAGTATTTCATTTTTTACAATACTTCGCGGAATATTCCAATAGGGACTAAATACAATCGTAGTAAGGTCGTCCGAAAACGTGGTTGTATTATGTCCTTCCTTTCCTACTACAACCGGCATATGAAATACATGTTTATCGCCTTCGGTCACATGCAACATAAATTCAGGAATATTTATTAATATTAGTTTGCCTTCTTTTTGCGTAGGCATCCAGCGCATGCGCTCCATATTTATCAGGAGTTGCTGTATCCTTTTCAATACTGGCACCTTCATATTTCTAAAAACCGCAGGGTTTATTTTACCATCTGTTGTAATTCCACTCCTCAACTGATATTCTATTATTGCATCTTGCAGCGCAGTTGTAAACACCGATGTGGTATCATCAACAATCAGGTCACCTGTAATAAACAATCTTTTTTTTATTACGGGTATCTCGGCATACGATTGCCCTAAAATAAATTTAGCTTTTGTATCCGGAACCAAAGGCCATCCCCCCTGTTTATAGATAGCAACATATTTTACCAATTTCACTTTCAGGTCATTGTAAAAAGGGTTTCGTGCAGCATATTTCTCAATGTCTTTATTAGATAAAATTGAATCTGCCAATGCCAGCACAGATTGCTTTTTTATAGGAACAAATGTTTCGTGCAAACGATTATTCATATCTGTTCCGCTATACGTTTCCAAAGAAAATTGCACAAACCGTTTGGTAAGTAGCAATTCAATTTTTACAATTTCTGAATCAGTTGGGTCAATTTTTTTTTCGTATAATAGAAGCTCATCGAGTTGTTTGTCTAATTTTTTATTACTACTATCCGTATTAAACTTATATAGACTTCTGAAGCCAAGAGCTTGTTCTGTTAATCCCTTTGAATCAAACCAGGCAAATTCAAAATTGCGAACATTGTAAAAATCGCGCATGTTTATGCTGATACTATCATCAACCAAATTATCGGTGATATATTTTTCAAAGGAACTGCTATCCAAAAAAATATCATTATATGCATTAGCGGAAGTAATAGAATAATCCCTTATCGAAATATCTGATTCGGTATTTTCATTTTGAATGGGTGGCCTGTGCCAGATGCGGCGAGCTTTATTTTTACAACCAACAAAGAATAACAAACAGAGAAGTGATAGGAAAATATTTTTTTTCATTATTCTTCAAAAGTACAAAAACTACGCAGATTATTTTTTTATAAAACTTACATATTTTACTGAAATGGATCTGAATATTTTATATCAGTAATACTGGCAAGATCGGTTAAGGTTTGTAAAAATGCCAGTAATTTTTGTCTGTCCTGTGGTGCAACTGAATGAGCCGGGATATTTCCAGACAGCATATTTTGTAAACTGGCAATGCTTCCATTGTGAAAATAAGGAGCCGTATTGGCAATGTTGCGAAGGCTACTAGATTTGAATCTTCTTTGGTTATTAATTCCTAAATCAGCGGGGTCCGCTAAACCAAATGGTCCGGTTGGAGTAGAAGTAATAAACATGGGAGGGGCATGACATCCTGCGCAAGTATTATTATTGCCTGCCGTTAAGAAAAGCGTTTCGCCATCTCTTTCATCAGCTGTAAAACTAGCCAGACCTTGTTTTACTTGATCATATTTTGATTGATACGTTACAATGGATCTAATAAATTGAGCCAAAGCTTTTGAAATCTTATCTGCATTGATTTGTGTACTTCCAAATGCTTTTTGAAAAAGGGCCGGATAATAGCTTTGGCCGGATACTTTGGATGCTAACTCTGTAAGTGTTAATCCCATTTCCGTGGTATTTTGAATAGGTTGTAATACCTGCGCTTCTAAAGTATTGGCTCTTTCATCCCAAAACATTTTACCCGATTTATAAAATCGAACATTGATTAATGGCATTGAATGTCGATCTGTTAACCTCCCCAAAAATCCTTTACTCTTAATGACAGAATCGGAAAAAGAAAGATCCTGTCTATGGCAGCTTCCACAACTAATGCTATTATTTTTGGAAAGATTTTTATCATAGAACAATACCCTTCCTAATGTGGCTCCATCGTTGGTAATGGTATTGGTAAGCGGCGTATTGTCTACCAAAGGTAATATCCCGGATATATGTGCAGGTAATGGAATATTACTATAATTATACGCAAATGCCGGTAACAGAGGTGCTCCAATTTTACTCTCCATAGAAATATCAGTGGTAACAGTAGTAATGGTATTCATTGTCTCTGATTTAGAACAATATTGAAATAAACCTGCGATTGCAACAAGGCAAATAATAATACTTGATTTCTTAGTATTCATGTTAAAGGGGTTAACAGATAAAGAGAAAAATGCATACTTCATCATCAGATGCATTTTTTAGAAAAAGCATACGCTGTTAACAAAAATTTAGGGTTTCGGGTTATTGACTGATGAATAAAGATGGGAGAAGAAATCAATTGATGTATCATTCGCTTATTGAAACCCTAATATTCACATCCAAAATGGAATATAAGACATGGGAAGAATGTCAATAGACAAATCAAACATGGCAAAAATTAAGAACCTATCAATTAGGGGAATGAAAAACACCTGTATAATGTAAAACAATTCTAAAAAGATCATCTGGAACAAATGGTTTAACAATTATATCATTTACACCAAGCTCTTTTACCCTGTCTTCAACTTCGCGGGGCAGGCTAGCTGTAAGTGCGATGATGGGTAAGGTAACCCCATTGATCCGCATCCGTTTTGTGGCTTCATATCCGTCCATCACCGGCATATGCATATCCATCAACACTAAATGGTGTTTATGAATATCGAGAAGATTTAAGGCTTCTTGTCCATTTTGAGCAACATCAATATTGGCACCCCATCTTTCTAAAAATGTCTTGGCAACCAAAACATTAATTTCGTTATCTTCTACCAACAAAATAGAAATTCCCGAAAGTGGCTTACTTTCTTCAGATGGCATCTGATTAATAAGAGGCTGCAAAACTTTTCCTGCGGATATGGCTTTTGCAAAAGTTTGTGTGAAATAAAAAATGGACCCTTTTCCATCTTCACTCATTAATTTTAAAGCGGAACCCTGTAACTCAAGTAATTTTTTACAAATAGCCAAGCCCAATCCTGTGCCGCCAAAGTTTCTGGAGGTAGTAGTATCTGCTTGGGTAAATTGATCAAAAATTACTTTCTGTTTTTCCTGGGCGATCCCTATGCCTGTATCCTCTACTCGAATAGTTAATGAAATAGTTGAATCGTTCTGGCTAATTACTTTTACATCTAATAAAACATACCCTTTTTTAGTAAACTTAATCGCATTGTTTACAAGGTTTGTGATTACTTGTCCTACTCGAGTAGGGTCTCCAATAATTTTAGTTTGCAATGCAGGATCAATATCTAACCTGAGTTCTATTCCTTTGTCATCAGCAGAATTTTTTAAACCTGAAAGAATGTTTTTAACAACATTTTTTAGGTCCCATTCTATTGTTTCGAAAGTAATTTTGCCTGCTTCAATTTTATTATAATCAAGTATATCATTAACAATGGCTAAAAGGTTATTAGCAGAAAAAAGCAACACATTTAGTTGTTCTTTCTGCTCGGTTCTGGGGTTGTCGCGTAATATGATGTGCGTCATTCCCAAAATTGAATTTAAAGGGGTGCGAATTTCATGGGACATCGTTGACAGAAATTCATTTTTAGCAATCAATCCTTGTTCGGCCTCAATTTTAGCCAACTTCAAAGCAGAAGCAAAACGAAAAGAAAGAATTAATGATTGCAGAAAAAAGAAACCAATATAACCGGCAAAGAGAATTGCTTTTTGCGGAGCAACAATTTGGAAGTATTGTAAATTAATGGTGATGATGACTATAAAAACAACTGCTGTGCTAATAATAGCATACCCTGCAGCAAGTCTTTTCTTTTGATACGCTTTCCAATAAATATAAAAAAAATAAAAAGTTATTGCAAACATCAAAATTAAAAAAGGATTGATGGTTTGTGTAAAAATGAAAGGGGGGAATACAATAACGATACCTGATAAAGCCAAACAAACTCCAACACAAGATTGAATGATTTTTTTATTAATATCCTCCGGATATAGATGTTTGGTATATAAAATAAAGAAAGCAACACTAATAAATAATGTTATATACTCTAAATGAATTGCAATGTTCCAAGGAAAATCCGGATAGATCGTATGCAATACATATGAACGTGATCCCGCAATTCGATAACTATATACAATAGAAAATAAAGCAAAATATAACATGGCTTTGTCATGCTTTCCAAATAGAAATAAGCCAAAAAAGAACAAACCACCCATCAACATAGCACCGGTTAGCAATAAATCAAAAGCTGAATCTTTTTCTTTTTCTAAAAATAAATTCTCTTTATCTCCTATGATAATATCCTTATAAGGGCCTCCTTTTGAATGCCAAAAATTAGCAACTTGTAATAGCAATTGTAAAGTGTCGTCGGAATTGTTAATTTGAACAGTTTTCTCAATCCACTTTGAAACAGTTGTTTTTTCTGTTGTATCCGGACTTCCGTTATTACAAAATTCAACCCCATTCAAAAATAAACGGTAAGAGGAATAGGTATCGGGTACAGATAATGCGAGTGACTTGTTGTGTTTAGGAAGTAATACAGTTAATGAATATGAAGCATAACCTTCGGAGTTGAGTGCTCTTCCATTAATATACGTCTTTTCCCAAAGTTGTGGAAAGTGTACAAAATTTGAATTGTACACCGGCGTGTCTTTTGGAGTAAGCAATTGTTTCCAATAAAATGCCCATTCACCTTTAAGAGGAATGATTTGTTGGCTTAGGTCTGTTTGCCTTAAATCAATAATGCCTTTTACAGCTTTGGGAATATTTTCTGATGTTTTGTTTTGGGTACAAGAAATAAATAGTAAAGACAATAGTAAAAAATAGAAAGGCGCAATACGATATGAGTGGATTACTTTACGCATAGGATTGTAAGCCGAACTGATTTTGTTGCTAAATCATTGCATGCCAGGCTATAGGTTGCTAAATTAAGGAAAAGAATGCCTAAATAATATGTTATAGGTTGTGAATATCATTTTTATGTTTGGCTTTTTTAAAAGGCAGTAACGATTTTCCAATTTTGGTTAGGGCATGACTATTATTTATCTTTCCTAAATCTTATGTATTTATGAAAAAAATTGTCATTCTTTTCTTATTGATTTCAATTATTACGAATTCTAAAGCCCAAAAACCGGATACGCGTTTACAAAAACAGGTAGTTGCTTTACTACAAGATTTTCAGGGAGATATTGGTATTTATGTGCATGACTTAAAAAAAAATAAGTTTATTGCAATAAATTCAGATAGTATTTTTCCAACTGCCAGTTTGGTAAAACTTCCCATATTACTGGGTATTATGGAGAAAATTAACAATAAAGAATTGGGGTATCATGAACTATTGCAATACAAAGACTCTCTTTTATATGAAGGTGAAGACATTCTTGGCTCATTTAAAAACAATGAAAAAATTGAATTAAGTAAGGTCATTATGTTAATGTTAACCACCAGTGATAATACAGCTAGTCTTTGGTTACAAAGTCTGGCGGGTTCGGGTACCCGCATTAACGAAATTTTAGACAGTTTGGGATTGAAAGAAACAAAGGTTAATAGCAGAACCCCGGGTAGAGAAATGAACAAGCGAAAATTTGGGTGGGGTCAAACTACACCAAAAGAGATGTTAACGTTGGTTGAAAAAATTGTAAACAAGCAAGTAGTCACAACTGAAATAAGTGAAAAAATGTTACGCTTGATGAGTAGGAATTATTGGGACGAAGAAGCCATTTCTCAAATTCCACCTGATGTTTTTATTGCCAGCAAATCCGGGGCTGTTGATGCCAGTAGAAATGAAGTTCTATATGTAAACGGGAAAAAGTGCAACTACCTATTTTGCATTTGTACAAAAAATAATAAAGACATTGGTTGGGGGAAAAACAATGAAGCTTGGGTACTTACACGAGCTCTTTCAAAATTATTATGGGAATATTACAATAAAAAATTATTGAAAAGTAGATAGGGAGCTTCATTAAATTTTACAGCGTTTTAATGCAAGAAAGCGTTTTTTACAAATCCACATACCCTTTTCGGATGGCTTCCAAAGCAAGCCCTACTCTACTTTGAACTTTCAACTTCGCAAATAAAGCCTCTCTATATCCATCAATTGTTCTTTCGCTTAGGTTCATGAGAGAAGCAATTTCTTTATAGGTTTTATCAGAACAGGCTAGATGTAAAAACGCAATTTCACGTTCATTGATTTGTATGTCATGTTTTTCTTGTGACAATTGTCTTCGAAAATTTATATTACTTGCATCGGCATTGTAAAAGCCTTTCGAATTAATTTCCAATAATGCTTTTTCAAACTCATCCGGATGGGTTTCCTTCAATAAATAGGCACAGCAACCGGCTTTGATCATATCAATAATAACTTGATCATTATCGTTCATTGAAAGTGCAACCAATTTCATTTCGGGAAATTTTTTTGACAGCCATTTTGCCGTCTCCAGTCCATTCATCACAGGCATGTTAACATCTATCAACATAATCGACGGTACTTCACCTTTTTGCTTTAATTTATCCTGTAAATCTTTGCCATTCTGAGCTTCAATCAATACATCGTAATCGTTAAAACTTTTGAGCATCAAACTCATAGATTTTAAAAATAATAGATGGTCATCTACGATACCAATAGATATTTTCATGTTTCAAGTTGATTTACGGGAATTTGAATAAATACAATGGTACCATTCCCTTTTGATGTTTTCCATTCTACCGTTCCACCTAACAAATGCGTCCGATGTTTAATGTTTAATAGTCCCACCCCATTTAGACTTCCCACTTCTGCAAATCCAGACCCATCATCTGTAATTTTGATATTTAGTAAAGCGTCCGTTTTTATTATGGTAATGTAAATATTGGCAGCACTGGCATGTTTGATGGCATTTTGAATTGTTTCCTGTACAATTCTGAATAGTATTATTTGCTGACCTGCTTGGAGGGGTAATGTTTCTGGGCTTTCGAGATGCAGTAGTAAAGTCTGTGTTAAATTAATACGATCTATTTCACCTTGCAGATTTTCTATAAAGTTAAACTGTTGTAACCACTCTTTATTTAATGATTTTGAAAGTGACCGGAGTTCCTGAATGGCTTTGGCCAAGGTTTCATTAGCCATTAGTAGGGTTTCCGGTGGATTTACAATACTTCTCTCTGCCACACCTATCAGCAGTTTGGTGCTATTTAACAATTGTCCAACATTGTCGTGTAATTCTTCTCCAAGTTGACTGAGTGTTTCTTCCTGGGTTTCTAATTGAGACTGTAATATATGGGTTTCGAAATCTGCAGCCATGGTCTCTTTCTCCTTTAGGTGTTTAATGTCTCTTTTTAGATAGGCCAAAATCATCATTACAATAAACAAAGTAATCAGCAACAACAAAATTGAAGCCCCAAGAATAATACTTATATTCTGCGATAATTTTTCCATGCTATGCCATATATCGTGTAACCACAGAAAATAGACAGTAATACATTATGGAAACGCCATAAAATACCTATCACACCTGAATCCTGTACAATTAAATACTTGTAAGATATGAAAATAAAGAAACTTCCTGTGTAGTATGTAAATAGACCCACAACAATCCAAAAAATTGCATTCTCCGTTAAACCCGTAATTGCACTTGCCAACACAAGTTTTTTATAAAAAAAGATTAAACAATATGCGGTAATCATAAAACTGGCAAATGCAGAAACAATGCTGTTATAGGTTTCAATACCATCACCATTTGAAATAGAAACAATAATACAAATGCAAAATAACAATGATGCAACACTAATCAATATATTAATAAATCGATCAGCTATTGTCTTATAAAAAAACCAGGATAGTATGGCATAAGAAAGAATAATATTGATAACATATACAGAATAGTTTGGAAGTTTTAAAAACTCAAGGATCGAGGCAATTACATTGCAAAGTAATTGTATGGAAATAAATCCAAAAATATACAGCAGCTCTTTTGATAATCTTTTAAATGGTTTAATGAAAAACAATAAAGCTATCAAAGGAGCTACTGTATCTAAATTATTAAAAAGTAAAAGTAGATTTTTCAAAAACAAAATAATAAAAATGATCCATTATAAAAGAAAGATTTGAAATTTTATTTCAAGTTTATTCGGTACAGCCGGGAGGGTAAGGGCAACCATCTACCTCATCCGGACCCGCAACTGCAGCACTTTTTGCCTTTGCCGAAATGGTTGTTTCCTTTTGGTTTGTGGTTCGCGCTCTAATGTAAACAGTGCTAGAAAATTTACCATCAGCACCTTTACGGGGTACAATCTCTTGCGAAATAATAACCCCTTTCGCTGTAGGGTTTTTTTTGATTAGTTTCAGAAGGTCTTCTCTTTTAAAATAGAACTCCATTTTGCATTTTCCGGCCATAATTGATGTTTTAGTTAATTAATAGGATTTCCAAATATTACATAAAAAATTAAGATAGAAAAGGGTATTTTTCCCATAGGATCATATGGGGAAAATGCCATCAGTACGATATTTGTATAAATAAATTTGCATTTTTCTTCCCTTTTGAACCTTTTCTATGTCTATTTTCATCATAGCTTTCTGTTTCAACACATATTTATCTATACCAAACTTACCTTCCCGATGGTTGTAAAAGCAATGATTGTTAACTTTAAGATTTTTACTCAAATGCATCAGGCAAAACCAATTCCTAATTTTTTGCAAGAATAAACATGTCAAATCAACTTAAAGCAATTGTTAGTGGTTCTGTTGGCAACTTGGTAGAGTGGTATGATTGGTATGCCTATGCCGCTTTTTCATTATATTTTGCACCGGTATTTTTCCCGGGAAAAGATGCCACAGCCAACTTATTAAATACAGCCGGTATTTTTGCAGTTGGTTTCCTCATGAGACCAATCGGTGGTTGGCTATTTGGTAGCTTAGCCGATAGAAAAGGCAGAAAATGGGCAATGACAATTTCAGTTTTAATCATGTCGTTCGGGTCTTTCATGATTGCGGTTACACCCTCTTATAAAAGTATTGGCATCCTAGCACCGATCTTATTATTGTTGGCAAGATTATTACAAGGATTAAGTGTTGGTGGTGAATATGGTACAGCCGCTACTTACCTAAGTGAAATGGCTATGAGTGGTAAAAGGGGCTTTTATTCTAGTTTTCAATATGTGACATTAATTGGTGGACAACTCATAGCAGTGGGTATACAATTAATTCTTCAAATGCTACTTTCAATAGAAGAAATGCAAAGCTGGGGTTGGCGCATACCTTTTTTTATCGGTGCTGTACTTTCCCTGGTAGCCTTTTATTTAAGGAAGAACATGGATGAAACAGAAGCCTTTACAAAGAATAGAGACCACTTAAGTTCAAAAACCGGTACCATAAAAGAATTACTAAAACATCCAAGAGCCGTGGCTACAGTTGTAGGGCTCACCATTGGTGGTACCATTGCCTTTTATACATATACAACTTACATGCAAAAATTTTTGGTAAATACCGTTCATTTATCTAAAGCACAATCCACGCAACTTTCTTTTATTTCATTATTTATCTATGCTGCTATTCAGCCATTGTTTGGTCTTTTATCAGACAGAATAGGCAGAAAGCCTTTGTTAATTGGGTTTGGTGTAATGGGCACCCTTTTTACGGTTCCCATTTTAACAAGTTTAAGTAATGCAACAAATCTGTTATCAATTTTTATTTTAATGATGACCGCTTTGGTAATCGTAAGTGGATATACTTCCATTAATGCTGTTGTAAAGGCTGAATTGTTCCCGGCAAAAATTCGGGCACTGGGTGTAGGTTTTCCTTATTCGATAACTGTGGCCATCTTTGGGGGAACTGCAGAATATTTTGCATTGTGGTTCAAGAATATGGGCCATGAGACCTACTATTATTGGTATACCGCTGGATGCATTTTTATTTCCTTGCTTGTTTATATTTTTATGAAAGACACTAAGGATAGCTCGTTGATGGAGGAAAAGTGAAAACTTTATGCCTTCAAGTCTTTCCTTTCACGATTCACGATTTACGCCTCACGAAAATATTTGGTAGACTAACAAACTCAATAAGTACGCCAACGCTGTCATATATGCAAATTGAAACATGGGCCATTTCCAGGATTTTGTTTCTCGTTTAACAACTGCCAGTGTACTCATGCATTGCATAGCCAATACATAAAAAATCATGAGTGAGAATGCAGCAGGCAGGGTATAAATTTTTGTTCCATCTTTGTGTGTAGCAGTCTGCATCTTTTCTCGAAGAGAGGTATCATCTGTTGCTTCAACACTATACAATGTGGCCATTGTACCTACAAATACTTCTCTTGCAGCGAATGAAGTAATTAATGCAATCCCAATTTTCCAATCATACCCCAAAGGTTTAATAGCCGGTTCAATAAATTGACCCAATACACCTGCATAAGAATTTTGTAGTTTTTCAGTAGAACGTTGTTTTAATAAAGAATCTTTTTGCTGCGGCAATTGTTGTACAAGTACTGAATATTTGTCCGTTACATTTTGCATTTTGTCTCCCGGCCCATAAGAACTTAAAAACCAAAGCAACAAGCTAATGATCATGATAATTTTCCCAGCGTCGGTAACAAATATTTTAGCTTTCCCAACCATGGTAATACCTACATTTTTCCAACGAGGAGCTCTATAATCGGGTAATTCAAGAATAAAAAAGCTTTTTTCTTTTATTTTGATAAACCATTTCAATACAAAACTGACCAATAGTGCCATAAAGGTTCCTAAAAAATAAAGGCCCATCATTACCAACCCTTGTAAGCTTAAAAATCCAAAATAATATTTTTCATTGATCACCAACGATATAAGAATCGTATACACAGGTAAACGGGCACTACAACTCATTAATGGAGTAACCAGAATGGTGAGTAATCTCTCTTTTTTATTCTCAATATTTCTTGCACTCATGATGGCCGGTACGGCACAAGCAAAAGCACTAATCATCGGCATTACGCTTTTTCCGTTCAGACCCACTCTACGCATCATCCTATCTGTTAAGAAGCTAATGCGTGCCATATAACCGGTATCTTCCAACATGGTAATGAGGCCAAATAAAATCATGATTTGTGGAATAAAAACCAAAATCCCACTAAGGCCGGCCACAATTCCATTAATCAATAAATCACTCCACCAAGCTTCCGGTAAATTTTGATGAAGAAAGGCGGCGGCTTTGGTAAAACTCCATTCAATCCCATCCATCGGAAAACTGGCCAGCCAAAAAATACTCTGAAAGAGTAAAAAAAGAACCGACAATAAAATAAGGTTCCCCCAAACCCTATGTAGCAATAAATTGTCTAACTTATCAGTAAATAATTTTTTTTCTAAAGGTCCCGGCTCCACCACATGCTTCTTCATGATCTGCCGAATTTGTGCATACCGTTGTACAATCTCTTCTGCTTGGGTCTTGGTAGGATTGAATTTTGTATCAATCTCAATTTGTTCTATTTCCTTTTGAACTTGGTTTGGTAAAGGAAAATGTTCGTGATTAATCAAATAATGTACAGAGGCATAATCGCTCAATTGTGGAAATATTCTTTGCACTGCCTCAATCCCATTTGGGGCAAGTTTTTTGATATTGATAAAATCACTTAATTGGCTTTTTGATTTAGTTTTTACTGTATTAACCAACACTTTTTTTAAGTCGGTCAGCCCCTTATTTTTCCTTGGATTTACAGCAACAATCGGAATGCCCAATTCTGATTCCAAGCTTTTAATATCAATTTCTATGTCTTTTTTAGCCGCAATATCATTCATGGTTAGCGCAATGACCACGGGTATTTTCAAATCAAGAATCTGGCTGCAGAATAACAGGTTTCTTTTCAGGTTACTGGCATCGGCCACCAATAATACCAAGTCTGCTTTTATATCGGTATCTGCCCCCATCAATACTTTATACGCAACCCATTCATCTGCACGGCGGGGGTAAAGACTGTAAGTTCCCGGCAAGTCAATCAATTTGGCATTTGTTGCCCCATCGAGGTTTGTATGGCCAATTTTTTTGTCAACCGTAACACCCGGAAAATTGCCCACTTTCTGATTAAGCCCCGTAAGGGAATTAAACAAAGAGGTCTTGCCGCTATTGGGGTTGCCTACTAAAGCAATATATAATTCGGGTTTTGTCAAATGAGCATGTTGATTGCAAAAGTAGTGGCAAAGAAAGGGGGAGAGTTACGAGATTGGGAACAGAATCTTTAGGATTTTATTCTTGGTTAACGATATACTATGCTACACACCTTATTTTTGCAGCCACAAATGTACTCATTCTATGAAAAAGGCCCTGCTCATTTTACTTTTAATACCCATTCTAGGTTTTTCACAAAGCAAAAAGAAAAAAAGAATAGCCGAAGAAAAAGCGAATGCAGAATTGGTGGCAGGTCTCAATAAACATATTCAATACCTGGCCGATGATAAATTAGAGGGAAGACGAGCAGGAACCCGCGGGGAAGATCTTGCCATGCAGTATATTATAGAGCAATACAAACAAATGGGTCTCGAACCCAAAGGTACCAAAGGATATATTCAAGCATTTGAAATTAATGAAGGCAGACAAATAGATCCCGCAACATTTGTAAAAGTTGATGGTAAGATACTTTTGCCAATAGGAGATTATATCCCTTTGGCTTTTAGCGCAACCAATGCAGTAAAAGGAACTCCCGCCATGGCTTTGAGTGAATCCAAACAACCTTGGTTTAAAGACTTGAAAGAAATGTTGGAGGAAAACAAAACCAACCCCCATTTTGATATAGAAGAAGCAATTAAAAAAGAAGTTGCTGCTGTTGCTGCAAAAGGCGCAACTGCCTTATTTATTTTTAACACCTCATCCAATGTAGACAATGTACAGTTTAATAAAAATGATAAATCTGATAAATCAAAAATTCCGGTTATTTATTTGACGAAAGAGGGACATAACAAATATTTTTCAGATCATGCCGCAACTATTGATATTGAATTACATATTAGCTTCTCTGATAAAATAAGAACAGCAAAAAACATAGCCGGTTTTATCAATAATAATGCAGCCAATACAGTTATTTTAGGTGCCCATTATGATCACCTAGGATATAATGAAGACAAAAATGCGTTGGATACCGGTCACATTATTCACAACGGTGCCGATGACAATGCCAGCGGTACTGCTGCTTTGATTGAACTGACACGTTTGTTGAAAAAAAGTGCCCCTGCTAATAATAATTACCTCATATTAAATTTCTCCGGAGAGGAACTGGGATTATTTGGGAGTAAATATTGGTTAGAAAACCCTACGATTAATATTACACCGAATTATATGATTAATATGGATATGGTTGGACGATACGACACTTCGCATAAACTTACGATAGGTGGATATGGTACTTCTCCGGTTTGGGGTGAGGTTTTTGCAGTACAAAAAAACAACCTGATTTTTAAATTCGATAGTAGTGGTAGTGGGCCAAGCGATCATGCCAGTTTTTATAGAAAGAATATCCCTGTTTTATTTTTATTTACGGGAAGTCACATGGATTATCACAAAGCAACCGATGACTGGAATAAAATAAATTATGACGGTGAAAAAGATATCGTAAAAATGGTATACCAAGTAATTCAAACAACCGATGCCAAAGGAAAGTTGGCTTTCACAAAAACAAATGATGCACAAACGGGTCGTAATATGAAATTAAAAGTAACCCTCGGTGTGATACCTGATTATGGTTACAGTGGAACAGGAATGCGAATTGATGGTGTTAGCCCGGGAAAGCTGGCAGAAAAGATTGGTTTACAAGCAGGGGATATATTATTGCAATTGAGTGAATTCAAGTTTGTAGATGTAAAAAGTTACATGGAGATAATCAGTAAATTTGATAAAGGAATGAAAACGCAGCTGCGGATTAAAAGAGGAACGGAAGAGAAGGTTTTTGAGGTCGTTTTTTAAACAACGTTAGAGATCAATCGTGAAACGTGAGACGTGAATCGTGAGTATTTGTAGAAAAAACTACTCACGATTCACGAGCACTATCCGCAAAAATAAAACTACAGCCCGCCATGAAGTTACGCCTAAACGTTGATGAACTAAACGATGACTTCTTTGAAGGCACACGCTTATTGGGTATTACCGCCTCTTTAAAAAACTACCAGTTTTGTTTACAATTGAATAATCAACTTGGGTATCATTTTAGATTAAATTCGGATATCGAAATTCAGTTACGAAAAAAAGAACGTACTTATTACTTTTCGGTATATCAAACCCCTGAACCCAATAGTGTGCTAATGCATTATTTATACCACAACCAATTCGATGGGGAATATCTATTGCCTGAATTTAAACACATGGATTTTTTATGGCTGATGAAAGACGACTTTGTAGATGATGATAAATGTAATTGGATAAAACAAGCCGTAAAAAGCATGAGTGGTGTGCAATTGGTTGCAGAATTAACAAATGAACAGATAAAGAATAAAGGGAATATGGTGTTTTAGGATAATCGTCAGTCGTAAGAAGTCAGTCGTGAGTGTTTGTTTTATTTGAGTGTTAATTTCTTGATGATATATTAATGTAATAAATTAATTTCATCCCGACCTTATAGAGACTTATTTTTAAAATTTAATATTAATTAATCATGTGGATAGAAAAAGACAATACACTTTACCAAAAATTTGTGTTCAAGAATTTTTCTGAAGCTTTTGCTTTTATGACAAGGGTTGCTATTGAAGCAGAAAAAATGGATCACCATCCTTTATGGACCAATGTGTGGAACACAGTTGAGATTTGGTTACATACACACGATGCAGGAGAAATTGTAACAGAAAAAGACCATCAGTTAGCAAAAAGAATAGATGGGCTTTTCT
>JANOVY010000006.1:0-4988 GCA_031417635.1 Bacteroidota bacterium | reverse complement strand
GGCAGAAGCCCGTAAGGTTCAAAAAGAAACCAAACGCATTTATTCCATCATGTTTAGTGAAAGATTTGAAAACCGTGCTACCGTTAAAGCGGGTGAATTAATTAAAGCCGGTGCCATCGGAAAAGTAATACAAACCATTGGGCTGGGACCTCATCGCATGACGCCCAAATCAAGGCCCGAATGGTTCTTTGATAAAAAAAGATATGGTGGTATTATTACCGATATTGGTTCGCATCAATTTGACCAGTATTTATTTTTTACGGGTACCACCAAAGCTGAAGTAGTTGCTTCTCAAATAGGCAATACCAATTATCCACAGTATCCAAATTTTGAAGATTTTGGAGATGTAATGTTGAGTGGTAATGGTGGGATGGGTTATATAAGAGTAGATTGGTTTACACCCGATGGATTGGCTTCTTGGGGTGATGGCAGATTAACCATTTTAGGAACAGATGGATTTATTGAGATCCGTAAAAATGTAGACATTGCTTCAGGCCATAGCGGCGGTAACCATTTGTATTTGGTTGACCAAAAAGAAACACGTTATATAGATTGCAGCAAAGAACCGCTTCCGTTTGGCGAATTGTTTGTAAACGATATTGTTAACCGAACAGAAACTGCTATGCCTCAGGCGCATTGTTTTTTAGCCACCGAGCTCGCTTTGAAAGCACAGAAGAATGCGAAAATAATTAACCTCGCAAAATAAAAAACCACTCAGCGATTCCTCTACTTCTCATGTTCTCTGCGGTGAATTAACGTTCTTCACTACAGAGAACATGAGAACAGTGAGGGTAAAGCTGGGGGTTGAATGCCTCCACATAAAAGTGATTCGAAAAACAATTACAATGAAGGAATGATGGAACAATTGAACATACATAGAATTGGAGAAGATAAAAAGAGAGGCACATTATTGTTTACAGCCATATGCCTCATAACACAAATTTTTAGTCAGCCCGTGCCGGATAATAATAGGCATTTTTTATTACGCGATGAGGGCCTCTCGCAATTAAGTTATATTGACTTGGCAAAGCCTGCAAACAATTGGTTCGTGCCCATACCTACCGGTCGTGATATACAATTGGTAGGCAAAGGCATCGTCTTAATAGTTACAGACAGCGGATATGAAGAACATGAGATCAGCACAGGCAAAAAAATATACGAAGTCACTTCTTTTCCGGGTACCATTTCTGCAAGAAGATTACAGAATGGCAATACAATGTTATTGGGTGTGAATTGGCAGGAAAAAAAAGGAATTGTATTGGTTGAAATCAATGCAAATACAAATATTCAACGCATCATTGTTTATCCCGGCTATCATTATGCTAGGCTATTACGAGAAACCGCATCCGGTAATTTCTTAATAACCGCAGATGAAATAGTTATTGAAGGAAATACAAAAGGAGATATTCTCTGGCAAGCTAAAATTACCGGCAAAGAAAAACCACATGCCTGGCAGGCTATTCGACTGGCTAATGGCCAAACACTTGTTAGCACCGGTTATGCGGCCAATCTTCAGCTTTTTGCAGCCGATGGAAGTTTTATTAATAACATCACCGGCCCTGTAGAAGTAAAACCTAATTTCTATGCCGGCTTACAAGTTTTATCAAACGGAAACTATGTAGTGATTAATTGGGAAGGGCATGGTCCCGGCCATGGTGCAATCGGCACACAATTATTAGAATATGCCCCAAATGGAAAATTGGTTTGGTCTTGGCAACAAGATCCTAGAAAATTTTCATCTCTCCATGCGGTTATTATTTTAGATGGGCTTGATACGAATCAATTACACCTTGAAAACGAAAAAGGTGTGCTGGCTCCAGTAAAAATTATTCGTCAAGGGATAGAATAAACTTATTCATGTTCAAATAGAAAAGTTCAATAATTCATTATTAATCACAGGGTTTCATTCATTACTTTCTCAAATATGAAAATGACAGAAAAGAAACTTGCCCTTATCAACGAACAAACCTCTCCGCTATTTAGGTTAATGTGGTTGTTTAATTTTAACGAACCCAAGCGGAGAAATTTCGATAATAATATTTCGGCTTTCCATATTGGCAATGGGTATATTTTGTCTGTTGCGCATAATATAAAAATGGAGTGCAAAATGATCAAATCATTTGATGAGGCACTGTTTAACAATGAGATTTTGCCATTTTTAACGGCTGATCAATTGACTCTTTTTAATAAGTGTTATCCCTTTGATGATACAACCAAAAAAAGATATTTATCTATTGTAGATCCGGGAGATATTAATATGATAACCGATATCTTAAAATCCATCAATTTTGATACACGTTGGGTAACATTAACAAAAAAAAAGGTTTGTGCTCCTTATTTAATCATACAATTTACAAATAACCAATTTTACAATAGCCCAGAATTAACCACTTATTTTTCTGATACACACTTTTTTCATGAACCAACACTAAATAGACATACTTTTTTAATAGAAACCGAACTTGTTGAGGCCTATTATAGTGAAGACATTGCCTTATACAAAATGGTGAATACGCACACCAATATCATTAATCAAATACCGTCAATAAATGTTGATTATAGCGTTTTGGATGATATTCAAACAAATTTTTATTGCCTACAAAGCTCGCCCGGCGGTTTCTTGGGCCGTTTACTAAATAAAGCAACCATAGAAGGATACTTAGATCATCATGCCACATTTGCAGATAGAATTGGGGGCAATTATACTTTTGAAGGGACCCGCTATTTAATTAAAGGATATTTTAGATTTGGTTCATCGGGAGCTCCCTATGTTTATTATAATAATGAAACGGGAAAGTTTTATGTAAATGCCATACAGAGCGAAGCTTGTCCAATTCAACTCTCCATCAATAACAATCGAGAGGGAAATTTTCAATACATCAATGCATTGGCCTCCCCATTACAGATCATAAAAGAAAGTCTTGAACATCATTTAATACCTACAACAATCGTATAAACGGTTAGTTAGCTATCCCCCTTAAGTTATCTTACCTTTGTAATTGGTATTGAATATCATTTTGCAAAGTCTATAAAAATGAGTCAGTCAAAAATAAAACCCAATAGGTTTGTCCGTTTTTGGAAAATGCTAGGACCCGGATTAATTAGCGGTGCAAGTGATGATGATCCCTCAGGAATAGCCACATATTCACAAGCGGGTGCTGCATATGGATTATCTACGCTCTGGACATCGCTAATTGCGTTTCCGCTGATGGCTTCCATTCAAAAAATGTGTGCCAAAATTGGGCTTGTAACTGCACAAGGATTGACAGGAACTTTAAAAAAGAATTATCCAAGGCCGGTGCTATATGTTATGTTGCTATTTAGTTTTCCGGCCATTATTTTAAATATTGGAGCCGACATTTCAGGAATGGGTGCTGTAGGAAATTTGCTATTTCCCTCTATTGATGGAAATTATTTTAGTGTTGTTTTTACTATTCTTCTTTTAATATTGATTGTTTCTTTACCCTATCAAAAAATTGCTTCCATCCTTAAATACCTTTGTATTGTTTTATTAGTTTATTTAATTGTCCCATTTTTATATCATCAAGATTGGCTGGCTGTTATAAAAGCAACCTGCATTCCCACTCTTCAATTTAATAAAGCATTTTTCAGTATGTTGGTAGGCATTCTAGGCACTACCATTTCACCCTATCTTTTCTTTTGGCAGGCTTCCATGGAAGTTGAAGAAATGAAAAACCGAAAAAAGCATTTAGTTGTGAATAAAAAAATCATCCATGACATGAAACAAGATGTTGATTTTGGAATGTCATTTTCCGGCATCGTCATGTTTTTTATTATTTTAACAACCGGAACTGTTTTATTTAATGCAGGTATTCACCAAATAGATACAGTTGAACAAGCAGCCAGGGCATTAAAACCCTTAGCAGGTGATTTTGCCTATCTTCTATTTGCCGTTGGTGTAATTGGAACGGGTTTATTAGCCATTCCTGTGTTGAGTGGTTCATTATCCTATATTATTACAGAAACTTTTGGATGGGAGCAAGGCTTGAACAAGAAGTTTCATGAAGCCAAAGCATTTTATTTAGTAATTGCCCTTTCACTTATCCTAGGATTATCATTAAATTATGTTGGCATTTCACCCATTAAAGCTTTACTATATGCTGCTATTTTATATGGTTTAACGGCACCAGTTTTAATAGCAATCATTTTACATATTTCTAATAATAAAAAGGTGATGGGGGAATATACAAATAGTCGTAGTGCCAATGTTCTAGGTATAATGGCTTTCGTAATAATGTCTACAGCAGGGGTTGGGTTAATTTATCTACAACTTACAGATAAATAACTATTTATACATTGCTTAAATTAGCACTACAATTTTACAAGTATTTGCAGATTTACGGAGTTTCCCTTTTTTCACAACTCCAATCGCAACAGCAAAATCACTTTTCCAAAATATTCAATCCAATCAAATAATCTTAGTAACTTTGTTACGTGACTAAGGTATTATTGATATGCATTCTTTTCTCTTACAGTGTTGCCTCCTTTGGCGTAAGTCTTAATTACTTTTATTGCTGCGGAAAACTTAAATCAGTCTCTTTTTTTTCAAACACAAATGAAAATACTTGTATAGGAAAATCAAAAAAAACATGTTGCAACAATAAAGTAGTTACGCTTCAGTTAAAGATTGATCAAAAAGATAATAACAAAGAAGTCACTAATTTATATATTCCGTTATCACCGATACTATCCTATTTTCCAAATTTTACCCAAAGCCCTCTATTACAATCTTTTGAGGATACAACTAAGTATATAAATCCCCCACCCGGCTATCTTCCCTCTAGGCAGATTCTTTATTGTATATACAGAATATAATTTTTTTATCAGACAACATTTAACAAGTCTGATCAATTCAAACAACCATTTTCTATTTATTTATCATCACTTTCCATTTTGCATGTTAGGTTTAATAAAAGCTTTAACATCTTTTGGAAATAAAAATTAAAACAAATGAAAAAGACAATCAT
>JANOVY010000005.1:0-1904 GCA_031417635.1 Bacteroidota bacterium | reverse complement strand
GTACTTTACAAGCGAATGGACAATATGAAAATACCCTTATCATTTTTCTCTCTGATAATGGCAGTTCTCCCGAAAATACGGACGCACGAAACTTTAATGATCCATCCGTAAAAATTGGTGCAAGGGGATCCTACACAACCTATGATGAACCTTGGGCAAACGTATCGAATACTCCCTACAGAAAATATAAACACTTTATGCATGAGGGTGGCATTATCTCGCCTTGTATCATACAATGGCCGGCAAAGATTACACCTAGAACTGATTTTTTAAATGGAATAGGACATGTGATTGATCTTTTACCCACCGCTTTAGAATTGGCTGGAGTAACACCCGTCTCACTACCCGGCAAAAGTTTGAGTTATTTATGGAATGGTAAAAAATCTTCTCCCAAAACATATTGTTGGGAGCATGAAGGAAATCAAGCGATACGAAAAGAAAACTGGAAACTGGTAAAAGATAAAGAAGATAAAACTTGGGAACTTTACAATCTTACTTCGGATCCTACTGAAACAAATAATCTTGCCATGCAAGACCCTTTGCGTCTAAAGTCAATGATGGATGAATATACCGGCTGGAAAAAGAAAGTGGGTGTAAAAGAAGTAACCGGCTCAAACAAATCTGAATGAGGAAGATTTATAATTATCAATACTAATTATATTGATTAAGTTTAAAGGTAACACAAAATAGTTTTTATGAAAATAGATAAAAAACATTTCATTTTAATCTTGGGTTTATTTTCTCTTGCAATAAGTAATGCGCAAAATAAAACCTTTAAGCCCAATACCATTTCCCCTTCAAAGAGTATGATTGAATACCAAGCAATGGAATTGGTTGGATTCGTTCATTTCAATATGAATACTTTCACTGATAAAGAATGGGGCTATGGCGATGAACTCCCTTCTTTATTTGATCCCAAAAAGCTGGATGTAGAACAATGGATAAAAGCCGCCAAAGCCGGTGGATTGAAAGAACTGATCTTAACAGCAAAGCACCACGATGGTTTCTGTTTATGGCCTACAAAATTTGGAGAACATTCTGTAAAAAATAGCCCTTATAAAAATGGGAAGGGGGATATTGTAAAAGAGTTTACTGATGCTTGTCGTAAGTATGGCATTAAACCCGGCTTATATCTTTCTCCTTGGGATAGAAACCATGCACGTTATACATTTCCCGAATATATCACTTATTATAAGAACCAGTTGAATGAATTATTAACCCAATATGGAGAGATCTCTGAGATCTGGTTCGATGGTGCCAATGGGGGAGATGGTTTTTACGGTGGGGCCAAAGAAAAGCGAACAATAGACAGTAAGTCATATTATCCTTGGGCAGACATTCAAGCCATCGTTCGAAAACTACAACCAGCGGCAAAAATATTTTCTGATGCGGGTCCGGATATTCATTGGATTGGTAATGAAAATGGAATCGCAGGAGAAACTTTTTGGAGCACTTTCAACCCGGCAAAAGTTACCATTGGGGGTAGCGGCTTGGGTCCTTACTTAAACAAAGGCGACCCAGAAGGAAAAAGCTGGGTAGTAGGGCAGTGTGATGTGTCTATCAGGCCGGGATGGTTCTTTCATGCAGCAGAGAATGAGAAAGTAAAAACACCTGCTCAATTGGTTGATTTGTATTATCAATCGGTGGGGCGCAATGCGATTTTTCTTTTGAATATACCTCCCAATCGGGATGGATTATTTGAATCGAATGATGTAGCCTCTTTACAAGAATTTAAAAGCATTCTGGATGAAACTTTTGCAGTAGACCTTGCTTCGGGTGCAAAAATAACCGCATCCAATGTGCGAGGAAAAACTACTTCCTTCGGACCAAAAAACATAACCGATCATAATCAGGAAACATTTTGGGCTGTTGATGATGATCAGAAAACGCCTTTTTTCGAATTG
>JANOVY010000004.1:0-14159 GCA_031417635.1 Bacteroidota bacterium | reverse complement strand
TCACATTAGATGTGAGAAAAAGATGATTAAGCGTCCCTACCTCTGGGACATTTCCATAATAATATTCCATTCATCTTCCTTCACAGCTCCAACAGATAACCTACCTAATCTTACCAAATCCATATTTGCTAAACGCTTATCTGCTTTTATGAGTGCAAGTGTTACCGATTTTTTTAATTTTTTGTAGGGCTTAAAATCGACCACCAACCATGCGGGGTCTTCTGTAGTGGGGTCCTGGTAAGATTCTTTTACAACTTTGGCAATAGCCACTATTTCCATCCCTTCATTACTATGATACCAAAAAGCAAGATCTCCTTTTTTCATTGCCCGTAAATTATTGCGTGCTGCATAATTCCGAACCCCATTCCAATAGGTTTGTCCATCTTTTACAAATTGATCCCAGCTGTATACAGAAGGTTCGGATTTAATTAACCAATAGTTCATAGGGTGAAATTAGTAATTAGTAGTTAGAAATTAGTAATTACAAGAGTAAGGAATGTAGACATAGTTATATTAGAAATTACTAATTACTAATTTCTAATTAATAATTAGTATCCAACCTCACCACCCACTTGCCAAAACATCTGCTAAATGTAAAACAGTCAGGCCACTATTTTTATGTTTATTGCACCCATCAATATGCAGGAGACAACTTAAGTCTGTACTAATGAGATATTGGGCTTCTGTTGCCACCGCATTGTTTACTTTCTGATCTCCCATGGCGATACTGATGGGTTCGAATTTTACGGCAAAAGTTCCACCAAAACCACAACAGGTTTCTACGTCATTCATTTCTACCAATTCCAATCCTTTTACTTTGTTTAATAATTGACGGGGTTCTGTTTTAATTTTACACTCACGAAGAGCGGCACAACTATCATGGTAAGTTGCCTTGCCAACAAAAGTGGATCCAAAATCATCTTTTTGCAAAACCTTTATTAAGAATTCAGAAAACTCATAAATTCTATCGGCTGTTTTATTTGCAATAGTAGGCGTAGCGCTATTTTCAAATATTTTACTATAATAATTTCTTACAAAACCAACACAACTGGCGCTAGGGGCCACAATATAATCTGCTCCTTCAAAATCGTTGATAAATTTTGTACATACTTCTTTTGCTTCACCCCAAAAGCCTGCATTGAAAGCAGGTTGACCACAGCAAGTTTGATTGGTATTATAAGTAACCGTACATCCTGCTTTTTCCAACACTTTCACCATATTAAAAGCCACTTGCGGATAGAGTTGATCTACAAAGCATGGAATGAATAACTGTACATTCATGATGATAATGAAGTTTATTTTATTTTCCTATTGATGGCGATCATTTTAATTGCTGTAATGGCAGCCTCTTCGCCTTTGTGTCCATGTTTTCCGCCAATCCTTTCTTTTGCTTGTATTTCGCTATCTACAGTTAAAACGCCAAATATTACAGGAACATCTAACGATAAGTTAAGCTGTAAAACACCTTCCGTAATGGCTTTACATACATATTCGAAATGTGGAGTATCGCCCCTGATAATTGTTCCTAATGTAATATAAGCATCAGGCAAAACAGCACTGTATGCATAATGGTTTTTTACTGTGAATGGAATTTCAAAAGCACCCGGAACAGTGATTACTTTGCATTCTATTCCTTGTTGTTTTAGTACTTTTTTAGCGCCTGATTCAAGTTTATTGACAATCGGAGCATTCCATTCGGTTTTTATAATAACAACAAAGGCATCCTTTATAAGAGGAATGCCTTTATTGAAAGCTATGTTTCCATTTGTAGCCATGAAAATGGGACTAGTTTTTTTCTACACTTAATCGATTGATATATTTATCTGCTTGAAAACCTTTTTCTGTTTGCGGAAATTTCGTTTTCAATTCTTTAAACAACTCCAATGCTTCTTTGGTTTTACCGGTGGTCTCTTGTAACAAAGCTGCTCGAAATAAATATTCAGATGAATTGTTTTCATCTTTTTCAAATGCAATTGCAGCTTTTTTATAGCTTTCTACGGCATCTTCGTTTTTGTTCAGTTCAGCATAAGCATCACCCAAACAGCCATAAGCCAATAATTGTATTTGTTTTGCATCTGTTGAGAAATCTTTTAAGTGTTTTACGGCGTTATTAAAATCACCCAACTTTAAGTAACTCACACCTGCATAATAATGTGATAGGTTTGCAGCTTTGGTGCCACTAAAATTATTAATGATGTACAATACACCTCTACTTTGGCCATCACCATTTAATACGAGATTGGAAGAGTCCATGCTAAAATATTGTTGCGCTTTAAATATCGAATCAGCCGCTTTCTCTTCTTTTGGTTTTAATATATATTCATTGTAAGCATACCAACCCCCACCACCAACTACCACTATAGCAATAACAATTAATAATGGTTTCTGAAATCTTGCCCAAAAACCTTGCATTTTCGCAATCGTTTCATTTGTTTCTTCGTGCTTCTCACTCATATTCTTTTTTTAAAATTTACTTTTTTAATTGGTTGTTTTTTCTAGATATAGTTATTTAATCAACTTCAAAAACATAATTAGGGTCTACATATACATCTTTTAATAATTCATTATCATCCGGCCATGGGCTTTCTTCAGCAAATTTTACACTTTCTTCCACAACAAATGCAATGCGATCATCAATGGCTTTTAAATCTTCCTCACTCGCGTAAGCATTGGTTAGAATAGTGGTACGCACTTTATTAATCGGATCCTGGTCTTTATACTCATCCACTTCTTCCTTTGATCTGTATTTTTGAGGATCTGATATGGAATGCCCTTTGTATCGATAGGTTTTTAATTCTAATAGGGTAGGTCCATCTCCTTCTCTTGCTCTTTTTACTGCCCTGGCAATGCTTTCGTGAACATTCTCAGGGGTCATCCCATCCACCTTATCGGCAGGCATATCATATGCATCCGCTAGTTTATAAATATCAACCACGTTGCTGGTTCTTTCAACAGATGTTCCCATCGCGTATTGATTGTTCTCGCAGATAAAAATAACCGGCAATTTCCATAGCATTGCCAGGTTAAAACTTTCATGTAAGATACCCTGACGAGCAGCGCCATCTCCAAAAAAGCAAAGAACCACATTCGTAGTACCTTTGTATTGTTCTGCAAAAGCCAATCCGGCACCGGTTCCAATCTGTGCACCTACAATGCCATGGCCACCATAAAAACGATGTTCTAAGCTAAAAAAGTGCATGCTTCCACCTTTACCTTTTGAACAACCCGTGGCTTTTCCATATAATTCCGCCATACATGAATTCGCCGACATGCCTTTGGCCAATCCTAAACCATGATCACGATAGGAGGTGATAAATGGATCATCGGGACTTGTAGCAGTCATGCAACCTGCCGCAATGGCTTCTTGACCAATATACGCATGGTAAAACCCACGGATTTTACCGGCCATTTTGTACATTTCTTCAGACTTTAGCTCAAACTGACGTATTAACTGCATCAATTCGTACCAATAGAGGTAAGTTTCTTTTGAAAATTTAGTAGGCACTAATCTAAAATTTAGAGGGGCAAATATAGGGTAAAAGTTTGGAGTTTGGAGTTGGGTGTTTGGGGTTAAACTTCTGTAACAACCCCAAACACCAAACGCCAAACTTTTTTTTAAGCTTCATTCAAAAATGCATACCTATAATCTACCGGCGAATTATATGTTTCCTTGATCGTTCTGGCACTTAACCATCTATATAAATTAATCAAACTACCGGCTTTATCATTGGTGCCAGAAGCCCGCGCTCCACCAAAAGGTTGTTGACCAACAACTGCACCGGTGGGTTTGTCGTTAATGTAAAAATTGCCGGCTGCATTCCTAAGTTTGTCGGTAGCTAATTCTACAGCAGCCCTGTCTTGCGAAAGAATGGCACCTGTTAAGGCGTAGGATGAAGTGGTATCAACCAGTTTCAATGTCTCTTCAAATTTGTCGGCATTATAAATATGTATAGTTAAAACCGGCCCAAAGATCTCTTCGCACATGGTTACATATTTAGGGTCTTTTGCTTCAATAACAGTGGGCTCTATGAAATAACCTTTGGTTTTGCTGTAGTTTCCACCAACCAATATTTTAGCTTTCTTGTCTTTTTTGGCATTATCAATGTATTTGGTAATACTGTTGAAAGACTTTTCGTCTATTACCGCATTAATAAAATTGCTGAAATCTTCTACTGTTCCCATTTTCATGGATTTAATGGCTGCCACCAGCTTGGTTTTTACTTCTTCAGCCATATTGCTGGGAATATAAGCCCTTGAAGCAGCTGAACATTTTTGCCCCTGGTATTCAAATGCGCCACGTGCCAAGGCAGTGACTACTGCATCAATATTTGCTGATTTATGGGCAATGACAAAGTCTTTTCCACCTGTTTCTCCTACAATTCTAGGGTATGACCTGTATTTAGATACATTTTCGCCAATCACTTTCCACATATTATTAAAAACACCTGTAGATCCTGTAAAATGTACGCCTGCAAAATCTTTGTGTGCAAAACATACTTTTCCCAATGTAGGGCCATCCACATAAATTAAATTGATCACACCATCGGGCAGTCCGGCTTCTTTTAATATATGCATAATCATTTGAGCAGAATATACCTGCGTATTAGCCGGTTTCCAAACCACCGTATTTCCACACATAGCTGCAGAAGTAGGCAAATTGCCCGCAATGGCAGTAAAATTGAAGGGAGTAATGGCCAGCACAAATCCCTCCAAAGGACGCCATTCCATCCTGTTATGCATGCCTGGAGCAGAAATGGGCTGTTGTTTATATATTTCGCTTAAGAAGTGTACGTTAAAACGCAAAAAGTCAATTAATTCACAAGCACTGTCAATTTCTGCCTGGTAAGCATTTTTACTTTGACAAAGCATCGTTGTTCCATTGATATGAAACCGATATTTAGTAGCCATCAAATCAGCTGCTTTTAAAAAAATATGAGCTCTGTTTTCCCAGCTCATAGCTGACCATGCCTCTTTGGCTTTTAAGGCTGCTTCTATAGCTTGTGTAACATGTTTTTCTTCTCCGGCATGAAAATAACCCAATGTATGATTGATTTCATGCGGGGGGTGCATAGCAATTTTATTGCCTGTTTTTACAGCTTTTCCGCCAATATACATAGGTATTTCAACTTGCTTTTTCTTTAATTCAGCTATTGTTTTTTTAAGCGAAGCCCGCTCCGGACTCCCAGGGGCATATTGTAAAATAGTTTCATTGGCCGGCATGGGATAAGAGAAGTAACCAAGACTCATATTGTAACGTTTTTAAGATTTGAGGCTGAAAGGTAAGAAACAAATTTTAGTCATGTAGAGGTGAGTAGATGAATAGTCCATAGTCTATAGACCACGAACTATCAATCATCGACTATTACTATAAACTATGGACCATCGACTATGGACCATCAACCATAGTCTCAAATATTCACTTACTTTGCTCATATGTCAATCATTCTATTTGATAATAATGATAGGAAGGGTCTTTACCCGTTCACCTATAACAAAGCTGTTTCTGCTTTGCGGTTTGGGATACTGAGCATTCGAGAAAGATGGGAATTGAAAACGCAACAATTGGTTTTCACGCACACTACTAGTGAACTGCAAACTTTGTATCCATTAATCAGTATTGATGAACACCTTTGGATTGATGCCTCCATCTTACCGGATGAACCTCTTTATAATCAAATTCTTTCTTTGCAACCAGGTTATTGTCTTACAGATGAGATAGGTTTCATTGCAGGTAAAACTACCATTGCAAATGATGATTTTGATCCGAAAAAAGCGATAACCTATTTTAAGCATGTTCAGCAATTAGATGTAGTAAGAAGATTAAAACATCCCTGGCAAATGATGCAATGGAATGATGAAATGGTTCGGGCCGATTTTTCATTGGTTACAGAAGGTAGAACTTCTCAAGCTGTTTCAAATACCGTTCATTTAATTCAAACGGAACATATTTTTATTGAACAAGGTGCAAAGCTTGCTTACTGTAGTTTAAATGCAAGCACCGGGCCTATTTATATTGGCAAAAATGCTGAAGTTATGGAAGGTTCTGCTATTAGAGGACCTTTTGTTTTGGGCGAAAATTCAGTACTGAAAATGAATAGCCGTATTTATGGGGCCACCACTTTAGGGCCTAATTGTATGGGAGGTGGTGAAATAAAAAATACAGTGATGATGGGATTCTCCAATAAAGCGCATGATGGATACTTGGGAGATTCGGTTGTGGGTGAGTGGTGTAATTTTGGTGCAGGTTCCACTAATAGCAATATAAAAAATACAGCAAGTGATATCAATATTTGGGATATGGGTTCACAAGCCTATAAGAAAGTGGGACAAAAATGCGGACTAATCATGGGTGATTATTCTCGTGTTTCCATCAATGCAGCCATTAATACAGGAACTATAATTGGCATAAGTTGTAATGTATTTGGGCCGGGATTATTACCTACCATCATCCCTAATTTTAGCTGGGGTGTTACAGGAACAAAATATGTATTTGAAAAAGCAATCACCGATATTAATAATTGGAAAATAATGAAAGGGTATTCAATAACTGAAGCAGAAACTTCAGCTTTAGCGTTTATCTTTGAAATGTTGTAAAAGACATAGACATATCGAATTAAGAATTTGAATATTTATGAATTCGTCAATTCGTAATCCGTTAATTCGAAAATTCAAAACATACTAAATTTTTATATGAGAAAACAAATCGCTGCTGCAAACTGGAAAATGAATTTAACAATGAAACAGGGAGAAGCATTGCTAGATGCTATTATCAGCAAGCCACATTCATTATTGGAACATCAACAAGTTGTATTTGCTATTCCATTTCCTTATTTGGCAATGGGGCAAGAAAAACTTGTCGGAAAAAAGAATGTTTTTGTGGCAGCACAGAATTGTTCCAATAAAAAAAATGGAGCCTATACAGGGGAGGTTTCGGTTGAAATGTTACAATCTTTAGAAATTCAATTTGTTGTATTGGGACATTCTGAGCGTAGAGAATATTTTAATGAAAGCAATCAATTATTGGCGGAGAAATTAAATATCTGTCTTGAAAATAATATGACACCCATTTTTTGCTGTGGAGAACCTTTACCAATTAGAGAAGCAAATTTGCAAAATGAATTTGTTGCCAAACAATTAGAGGAATCACTTTATCACTTATCAGCAGATCAAATACAAAAGATTGTCATTGCTTATGAACCCATTTGGGCCATAGGAACCGGTAAAACAGCTACCAGTGCTCAAGCCCAAGAAATTCATGCATTTATTCGGGGGCAATTGACAATAAAATATGGCAGTGCCGTGGCCGATTCTATTTCTATTTTATATGGGGGAAGTGTGAAAGCAGCTAATGCAGTGGAGATATTTAGTCAGAATGATGTAGATGGAGGTTTGGTAGGGGGAGCATCGTTGATTGCGGATGAATTTGTAGCAATAATCAATGCACTAAAATAACGTCATTTCGAACAAAACGGATTGAAGTGAGAAACCTGCTTATTGATAAACAGGTTTCTCCTCGTTCGTTCCTCACTCGTCGAAATGATGCGTTAGAGTGTAACCGGCAAGGGCGCATCTAGATAGTCGTCTAATTTATCGAGATTTAGAATGGTACTTGTTTTATCTTCATTGGGATGATACATTGGTGCAAACTTTGCCCCATAAACAAATTCTGTAAAAAAGTAAGACGCCCTTGAAACAACCATGTTTGAAAAGCTTTCATCAAAACCTTGCACAAAAACCAACATTTCCGCTTCTGCATTTGCAATATCTTCCTTGCTAAATCCAAATAAGGGACTTTCTTCATTTATGATATGAACGATAGTCCAGTTTGCAGTCATGGTGGTTGCTTTCGAAATATCTAAGGGCATATTAAAAAATTTGTTTTTCATTTGACCATCTTCAAAAATCTTAACGGCCAAGGTTACTTTCACTTCTACGTTTAGCAAATAATTTTTTGTATAAGGCACCATTCTAAACATTAACGCAACACCGTCCCTGAATGGCACAAAAAGGGCATTTTTACTATATCGGATATAGGCACGCGGGCGAGCAAATCGACCATATAAAAGGCCTGTCATTAATGCAAAGCTCATGAGTCCGGTTAATGCCTCCATGGAAGCTGTAAAACTGGCACTAAACCCAATTGGATTGATTCTACCATAACCTACAGTTGTAAAAGTTTGTGCACTGAAAAAAAAGGCTTCTCCGAATTTTTCTAGATCATTGGCAGCTACCATTCCTCCAAGGTGTTCAATACCGATAAGAAGGTATAAGCAGGCAAATAGTAAGTTGATCAGCACAAAAATTACAATAATAAACAGCAAGAATTTCCATTTCGACATCGAGAGCAAAGAATGATACACATTCAATCTTTGCCAAAAAGGGAGACCTCTCACTTCCATATTGGGTACCCCATCTTTATTGAAAAATCGACCTCCTCCCAGTGCAGTATTGGTGCCCAGGCCTGTTTCATTATTAATTTGAGCTTTTCTATTTAATTTATTTAATAGCATGATTGAAATTACGAAATACGAATTAAAAATTACGAATTGCGTATTTGCAGAAAAGAATTCTCATGTAACAGACAGATAATAAAAAGTATTAATTTGTTATTTTTAAATTCATTATGAACCCTCTGTTCAGAAACCAATATATTATCTCATATTTCATTCGGCAAATTCATCCTCATACTTCATACTACACGCTTATCTTTGCACACTTATGAAGAATATAAGAAATTTTTGCATTATTGCCCATATCGATCATGGAAAAAGTACTTTGGCTGATAGGCTATTAGAGCACACAAAGACCATTGGCTCTAGGGATATGATGAACCAAGTATTGGATGATATGGATTTGGAGCGTGAAAAAGGGATCACTATTAAAAGTCACGCAATTCAGATAAACTATACGCACAAAGGAGAGGAATATGTATTTAACCTGATTGACACGCCGGGGCATGTAGATTTTAGTTATGAAGTAAGCAGGGCATTGGCTGCATGTGAGGGAGCTTTGTTATTAGTGGATGCTTCGCAAGGAATACAAGCACAGACAATCAGTAATTTATACTTGGCAATTGACAATAATCTTGAGATCATTCCTGTCATCAATAAGATTGATATGGATGGCGCTAAGATTCCGGAAGTGACCGATCAGATTGTTGATTTAATTGGATGTAAAGCCGAAGAGATATTATTAGCCAGTGGTAAATCAGGAATCGGTATTGAAGAAATCTTAGAAGCAATTATAGAGAGGATACCCGCTCCCAAGGGAAGCTATGAAGCGCCTTTACAAGCTTTGATATTTGATAGTGTTTTTAATAGTTTTAGAGGCATTATTGTGTATTATAGAATCATGAATGGCGTATTAAAGAAAGGCGATAAGATACGATTTGTTGCATCGGGTAGTGATTATAATGCTGATGAAGTAGGGGTTTTGAAATTGACGATGACAGCAAAAGATGAAGTAAAAGCTGGTGATGTGGGCTATATTATCACAGGAATTAAAAATGCAAAAGAAGTAAAAGTGGGTGATACGATTACCCTTGCCAATAATCCCGGTGAAATGATACATGGGTTTGAAGAAGTGAAGCCCATGGTTTTTGCCGGTATTTTCCCGGTCAATACAGATGATTTTGAAGTATTGCGCGATTGTATGGGCAAGCTTCAGTTGAATGATGCTTCACTTGTTTTTGAGTTAGAAACTTCTCAGGCCCTTGGTTTTGGCTTCCGCTGCGGGTTTTTAGGTTTATTACACATGGAGATCATTCAAGAGCGGTTAGAAAGAGAGTTTAACCAAACTGTGATCACAACTGTACCTAACGTTAGCTTTATTGCATACACCACCAAAGGCGACAAAATAACGGTAAACAATCCGGCTGAAATGCCTGATCCGGTTAAAATAGCAAAAATTGAAGAACCCTATATACGTGCCCAAATTATAACACAGCCGGATTATATTGGAAATATCATGACCCTTTGTTTAGGTAAACGAGGAATACTCTTAAATCAAAGCTATCTAACCCCCACAAGGGTTGAATTGGTATTCGAAATGCCATTAACAGAGATTGTATTTGATTTCTATGATAAACTAAAGAGCTCCACCAGGGGTTATGCGTCATTTGATTATACACCCATTGATTATCGTCAGGCCGATATCGTTAAAATGGATATCCTTTTAAATAACGAAAAAGTGGATGCATTAAGTGCACTCATACATCGAGGAAGGGCAACTGATTTCGGAAGAAAATTGTGCGAAAAGTTAAAAGAGTTACTTCCAAAGCAACAATTCCAAATTGCCATACAAGCGGCTATTGGTGCAAAAGTAATTGCCCGTGAAAATATCAGTGCCATGCGGAAAGATGTAACTGCAAAATGTTATGGAGGGGATATCAGTCGTAAACGTAAACTATTGGAGAAACAAAAGGAGGGTAAAAAACGTATGCGCCAAATTGGAAATGTAGAAATTCCTCAAGAAGCTTTTTTAGCGGTGCTTAAGTTGGATTAGGGCTGAGGAAGTTAAAATGGTTAAAGAGGTTAAAATGGTTAAATGGGGTTAAAATGGTTAAAAAGGTCAATCCCTAATTCAACTTCTTTAACCCCATTTAACCTCTTTAACCCCATTTAACTTCTTTAACCCCATTTAACCCCCGAAATCTCTATCCCTTCTGTTTCTTAGGTTGAAAAATAGGTTCTTTTTGAGGATTGATATTTGATCGAGGGTCTACTTCTCTAACTGTAGGTACATACACCCATTTCCCATTCACCCATTTAAAACCCTCAAAAGTACCCATAGGGATTAAAGTATATTTGGCACTGGCATCTCCCACTTCGCTGATTAAATGCACAAATGTGATCATGTCTAATTCTGCATCATAATTCATTTTTGCATTCGCATCTTTTTTGAACTCAAGATAAAAACGGTATGCAGGTTGGGGAGGTTTTATATTGTCATTAGGATATGAAAAGAACCTGCCACCAAAACTGGGTTTGTTTGTTTCATCAAAAGTCAATACTTCAATCCACTTTCGTGTACTTCGAGCATCATTCTCATCATATCCGATAAGCGTATAGTAGTTTTTATTATTAAATTTCTTTTGAATAATATTATAATACACACATCCAATCCAATGTTCATTGTCTCTGATAGAATCGACAGGATTCTCTGTAAAAGCTGAAAAGTCATACAATGGCAATAATTTCAATGAACCATCTTTTGTATGAAACTGGATAGCTCCTTTGTATCGATAATAGGTAAAGTCTTTCATGATCTGCCAAGTAAAAATTCGAAAACTGCTATCCGGGGCGTATAGGCTTGATATCGTTTTTAATGAGTCAAACGGGTATGAAAAAGAATAGGGGACTTGCAATGCTTTCACCAATGATCTCGTAAAAAAGCTGTCTGCTATTGACCTTTCTGCTGTTTCAGTTGCATTTACAATATCATATGCATAGTTCCGCATGTTCTCTTCCAGTTCTATCAACAACTGAGTTGTAGGAGAGGGCTTTCTTTGCGCATTCAAAGAAAATGTGGCACCAAAAATGAAAAAGAATAGGAAAAGGCTTCTCATAAATAATAGCTTACTTGCAAATATCCTATCTGAAATAGGATATTCAGTAAAAACGTACAATTTTATGCTTTTCTTGTCTTAATCGTTTGACGGTTGAAAATTGTGGATTTGTAGGTGTGACTTTATAATTTTTTGGCAAAGGATAGTAAATCATCAAATCTGTAATCGATCAATGGATTTGGAAATGGGGTTTCGGGATGCGTAGTTGTTACAAAAACTGTAAGCATTCCTGCATTTCTGCCAAAACCCATATCACTAATTCGGTTTCCTACCATGATACTTTTCGATAAATCAATATTCGGGAAATCCAATTTTGCCTGATATGCCATACCGGGGTTGGGTTTGCGATTGGGGGATTCATTGTCCAGATCTGCGCAATAATATACTTTTTGAATTTTTCCGCCCGCTTTTTGAATTGCGGAAACCATATGAAAATGAATATTATCCAAATCTTCAACTGTCATCAAACCTTTGCCAACACCTTTCTGGTTTGTGGTAACCACAATTCTTTCAAAATGGGTTGATAATATAGACATTGCTTCTAATGTGGTATCATAAAAACGAAATTCATCCCAATCAAGTATGTAATCATTGTCTTTATCATGATTAATTACGCCATCACGGTCTAAAAATAAAGTCCAGGTTTTGTCTATTCTACTTAGATCTAACATATTCAGATACTTAATTCAGTTTGAGCTTTCAAATAATCTTCAGGTATGCCAATGTCAATAAAGTAGGCATCCTGAATAACGCCATACATCTTATTTTCAGCATAAAATTGTTGTAGAAACTCCGTTTCAAATGAAAATTTTTCAGGCAATCCTTTTTCTAAAAAAGCGGCTACATTCAGCAAATACACACCGCCATTGATTAAGCCGCTTTGGTAAAATTGCTTTTCTTTAAATAAAGCAATGCTTTGATCCGGATTTAATTCAACAACACCATATCTTTCAAAATTATTCATGGGTTTTAAAGCCAAAGTACAATCAGCTGCATGGGAAAAATGAAAATCGGCTTGTTGTGCAAGATCAACTTTAAAAATACTGTCTCCATTTACGATAACTAGATTTTTTTCTGTTGCTTTTTTACATGCAAATTGAATAGCGCCCCCGGTACCCAAAGGTTCATCTTCAATAACAATCGAATAAGAACCCACGGGTAAGGTCTCAGACAGAAAATGAATGAATGCATCAGATTTATAGCCCAGCGAAAAAATAATTTTTTCAACTCCTTGTTCTTGTAAATGTTTGATTACAAAAGAAATAAAAGGAGTTCCGTTGATGGGGGCCATACATTTTGGCAAATCCGGAATGGATTCTCGAAGTCTGGTCCCCAAACCGCCCGCCAGCACAATGGCTTCTTTTATTTGCATTAGCCAAAGATTTTTGCTTCCACTAATTCACAGATGATATGACCAACCATAATATGACTTTCCTGAATTCTGGGTGTATCATTGGAAGGCACATTGAGTAAATAATCACAAGCGTCTTTCATTTTTCCGCCGCTATCACCAGTAAAACCAATGGTGATGACTCCCATTTGTTTAGCAGTTGTAAATGCATTCAAAATATTTTTAGAATTACCCGAAGTGCTTAATCCAATTAAAACATCTCCTTTAACACACATTCCTTCAATTAATCTTGAATAAATGACATCATAGCTATAATCATTTGCCACTGCTGTTAAATAGGAACTGTTACAATGCAATGCTTCGGAGGGTAAGGCTTTTCTATCTAAATAAAACCTGCCTGAAAATTCCGCCGCGAGGTGTTGCGCATCCGCTGCACTTCCACCATTACCACAGAATAATACTTTGTTTCCATTTTGGAAGGCAGAAGTGATTACTTCTATAACAGATTTAATTTTTGCTAGAAAAAGGTCATCTGTCAAAAGCTTACTTTTCACTTCGATAGATGCAGCAATAATGGAATTGATTTTATTAGTCATTTTCTTGATTGTTATTGAATAGTCCAGCTGGTTAGGCCATATTGTGTAAACTGATAAGGATTAACTTTCCCCCCAAAGGTATTTAAGGTTTCTATTACTTGGTATCGGGTATTTCTTGGGCAGTAAAAAATCATGAACCCACCGCCCCCGGCCCCACTAATTTTTCCGCCCGTTGCACCTGATTTCTTAACAGACTCATAAATCTCATCAATATAGCTATTAGAAATATTTGTAGCCATATTTTTTTTCTGTTGAAATCCAAAATCCAATATTTGTCCTATTTCATCCAGTTTTCCTATTAATAAAGCTTCTTTCATCATTTTGGCTTGTTCTTTTAGCAAATGCATGGCTTCAATACTTTTGATATTTTTTTCGTGAACATTTCTTTGTTGTTCTTGAATGATTTTGGCAGATTCTCGAGTAGTAGCGGTAAAATACAATACTAAATTGTTTTCTAGCTCATTTAAATAGTCCTGTCGAATTCTAAGAGGATTTACAATGACTTTATCGTTTGCAGTAAATTCCATAAAATTAAATCCCCCAAAAGTGGCTGCATATTGGTCTTGTCTACCACCTGCCATTTCCAGGTCTATTCGTTCAATTTCATAAGCATAATGGGCAATATCATAATCACCCAATGGAAGTT
>JANOVY010000003.1:0-3987 GCA_031417635.1 Bacteroidota bacterium | reverse complement strand
GTTTGGTAAAAGGTATTCCGGGCAATTCGATTACTTCAAGAGAAACGAAACGATAATCATATATTGCTGTTATTGTTCATAAAAGTGATAAACTTCCCCTCCTTGGAAAGGAGGAACCCATTAATTATCGAAGACAATCTAAGCGTATGGTTAATAAGATTCAGTCTACAATCAAATGACTTACATCTCTTATATTCAACCTATCGGTTTCTAACTCGTAACATTTGTGTTACCGCTTTCAAACCTAACATAATCATCAAGTTTTATCCCATTATTCAAAATTTCCTACCTGCCGATAGGCAGGCCTGATCTTTTTTCAGTATTCATTTTCTATCCGTAACTTAACCGTATCTCAAAATCAATTCAACATCGTTATATGAAAAAGTGTATCGCATTAATAGGATTCATGATAATAGTAAAAACTTCTTTTGCTCAAAATAAAATTAATCAAGATAGCCTTGATAGAGAAGCCGCCAAAACAGAACTCTGGGAGCCAGTTCCTGCAATGGTAGTGCCTGGAAAAACCAATAGCGATGCTCCTTCGGACGCCATCATTTTATACAATGGGAAAGATCTTTCTAAATGGGAGACCAAAAAGGCAGGTGTACCCGGATGGAAAATAGAAAAAGACGGGGTACTTACCATTATCAAAGGATCGGGAGATATAAGAACCAAACAAGCATTTGGAGATTGCCAATTACATCTGGAATGGCGTGAACCAGCAATTGTGGCACAAAGTGGCCAATATAGAGCAAATGGCGGTATCTATTTTATGGGACGATATGAATTACAAATTCTGGATTCTTATCATAACCCTACCTATGTGAATGGACAAGCGGGAAGCATGTATAAGCAACACATTCCCTTGGTGAATGCTTGTAAAAAACCGGGGGAATGGCAAAGTTTTGATGTGATTTTTACGGCACCTCGATTTTATGCTGATGGAAAAATACAAACACCCGGAAGGGCAACCGTTATACAAAATGGCATATTAATACAAAATAATGTAGAGATCAAAGGCGCTACCGCTTGGATTGGTCAACCCCAATACTATTCGCACGCTACTAAAGAACCTTTGTTGTTACAGGAACATGGTTTTGATGGAGGAAATCCTTTGAGTTTTCGGAATATTTGGATTCGGGAGTTGTAAGTTTTGTGAACTATGAACAATAAAATTCACAAATGATTTTACAAATCTGATTCTTTACGTAATGATATTCAAATACAGTGAATTCAATTCTATCATTAAGTATAAATACCCCTTCCAACCATAGCCTTCATCCCCTTAACTTGCAGCATTATTAAGTATTCTCTTTTTAAAGTTGCTGATAACTTACATGAACACAATTGCCAATCCACATCAAATATTAGCTTCTGTTTTTGGTTATCCCGAATTTCGGCATAACCAAGAAGAGATCATTCAATATTTATTACAAGGCAAAGATGCCATCGTATTAATGCCAACCGGTGGAGGGAAAAGTCTTTGTTACCAAGTGCCGGCCCTGTGTTTATCCGGCGTAACGATTGTGGTTAGTCCGTTAATCGCATTAATGAAAGACCAGGTAGACGCTTTGGTTCTCAGCGGCGTGAAAGCAGCATTTCTAAATAGCACGCAAACGAGTGGTGAACAATCTTACATTTTACAGCAACTACGCAGGAATGAATCAAAACTTTTATACATAGCGCCGGAAAGATTAGTGGGTGGTGAGATTCAATTTCTCCGTTTTTTACAAGACATCAATGTATCCTTATTCGCCATTGATGAAGCACATTGTATTAGCCAGTGGGGGCATGATTTTAGGCCCGAATACCGTGTTTTAAGTCAGTTGAAAGAAGTTTTCCCAACAATACCTGTCATCGCTTTAACCGCCACTGCTGATGATCTTACAAAAAATGATATCATCAAGCAATTACAGGTGGTTGACTATCGTATTTTCGAAAATAGTTTTAATCGGCCCAATATTTATTATTATGTTAAACCCAAAAAAGGGTATTACGATGTATTGGTTGAATATTTAGAACAACACAAAGATGATAGCGGTATTATTTATTGTTTAAGTAGACAGGCAACAGAAAACTTAGCGATTGATTTACAGGCAGATGGTTTTAGCGCTGCGGCTTACCATGCAGGCTTAGAAAAAAAAACCCGTGATGAGCGTCAAGACTTGTTTTTAAAAGACGACATAAAAATTATGGTTGCCACCATCGCTTTTGGCATGGGCATTAATAAAAGTAATGTACGTTTTGTAGTACATGCTGATTTGCCAAAAAACATTGAAGGCTATTACCAGGAAACAGGTAGAGCAGGTAGGGATGGATTGCATAGTGAAGCATTGTTATTTTTTGGGGTAGGTGATGTTATGAAACTGAAAGGATTTGCACAAGTAGAGAATAATCCGGAACAAACCAAAATTTTGTTGAAAAAACTCGACAATATGGTTCAGTTTTGTGAAACCAAGTCGTGTCGTAGGAAATATCTATTGAATTATTTTGGAGAAGAAGCCCCTGATTATTGTGGCAGTTGCGATACTTGTTTAAACAAACCGGCATTACAAGATAGTACGATTATTGCTCAAAAGATATTGAGTACAGTATCTCGAATTAATCAAAGCTTTGGAATGCGTTATGTAGTAGATATATTAAAAGGAAGCCATGGTGAAAAAATAAGAGAGGCACATAAAACGCTTTCTGTTTTTGGAATTGGAAAAGACAAACCCAAAGAAGAATGGATACATTATACAAAAGAATTAATACAATACAATTACCTTAAACAGAGTGAAGGCGAATTTCCGGTTTTAAAGTTAACAGAAAGAAGCCAAGCCGTATTATTTGAAGGAGAAAAAGTATATCTAACCGCTCCTATTCAAACAACGATTTCGAAAGAGCCGGTTATCTATCAGCAGCATGCATACGACAAAGTTTTGTTTGAGCATTTAAAAAAACTCCGTAACCAAATTGCACATTCAGAAAACGTACCCGCGTATTTAATATTAAGTGATAGCAGTTTATTAGATCTAGCTACCTATTTGCCCCTACATAAAAATGATCTGACTAAAATTTCAGGCTTTGGCGCGTTTAAAATTGAAAAATATGGAATGCCCTTTTTAGAGTTGATTCAGAATTATTGTAATGAACATAACCTAGAAACACAAATAGAACTGAAGCAGCCAAAAAAATCAAGAAAACCAACTGCTACTAGAGAAAGGGCCTCCGATACAAAAAGGGTAAGTTTAGAATTATATTACCAAAATAAATCAACAAATGAAATAGCCACCCAAAGAGAATTGTCGGTTTCAACCATTGAAGCTCATTTGAGTTATTTTATTTCTACGGGTGAGCTTAATATAAATGCATTTGTTCCACCCGATAAACAGGAATTGATAGAAGAAGCGATTCAAAAATACGGAAGCCTTAGTCTTAAATTATTAAAAGACAATCTTCCGGAAGAAATCAGTTATGGTGAAATAAGAATGGCCGTCGCGGCACGTTCGGAGCGCTAAAGCGACCAGAACGTTACACCATCAAATTAAAAATAGAAAACCACTGCAATTTTTTTTAAGCCCTCTCACAAATCATCAACGGTAAAAAAATAAAACATTTCTTACAACATTACACCGCATATCGTTCAGGTAGCTATAGCGCCCCGACCGCTACCAACCGCGAATTCCAAGGCGCGCAATTCTGCCCAAGTAAATGGATTACCCGGTAGCATAAAACCACAATGCCCACCTTGATCGGGTGTTTCTAAAAATAAAGAATCGTTGGCTGCGGCCTCATCATATCCTATACAGGCTTCTAATAAAAAAGGGTCATTCAAAGCTTGAACAAGTAAAGAAGGAACAAGGATGTTTTTTAATAAGGGCTTTACGCTGGCTCGGGCATAAAAATCATATGCGTCAGAAAATCCATGAAGCGGAGCCGTATAGCGGTTATCAAAATCTATAAAATTTTTAATTTTTTCATAACCGCTTGAACTAATTTGTCCGG
>JANOVY010000002.1:0-28140 GCA_031417635.1 Bacteroidota bacterium | reverse complement strand
CCAATGGTTTGTATTACTTTTCCGATGGCACCGGCTTTAATTAATTCACCCGCTTTAACGGTAGCACGGTTTTCAAATCTTTCACTAAACATGATGGAATAAATGCGTTTGGTTTCTTTTTGAACCTTACGGGCTTCTGCCAATTGTTCTAATGTGGTGATGCCGGGTTTATCTACCAGATAGTCTTTACCATGTTGCATAACTCGGATACCCAATGGCCCGCGTTCATCCGGAATGCCGGAACTAAGTATGAGTTGAATAGAAGGGTCTTCCAGAATTTCTTTTTCACCGGAGGCGAGCTTTACATTTGGAAATTGTTTAATGAAACCGGCAATTAAATCGGGTTCTTTTGCATATACTGAAACCAATTCACCTCCGCCTCTTATTACAGCCTGTGCCATACCAAAAATATGGCCGTGGTTGATATTAATTACGGAGAAACGGATTCTTACGGGCGCAGTTCCGCCATCCAATGATACACCTGCATGTACTTTATTTGTGAGTCCCGATAATAGGGTAATACCGGAAGCAGCAGCAGTTTGTTTAAGAAAATGGCGGCGGTTTGATTGTAGTTCTTTCATATTTGGCAATTTGATTGTGTTATGGGTGCTTAAATTTAATGGATTATTGGGGGATTGAAAGTTTTTTACTTTAAAATCAAGCTATATATTTTTTGAAAGAGCAGTTTGTGGATAGGAAGCATTTATTTAACGGGGAACTTCATTAATCTAAGCACAAAGTTGGAGTACGGGAGACTATGCCGAGAAGGAAATGATTGATATTTATTCCAATAAGAGTAGACTTTATATGTAAAAGTAAATTTCATTTTTTGGGAGATATAGAGTATATTGACTAGCGTTTGAAACACAATTTTATCATATGTATGAAGCTTCTCAACTAAATGAAAAAATGTATCAAAATAGTTGTCGATTATTCTTTTATTTTTTTTTGTTTTATTCTATAAACATAGTTCAGGCTACTCCTCTTAAAAATAGAAAGAATACACTCAAAGGTTTAGTAGTAACAGATTTGACTTGTGAGTATCAGCGTAATCCATTGGGTATAGAATCAACTCATCCTCGATTGGGTTGGCAGTTGCGTTCTTCAAATAATGAAAGAGGCCAATATCAAACTTCCTATTCCATTCAGGTGGCCAGTAGTGAAAAAAAATTATTGAGTAACAATCCTGATATTTGGAACTCCGGAAAAAATAATATTAAACAGTCCAATAATATTAATTATTCCGGCAAGGAACTTACTTCCGGAAAACGTTATTACTGGAGAGTGAAAGTATGGGATAAGCATAAGCTAGAATCTGACTGGAGCAAAGTATATTCTTGGGAAATGGGCTTGATTCATGAATTTGATTGGAATGGTAAATGGATAGAAGATACCATAGGAATATCTGTCAATGATTCTATGCGGTATGGAAATATCCCTGCACCCATTTTTAGAAAAGAGTTTGCGATTGTAAAAAAAATTGAAAAGGCCACTCTTTATGTTACCGGAATAGGATATTACGAAGCATATTTAAATGGGAATCGAATTGGGAACCATTTATTAGATCCCGGATGGACAGACTATTCTAAAAGAGTTTTATATAGTACCTACGATGTAACTTCTTTTTTGCATTCAGGGGCTAATGCTATGGGAATATTATTGGGCAACGGTTGGTATGACCCCCTTCCTTTATTAATGTGGGGTAGAATAAATATTAGGAAGGGGCTTACTGTTGGTAATCCTACTTTCATTGTTCAAATGAATATTCAATATTCAGATGGTTCTGTATCTCAAATCAATTCTGATACTTCCTGGAAGACAACTGCAGGACCTATTGTAAGAAATAGTATCTATTTAGGGGAAGTGTACGATGCTCGTTCCGAAGTAGCCAACTGGAACCAACCCGGTATTAATACCGATAGATGGCGAAAGGTGACAATTGCAAATGCGCCTAATGGAAAATTGCACTCACAACAACAGCCACCAATTATTGCAGCAGATTCACTTATGCCACTAAGTATAAAAGAAATCAATACCGGTCATTATATAGTAGATTTTGGAAGAAATTTTAGTGGGATCATCAAGTTAAAAGCAAAAGGAAAATCGGGGTCAGTTATTCAAATTAGATATGGAGAGCTTTTACATCAAGATGGATCACTTAATATGATGACAGCTGTTGCCGGACAAATTAAACGAAAGAATATTGGCGGTATTGGCGCACCCGATACCGCCTATTCAAAAGATGTATTTATTTTAAGTGGAAGAGAAGAAGAAATTTTTCAAACACATTTCACTTTCCATGGTTTTCGTTATGCTGAATTGCAGGGATACCCCGGTATTTTACAACCTGAGGATATTAAAGGATTGATATTATATTCTGATGTTGCGCAAGTAGGTAGCTTCAGCTGTTCAGATTCCACCATTAATCAATTACAACAGGTATGCCGAAACACATTTTTGAGCAATATTTTCAGTGTACAGTCCGATTGTCCTGATAGAGAAAAGTATGGTTATGGTGGCGATATTGTTGCTACGAGTGAATCGTTTATGAATAATTTTAACATGTCTAGATTCTATGAAAAGACTGTCATAGATTTTGCTGATGCAGCCAGACCTGATGGCGGACTAACTGAAACGGCTCCGCATGTGGGTATTTCTGATAGAGGGTTAGGTGGTAAATCAGGGCCCGTTGAATGGGGTTCTGTACTGCCGGTGTTAATGCAACAGTTGTATCAATATTATGGAAATATTGCGCTAATAAAACAACAGTATCCGGTAGCAAAAAAATGGGTTGATTTTATGACAGACCATGCAGACCATGGAATAATTTCAAAAACGATTGGTGATCATGAAAGTATTGATTCACAAGTAATCGCTTCAAGTGCCACTGCTTTTTACTATCATAATACTATACTTCTTACTCAGTTTGCAAGGCTTTTGCAAATTCAAACTGATGTGGAAAAATATGGTGCTTTGGCAGAAGAAATTAAAGCTGCTTTTATAGCTAAGTTCTTCCAAGCTTCTACAGGATATGTAGATATTCATACAGCAGCCGCACAAGCATATGCATTATATTTTAATTTAATTCCAAAAGGAACTTCCGAAAGCGTGTTGAATATTTTGTTGAAGGAGATAACAATCAAAAATAAAGGGCATATCAGTTCAGGTATTTTTGGAACTAAATTTATCTTAGAAGAAGTAAGCAAAGCAGGTTATTTTGAAGTCATACATAAAATGGTTACAAATAAAACATATCCCGGATGGGGATATATGCTGGAGAAGGGAGCTACTACTTTATGGGAACATTGGGCATACAGTGAAAATGTATATTCTCATAACCATCCAATGTTTGGAACAGTAAGTGAGTGGTTTTACAGATATCTGGCAGGTATACGTCCGGCCGATGATGCAGTAGGGTTCAATAAAATTGTGATACAACCACAAATCAGTACCCTTCAATGGGCTAAAGCCTCTTATCTATCTGTTCATGGAAATATCCTATCATCATGGAAGAAAACGGGTGAGAAACTTTGGCTAGAAATAGAGGTTCCTGTTAATACAAATTCAATAGTATATATACCCGGGCAATTATCTGATATAAAAGAAGGGTCTAAGTCAATTACTTCCTTAACTGATATACATTTTATGAAAGAAGAAAATAATCATTCCATTTTTCAAATAGGGTCTGGAAAATATCAATTTTCAGTAGATTTAAGTAAAAAAATCAGCCCAGTTATAAGTCCTTCGTATTGATAGTAATAAAATATTTTTACGCAAACAAAACTTTGTTCATTATCTAAATAGTTTTATATAATCGTCAAAGGCAAAAATGCTATTCTGTTTATAACCTGTATGAGTTACTATTATATTTTCACTTTGTTTAGTCGTGAAATAGCTAGTCACTGAAATTGTGCTACATTTATTTAACGTGATAGTTTGTCGTTCTAAGAGAAAAGTCACCCGTTCGTGCGATTTTGTAAAGAAGTTAAAATTCACTAAATTAACATCATGGGTTTCGAAAACCATACTTCTCCCCTTAAACCAAAATTTAATATTTTGGAAATTATAGGAAATATTTTCGAAATTGTTATTTGGGCTTTTATATAGATGTATCATTGCTATATTTTGCATTAGACATATACCAAATATAGCGTTTGCCTGTATTACTTATTTATAATCCATTATATTAATCCGCTCCAAACAAAAATCCATTTCCTTTTCATCATTACTACTTACAATAATCAGTTTGTGCAATGCATAACGGGAAATCAGTTCATGATATAATGCATAACCCGCTGTATCTAAGTTGGTACAAGGTTCATCTAATAATAATACCGGCACATCAGAAAAAATAGCTTGCGCTAATTTTATTCTTTGTTTCATGCCACTACTATAATAACGGATTTGTTTATTTGCCGCATTCTGCAATCCTATAATAGAAAGTATTTCATCAATGTTTACAGAAGAAAGCAATGGTTTGAAATGATGATGAAAATGAAGAAATTCTTTGGCTGTCATTTCTTCAATCAGTTCTAGATAAGGGGCAGCGATGGATAATTGTTGATAAATTTTTTCGGGATCGATGATGTTAGATACTGGATGTTGGATGCTGGATACTGGATGGTGGTGGGTTTTCGTTCCTTGTTCCTTGTTCAACATTCCTTGTTCAATATTCAATATTCCTTGTTCCTTCACATAGTCCAATCCGCCTTCACTCAAGTTAAGACTCCCGGCAATTGCTTGCAGCAATGTGCTTTTACCGCTACCGTTTGGGCCTGTTATTGCATAGGAAATTCCTTTTTGAAATCTGTAATTAAGATGACGAAAAATCCAATCTCGGTTAAAACGTTTACCGGCATCAGAAAGTGTAATACCCCCTACTCCCCCCGAATAGTCGGGGCAAGCGCTAAAGGGGGAATTAGTGATGGTGGGCAATGTATCTTCTTGATTACTACTCATCTTAATAGTAAATATATGACTCCCCCTTTAGGGGGCTGGGGGGTTAATCTTCTTCCGTTGCCCCTTTGATATACCTTTTAATAATTCCTCTTCCACTTTCACGTATAAAAGTTACGATTTCATCTCTTTCGTCGGTGGCTGATAACTCTTCTTCAATATATTCCAAAGCTTGTGAAGTATTAAAACCTTTATTATAAATAGTGCGGTAAATATCTAAGATGCCATTTATTTGTTGTAACGGAAAACCCCTTCTTTTTAGGCCTACACTATTTACACCGCCATAACTCAATGGATTGCGTACGGCTTTAATATATGGAGGGACATCTTTACTTACCAGGCTACCCCCTGCAATAAATGTATGCTGACCAATATTTACAAATTGATGAACAGCACTCACGCCCCCTACTACAGCCCAATCGCCCATGGTTACATGTCCTGCCACTTGCACACTGTTGCTCATGATACAATGATTGCCTATTAGGCAGTCATGTGCAATATGACTGTATGCCATGATTAAACAATTGTTACCAACGATGGTTTTACCCCTATCATCGGTTCCTCTATTTACTGTAACAAATTCACGAATGGTGGTGTTATCACCAATTTCAACAGTGGTCTTCTCACCACTAAATTTTAAGTCTTGGGGTATTGAACCCAGTACTGCGCCTGGGAAAACCCTACAGTTTTTACCAATTCTTGTACCATCCATGATGGTAACATTACTGCCTATCCAAGTACCTTCACCAATCTGAACATCTCCATGAATAACCGTAAAGGGATCTATTTTTACATTCGGAGCAATCCTAGCATTCGGATCTATATATGTGTATGGATGCGTCATCGCAGATTATTTGTTTTATCTAAAAAATATGAATAAGATGCTGTTAATGCTAAAAGCTTAATTCTTAACCCAAAACGCTTAATGCAAAACGCTTAACCCCAAACCCCAAACTCCAAACCATAAACCACAAACCAATTCTCACTGTCTCTTCACCACTTGCGCCACTAAATCAGCTTCAGTGGTTACTTTCCCACCAACAAAAACGGTTCCACGCATTTCACAAATGCCTCTTCGAATAGGAGAGATCAATTCCATTTTTAAAACCATGGTATCTCCCGGTCTCACCATCTGTTTGAACTTGCAATTATCAATTTTTAAAAAATAGGTATCATACTGACCTTCCGGCATTGAATTAATACATAATATTCCTCCTGTTTGCGCCAAAGCTTCAATTTGTAAAACACCGGGCATTACGGGGTTCCCGGGAAAATGGCCGGGGAAAAACCATTCATTAAATGTAACATTTTTAATACCCACGATATAAGTATCCGTCAATTCAATGATCTTATCGATCAATAAAAAAGGATGACGGTGAGGTAATGTCTTTTCAATTTTTTCTAAAGTAAATACAGGCGGAAGGGTTGGATCATATACCGGCACATTTTTAACGTGCCTGTTCTTTTTGATGTATTGTTTAATTTTTTTTGCAAACTCTACATTGGTGCTATGTCCGGGCCTGTTTGCAATAATGCGCGCTTTAATTGGATATCCGATTAAAGCCAGATCGCCTACTACATCCAGCAATTTATGCCTAGCCGGTTCATTCGGAAATCGTAGTTCAAGATTATTGAGATAGCCTTCACTTTTTACTTCAATTTTATCTCTTTTGAATACTTTGGCCATACGGGTCATTTCTTCATCAGTAACTGCTTTGTCTACCACTACAATTGCATTATTTATATCGCCTCCCTTAATAAGATCATTGTCTAATAAAGCCTCTAATTCATGCAAAAAACAAAAAGTACGACAGGGTGCAATTTCGGTTTTGAAATCTTTAATGGTTTTTAATCCGGCATGCTGTGTACCTAATACGGGGCTGTTAAAATCAATCAATGTGGTAATCTGATAATCCATTGAAGGTAGGGCCACCATTTCAACACGCTTTTCTTCGTCATAATGATAAATATTCTCATCAATACTATACCAAGCTTTGGTAGCTTCCTGTTCTTCAACCCCGGACTCCTCAATTAATGCAATAAATGGGGCTGAACTACCATCTATAATAGGTATTTCAGGCCCGTTTAATTCAATCAACACATTATCAACCCCCATCCCTACTAACGCAGCCAGAACATGTTCAACCGTACTTACTTTGGCATCTCCAACTTGTAGTGTTGTACCTCGGCTGGTATCAGTTACCAAATCACAATCTGCTTTAATAATCGGTTGAAGTGGCATATCCACTCGTTGAAACTGAATTCCAAAACCGGGATTCGCCGGTTTTAACGTCATATCAACTAAAACACCCGTATGTAAACCGGTACCACTGATACTAATTGCACGTTTGAGGGTATGTTGTTTGTCAGGGTTAAAATGTGTATCCATGCTGTTTGTCAGTTTATGAGATAGCAGTTTTTTAATTGTTAAAGAAACCGATTCGGCTAATTAATCATTGTGAATTGGTTTTGCTATTCATGTTCCTGCCATCAAAATATTCGGGCAGGTTCGTTTTCAAAAATATATTCGGCAAAAATAAGATTTCGGGTCGGTTAATTGGCTTTATTCAGGCATTTACCCTTTCTGAAAGGAGTTGTGCGACCATTTTCTCCAATTCTTTAACCCTTTTTTCCAATTCCGGAAGGGTTCTTGTCATAGCTTGAATGCGAAGAGAGCTAGACATATCTGTGGCGGGGGTGCCATTTAAAGATTTATTGGGGTCTTTTATGCTTTTGGTGATACCACTCTGACCGGCAATTTTGGTACCATCTGCAATAGTAATATGGCCGGCGGTGCCTACTTGTCCTCCAATCATTACGTTTTTCCCTATTTTGGCACTGCCACTTACCCCAGTTTGAGCCGCAATAACGGTATTATTGCCAATTTCAACATTATGGCCTATTTGTATTAGATTATCTAATTTAACCCCGTTTCTGATAATGGTAGAGCCCATAGTTGCTCTGTCTATGGTTGTATTGGCGCCTATTTCTACAAAATCTTCTATGATTACGTTACCAATCTGAGGGATTTTTTTAAAAGTTCCATCTGCTTGTGGTGCAAAACCAAATCCATCACTACCAATTACGGAACCGGAATGAATGGTAACATTCTTTCCTAGTTTACAATCATTGTAAATGATAACTCCTGCCTGTAAAATACAATTCTCACCAATCGTTACATTGTCTCCAATATTAACACCCGGAAAGAGTTTTACATTATTGGCAATCTTAACATTTTCTCCAAGGTATACAAATGCGCCAATAAAAATATTTTGACCTAACTCAACCGTTTTTGATAAATAACTGGGTTGTTGAATACCTGTAAGTTGTTGGGTAACTAATTCTTGGTATTTAGATAACAAATCTGCAAAGGCAGTATACGCATCTGTAACACGAATTAGGGTTGATGTTACCGGATGTTTAATTACCTGACTTTCATTGATGATAACGATGGATGCTTCAGTAGTATATAAAAAATCTTCGTATTTAGGGTTTGCTAAAAAAGAAAGTTGACCTGCAATGGCTTCTTCAATCTTACCAAAAGAGGCTACTGTAACAGCAGCATCACCTTCAAGTTGTCCGTTAAGTAAAATGGCAATTTGGGCGGCGGTGAATTGCATAATTTGGTAATTTAGACCATAGTCCATGGACTAAGTCAACAAACAAATATAAAATTTTTTAACCGGAGCAGAGAGATTTTGGTGAATTAATGCATTGTCAATCCCTGATATGTCTTTGACCGTATCATCTTTAAACAAAATATGTATCCTTTCATCCTTGGTTTGATACAAAGTATTGGTAGCTTCTCCTGTAAAACACAAAAAGTGTACATCCTTAGCATCTATTCCAAATTGTTCAATGGCCTGCGCTTCTTTTGATTTGATAAAATCAGCATCAAATGGTTCCGACTGTATTCTTGCTTTAAAAAGTTGGCGGTTTAGAAAGCGGCTACAAAGTAAGGATAGAATTTTGTCTGGATGATGACTCCAGCATTTGATGGCATGCATAACATCATGGTCATCAATGGAAAGAAATTTTCCTAAAGCATATTGATCCATATTTCCATTGAATTCGCCAAGAAAAAAATCAAGTTCTGAGAAACTTTTTAATTGTGCATCCTGCCTTGTATAAATATGGCGAACCCTTTCTAATATTTTCACCATCATTTTTTCTGCTGCTAAAACCGTTTTATGCAGGTACACTTGCCAGTACATCTGTCGCCTGGCTACTAAAAACTTTTCCACACTATAGATTCCTTTTTCCTCTACCATTAATTGACCATTGTGTACTACCAGCATTTTTAATATTCGGTCATAGCCAATGACGCCTTCACTTACACCCGAATAAAAACTATCTCTACTCAAGTAGTCCATTCTGTCTACATCTAACTGGCCACTAATAAGCTGGTGTAAAAAAGGCTTATGGTAATTATTGGTAAAGATGTTTATGGCAAGTGTTAATTGTCCGTCCAGTTCTGCATTCAACATTTGCATAATTTGTAAAGAAAGCAGTTCATGATGAACATTTTCTACCAATACATGTTCTAATGCATGTGAAAATGGACCATGTCCAATATCATGTAAGAGGATGGCCGCTTTTACAGCAATCTCTTCTTCAGGGGTGATGTCTACCCCCTTGCTTCTAAGTTCCAGAACGGCATTACTCATTAAATGATATGCCCCAAGTGAATGATGTAAACGGGTATGTACGGCACCCGGATATACCATTTGTGCCATGGCCATTTGTTGTATCCTACGAAGACGTTGATAGGAAGGGTGTGCAATAATAGAAAAAATCAATGGATGATTGATTGTAATGAAACCATACACCGGATCGTTAATGATTTTTCTTTTAATTACAGACATTTTGTTGTTGAATTGTTAAATCAGTTAATATGAATATAGACAAAAGTACAAATAAGCGCTTCGTTCACGTAGAAAGAAATAGATTTACCTTGTAATAACCAAGCAGATCTAAATTTTAGCGGTATCGTATTCATTTCTACGCATTCAATCATCTAAGTATTTTACCAATCCGCATCCCGAACGATGTGATTTTTTTACGTTTGTTAAACACCAAATTCTTTTTTCCATAGTTGGAGTTTACCTTCAACCCCAAACCCCAAACCCCAAACCAATTAAAATGGCCATAGCAAAAATCTTATGGGTTGATGATGAAATTGAAAATCTACAATCTCAGAAATTATTTTTAGAGCACAAAGGCTATGAAGTCTTTACATTGACCAATGGATTTGATGCTATCGAATATGTAAAAACGAATGTTGTAGATGTAGTGTTGCTTGATGAAACGATGCCGGGTATCACAGGTCTCCAAACCCTTGCGCGAATCAAAGAAGTGAACAGTCAGATACCGGTGGTATTGATTACAAAAAACGAAACGGAAAATCTGATGGATGATGCCATAGGCAGTCAAATTACAGACTACTTAATAAAGCCGGTAAGTCCGAATCAGGTTTTATTAAGCCTTAAAAAAATTATTGACAACAAACGTTTGGTTGCCGAAAAAACTACATCAACTTATCAACAACAATTTCGCGACTTATTTTTATCGCTGAGTAATAACCCGGATTATAATGAATGGATGGAGATTTATAAAAAACTGGTGTATTGGGAACTGGAGATGGAAAAAAGTGACAGTCCCGAAATGCGTGAAATTTTTCAATCGCAGAAGCAAGAAGCCAATACAGCCTTTTTTAAGTATATCAGTAAAAACTATAAATCCTGGCTTGATCCTAAAAGCTTTTCAGCGCCTATCATGAGTCATCATTTATTGCAGTTTAAAGTATTGCCACATCTTGAAAAAGGAACACCTCTATTTTTTGTTTTGATCGATAATCTTCGGTATGATCAATGGAAAGCCATTCAGCCCATATTTGCAGAAAGTTTTAGAATATTAGAAGAAGAGACTTTTTTTTCTATATTACCAACAGCTACTCAATACTGTAGAAATGCCATATTTGCGGGATTGCTACCTATTGACATTGAAAAGCAATTTCCACAACAATGGAAAAATGATGATGAAGAAGGTGGAAAAAACATGTTTGAGGAAGACTTTTTGCGCGCACAATTAAAGCGTTTAAAAAAAGAAGATGTTAAGTTTAGTTATCATAAAATTGTGAATCACCAAGATGGCCAACAATTGGTTAGCAATGTTCATAATTTATTACAGAACGACCTAAATGTAATCGTTTACAACTTTGTAGATATGCTTAGCCATGCTCGCACTGAAATGGAAGTGTTAAAAGAGTTGGCTAGTGACGAAGCCAGTTACCGAAGTTTAACCCGTAGTTGGTTTGAACATAGTCCACTTCATCAGGCATTAAAGAAAATAGCCGATAAGAAAATAAAAATAGTACTGGCCACCGATCATGGAAGTGTTAGGGTAAATACACCTCATAAAGTAATCGGAGACAAGCAAACCACGGCTAATTTGAGGTACAAGCATGGTAGGAATCTTAATTTCGAACCCAAGGATGTTCTGGCTTTTAAAGATCCAAAAGAAGCAGGTTTACCAGTTCCCAACGTAAATTCCACATTTATTTTTGCCAAAGAAGATGGGTTTTTATGCTACCCTAATAATTACAATCACTATGTAAACTATTATAAGAACACTTTTCAACATGGTGGTATCAGTTTGGAAGAGATGATTATACCGGTTATTAAGATGGTGACTAAAAATCCGTGAATCGTCAGTCTTGAATCGTGAAAAACTATGTTAATAACTCCTATATTTTGTCTAGCTCACGTGCAATCCTGTTCACTACTTTTGTAATCTATTTTACTCACGATTCACCATTCACGACTCACGTATGAAGTATACACAAACAACACTTGATAAATTAGGCAATATTTTGGGCGAATCCGCATATGTAGTTCGTTATGAAAGGGGTACTTTTCAAAGTGGTTGGTGTTTACTAGAAGCCAGAAGGATTGTGGTGCTGAATAAATTTCTAAACGTAGAAGGCCGAATCAATACCCTGATGGAACTAATACCCCAGCTACAAATCGACTTTGATAAGCTAACACTTGAATCTCAGAAACTTTACGAAGAAGTGATGAAACAATCTGTAACCCAAGACTAATTATGCGGTTAATACTTACGAAAGCTTGTATTAATTGACTTAGTTTTGAAGGGTGAATCATCCCTTATTAACCATTACATTTCTTGGAACAGGTACCAGTTCAGGCATTCCTATGATCGCATGTGATTGTGAGGTTTGCACTTCAACTGACAAACATGATAATCGTTTGCGTAGCAGTATCCTGGTACAATCTGCCCACACAACTCTTGTGGTAGACACAACACCAGATTTTCGTTACCAACTTTTAAGAACCAATACCCGTCATTTAGATGCAGTTCTTTTTACACATCCTCATAAAGATCACATGGCAGGATTAGATGATATCCGTGCCTTCAATTTCATTTCTCAAAAAGCAATGAATATCTATGCCAATTCATTAACAGAAGAGGCCGTTCGAAGAGATTTTTATTATGCGTTTACCGACACAAAATATCCCGGTGTACCCGAACTTAACTTAATTACTATCGATGAATCACCTTTTGTAATCGGAGATATTCCGGTACAGCCCATTCAAGTAATGCATCATAAAATGCCGGTTTTTGGGTTTCGGTTTAATGATTTTACTTATATAACAGATGCCAATAAGATTGATGAACTTGAAAAGCAAAAGATAAAAGGCTCAAAAGTGTTGGTCTTGAATGCATTGCGAAAAAAAGCCCATATTTCGCATTTTACGCTAGATCAAGCTGTGGCATTGGCTTTAGAACTGGAAGTGCCTGAAGTTTATTTTACACATATCAGTCACCAGTTAGGAAAACATGAAGACATTAACCATGAACTCCCCCCACATATTCGTTTGGCTTATGATGGATTGAAGATTCGTTTGTAACCTCCTTTGAATACCCACTTTAAAAGAGTTACGGTATGAAAAGGATTTGGAAAGCATATTTTACATTTAGTAAAAAGGAAAAGAGTGCCGTCATTTTTTTGCTGTTACTCATTGTTTTGTTTTTGGCGTTGCCTTTTTTTTACTCAAATAAAAAGGAAAAGCCACAAGTAAACAAAGCATTGAGTGATTTTGTGTCTAAGAATGTGCGCCATATTCCAATCCCTGACAGTTTTACGGATAATAGCGAATCTATTGATATACCGCCTGAAAAGAAATCATCGCCCTCATTTTCTTTATTTTATTTTGATCCCAATACCCTTACAGGAACTGAATGGAAGCAATTAGGACTGCGAGATAAAACAGTGCAAACGATATTGAATTATCGAAACAAAGGGGGGCATTTCAACACCCCTGAAGACATTAGAAAAATTTGGGGGATAAAAAAAGAGGATGCAGACCGTATTATTCCATTTGCAAAAATTCAGCAAAGAGCGTATCCGGTATCCCCAAAAAAATCATATGAAACTTTCAAAAGAGCAAGTTCGGGCAAAAATGAAAAATTCATCCCCCAGATAATTGACATTAATTTAGCCACATTTGAAGACTGGAAAACTTTGCCCGGAATAGGTGAAGTGTTGGCCAACCGAATTGTTAAGTTTCGCGAACACTTAGGCGGATTTATGCTTGTGGAACAAGTAAGTAAAACATACGGAGTGAGTGATTCTGTATTTCGACGGATAATGCCTTATTTGAAAATAATAACTACCTCTATCCCAAGAATAAATATAAACCAGATTTCCGCTTATGACCTAAAAATTAGGGCTGAGATTCCGGATTTGGTAGCAAAGGCAATCATCGGATACAGGCAACAAGTGGGTCGTTTTACAAAGGTGGAGGAGCTTAAAAAAATTGTTTTTATCACAGACTCAATATATCAAAAGTTAGAAAAGAGGATAACGGTTGAGTAAGATCCAAAGAAAAAATCGTTTTGGCCATGTAATTAATTACCCTAGTTTTGCCACGAAAACTAACAATTGATAGTTTGTTTTCAGGAGGTTACCAGAAAACGATTGCTTGTTGTATGGTGACCTCCGTCTATTTAAAGAGGGAAACGGGGAATATTTCCGGGATAATTCGTTAGAAGTGAAAGGTGAAAAGTGAGTTTTCACACCTTCACTTTTCACTTTTCACCTTTGATTTTTCACATCTAAATCAACATGCTTATGAATTTTCAACCTTCCGAATTAACCCAACAAGTTGCACAAACTGCCAAAGATTTTGCAAAACAGCATATTCATCCCTATGTAATGGAATGGGATGAAAGCCAGGATTTTCCATTACATATTTTTAAAGAACTAGGAAAATTGGGGATGATGGGTGTTTTGGTACCTGTTGAATATGGTGGTTCCGGATTGAGCTATTTTGAATACAATGCCATCATTCAAGAAATTGCTAAAGTCTGTGGATCCATTGGTTTAAGTGTTGCAGCCCATAATTCGCTATGCACAAATCATATTCTTACGTTTGGTACAGAAGCACAAAAACAAAAATGGTTGCCAAAATTAGCCACAGCAGAATGGCTGGGTGCTTGGGGTTTAACTGAACCCAATACCGGTAGTGATGCCGGCAATATGCAAACAACTGCTGTAAAACAGGGGGAAGGATGGATAATAAATGGAACAAAAAGCTGGATTACACATGGAAAATCCGGTGATATTGCCGTTGTTATTTGCAGAACAGGTGAACCCAGGACCAGTGGAAATTCTACTGCTTTTGTTGTAGAAAGGGGTACAAAAGGTTTATTGGCCGGGAAGAAAGAAAATAAATTGGGAATGCGAGCCAGTGAAACAGCAGAAATGATTTTTGACAATTGTTTTATTTCTGATGATCATCGTCTGGGGGATGTAGGTGATGGTTTCAGACAAGCGATGAAAATATTAGATGGAGGAAGAATATCTATTGCCGCTCTTTCCATTGGAATTGCCAAAGGTGCTTATGAAGCAGCTTTACAATATGCCCAGGAGCGTTATCAATTTGATCAACCCATTGCTAATTTTCAAGGTATTAGCTTTAAACTAGCCGATATGGCAACCGAAATAATGGCTTCCGATTTGTTGGTATGGCAGTCCTGCGATGCAAAGAATAAAGGCAAAAAAGTTACCAAGCAAGGCGCAATGGCTAAATATTATGCCAGTGAAGTAGCTGTTAAAACGGCCACTGAAGCTGTACAGATATTTGGCGGCTATGGTTATACAAAAGATTTTCCCGTAGAAAAGTTCTATCGCGACGCAAAATTGTGTACGATTGGTGAAGGGACTTCCGAAATACAGAAATTGGTGATCGCAAGAGAAGTACTGAATAGTTAATTACTTTCAGATTTCTCTATTTTGTGAATGCCCTCAGTTTTGGGGGCTTTTTTAGTAATAACTATTATTTTTCTTTAACTTTCTCCTTCATTAGAAGTACTTCGTGGCACAAACTATATTCCGACATATTTTTTTTGTATATTTTCTTCCTTCAATTCTTCTCTTTTCTGAGGTAAAAGCTGCGGGTGCGGCAACTGCAGAAGACATGAAAAAAGTTGATTCATTAAATGAATTTGCTTTCAAGCAAAAAAGATTTGATGCTGCGCATGCCTTAAATAATCTTTTTTTTGCACAAAATATTGCCAACTCAACAGGTTATAAAAAAGGCCTTGCAACTGCGTATCTCTATGAAGCGGGTATCTATAATCAAAATGGATACTACAATAGAGCTTTGTCGCAATACTTCAAATCTTTAGCACTGTTTAAAACACTTAATGATACTTTTTACATAGCGTTTACCAGTCAACAAATTGCACTTGCTTTACAGGCCGACGGAAAAATAGAGGAAGCCATTGGGTTGTACAATAAAGCATTGGATGTATATGTCTCTTTAAATAAACAAAAAGACATTGCCAATATTAAGAACAGTTTAGGCAAACTAGAATTAGACAGACAACAGTTAGATAAGGCCGATAAATACTTTACAGAAGCATTTGCAATTTCTATTAAAGAAAGATACATATATGGCCAGAAGAAAGCTTATTACTATATGGGGTTAGTGGCAGCAAAAAAAAAGAATTTCAAAGAAGCAGAAATTTTATTTAAAATCTCTTTAACAAATGATGAGGTGCTGAATGACAATTATGGCACTGCCCTTAATCAAATTGGCCTTTCTTCGATTTATGCTACACAATTAATGCCTGATTCCTCCATTAGTATGGCAAAGAATGCCTATAAAAATGCTTCAGTTATTTCCGCATTTGACCTCATGCAAATATCCGCAATTAAAGTTGCTGAGGGGTTTACATTTATAGGTGATGCAAAAATGGCTTCTCAATGGAAGGATAGCTTAATACAATTACTGAAAAAACAAAGTGAAAACGAAAGAGTATATGCGCTCAATTTTATTGATGTTATTAAAAGTCAGGATGTATTGAAAATGGATGCAGAGAAAGAAGTGATTCGAGCAAAAAAAGTTCAACAGGAACAATTATTAATTATTACAGTGGGTACTTTCATATTGATCATTGTTGCCATCTTGGCTGTTTTGGCATTGGTTAATTATCAAAGGCAACGTTTCTTTGGTATGGAGCTTAAACAAAAAAATGAAATCATTGAAAAAAACTCGGCCTCACTCGATTTATTAAACAAAGAAATTTCTCATCAAAATGCTTTATTAGAAACGGATAACAATACCAAAAGCAAACTCTTATCAATCATTTCACACGACTTAAGAACGCCACTGGTAAATACAAAAGGAATATTAAACTTGGTAAACCAGGGAATGGTTCCCAAGCATGAGGCGGAACAGCTATTGCAACAATTGGAAACACAGTATATAGGAACCACTTCTTTATTGGATAATTTGTTGTTTTGGATAAAAGGAAAAATGCAAGGAAAAGAAGAAAATAAAATAAAGGTCGGTTTGTATCAATTAATGAAAAGCTTGGAAGACGAGCAATATTTACCTTTGATGCAGAAAAAACTTCATTTTAAAAACAATGTGGATCCGGGTTTGTTTATCATGGCAGAAAGAGAAATGATTCGCATCGTTTGTCGAAACCTCATAAGCAATGCTATTAAGTTTACGAAGGAAAATGGCGATATTGAATTAACCTCTCGCAAAGCTGCTGATGGCAGTGTGTATATAACGGTAAAAGATTCCGGCATAGGTATTTCTAAAGAGACAATAGAAAAAGTAAATGAAAAACAATATTTTAATACAGCCGGCACAGCCTATGAAAAAGGAAGTGGGTTTGGATTAATGCTATGTGCAGACCTAATTGCTAAGTTTGGTGGAGAATTAATTATTGAAAGTGAGCCCGGAAATGGAAGTTCCTTTACTGTAAAAATTCCTGATGAGGCAAACTAATTTATTCGGGTGTAAGAAATCAGCATTTCCTTAATCTTCTTTATTCCCGGTAGCAAAAATTTGATCTACAGCCCCACCCAACATCGGAAACCTCTCTTTTACAAAATCAGCAATGATTTTAATTGCATTCTGTGACTGCTCCGGGGTTAAGTTTGCTTCTTTTATAAGTCTGTCAACTAATTCGTTCATGGCAATTTTTATTTAGCATTAAATTTTTCTACCTGCAATATTAATGGCTACAAATAAAAAAGCGGTAAGAAGTTATTCCCACCGCTGTTGATATATTTTTGAAGGGTGATTGAGAATCCTCTAATATTGAAATGAGGTCGGCATAGTGGTTTAACTACTTAAATATTATGAAACAGTTACTGTAAATACCCCCCCCCCCGACTACATTCTAAAAAAATCATATGTGTTAATTTGGTGTTACAAACCTTAAAGCACATAACCTATGAAAAAATCAATTAACATTAATCTTATTTATGGAATTGTCATTATTGCAATTGCTATTTCTTCTTTATTAGTTGGATGCGAAAAGCAGACATCCGAGGAGAAATATAGAGACCCCAAAGAATTGAGTGAGGATAAAACTTTCATATCACTTACAATTGATATGCGTGATTTTGTTAATCTTTTGACTGAAACAGTGAAAGCTAAATCATTGTCTATATATAGTGTGCATTCCCAATTGTTGGAGCTTAAAAATCAAAACAAAACTTCTCAAGAACAGTTGATCAAAATCGATAAAATTTTTAAGACAACTATTTCAAATAAGATAAATGAACACATGCTATTTTTTTCAGAAAATTGGCAAATAATAAAAAATAAATACGGGCCTATTAGCCAAGAGATATTGGAAAAAGAATGTCTTGAAGTTCTTAAGTTGGATCGGGGAAGTAAGAGTAATTCAAATGTATCAATTAAAACAATGGTGGCGGATTGCGGATGGAGGTTTTCTGTATGTGTTGGCGCAGCAACCGCTGGCGCTATATTATGTCACGCTGGGTGTGACACAACTGCTCTTGCGTTAACTGCTGGACTTGGAATACCAGCTTGCGTAGCATTATGTGGCACGGGGCAAGTAATGGCTGGCGTTGCATGTTATGATAATTATTGTAGTATAAAGTGAAAAATAACAGTCATTAATAAATTATTACTAGTTTTATAAAAATATGAGTCATGAAGAAAAAATTATCTCCATATTATTTTGGGTTTTATATTGTTACGATGTTTCTTTTTTTAATTTTTCCAAAACAATTGGCAGGAAATATATATATAACAATAAGTTATTTAGCAGTATCATTGGTGCTGTTGTATCTTATTTATGTAATTAAAAAACCTAAGACAGAATAGCTGATGCAATTTGCATATTTACATCCCAATTATTGCCTTATTAATTTTGAATTAATCGCCTCATAAGAATGAGGCGATTTTATTGCAATAAGGTAAAGAAAAAGTTATGCTAATTGCATATCTTAAAAATCAGATACAAATGTTTATTAAACATTTACATGTATTCTTAATTTGGAGGGAATTGAAATCATCGGCAAAGTTTAAGCCACTTTTAAAGTACTCAACCTACTTTTTCCAAACATCTGTTCTGCATAATCCAGGGTGATATGTAGTTCAGTTACATCTGTGCCGGGTAATTCAAACATGGCATCCGTTAATATGCTTTCACAAATACTTCGTAATCCTCTTGCCCCAAGTTTATAATCAAGGGCTTTCTTAACCATAAAATCCAATACGGCTTCATCTATGGTAAGCTTTATGCCTTCCAGTTCAAATAATCGGTTAAACTGTTTAATTAATGAATTCTTGGGTTCAGTAAGGATACTTCTCAGGGTTTCAAGATCCAATGGGTTTAAATGCGTAATTACCGGTAGCCTTCCCAATAATTCAGGTATTAAGCCAAAGCTTTTTAAATCCTGTGCATTGATAAAATGCAATAAGTTTTTCCGCTGGTATTCCTGTTCATCTTTATTTACACTAAAACCAATGGCATTGGTATTTACCCTTCTGGCTATTACTTTATCAATCCCATCAAATGCACCACCACAGATAAACAGTATATTTTTTGTATCTACTTTAATCATTTTTTGTTCGGGATGCTTTCTGCCACCTTGCGGGGGAACCAATACCTCAGTACCTTCCAACATTTTTAGCAATCCTTGTTGAACCCCTTCTCCACTTACATCACGGGTAATAGAAGGGTTATCTCCTTTACGGGCAATTTTATCCAATTCATCCACGTATACAATTCCACGTTCTGCTGCTGCCACATCATAATTACAGTTTTGTAATAAGCGGGTTAGCATACTTTCCACATCTTCACCCACATAGCCGGCTTCTGTAAATACCGTAGCATCTACAATGGCAAAAGGAACATTCAATAAACGGGCAATCGTTTTGGCCAATAAGGTTTTACCCGTGCCGGTTTCACCCACCATGATGATATTGCTTTTTTCTATTTCAACATCATCAGATTGTTGTTTATTGTTTATTCTTTTAAAATGATTATAAACAGCTACCGACAATACTTTTTTGGCATCATCCTGCCCAATTACATATTCATCCAAGAATTTTTTTATCTCTGCCGGACGGCGAACATTTAATTTAAAATTCGATCCCGATCCGGATCCTTCTTTTTTTGCGGTAATTTCTTGTGTAATAATTTCTTGTGCATGCTCTACACAATTCTCACATATATGCCCATCCTGCCCGGCAATGAGTATTTTAACCTCATCTCGGTTACGACCACAAAATGAACAATGTAATTGAGTAGCTTTTGCCATAATATTTTCTAAATGTTTACTGCAATGACTATCTACATGACAGCCATTTACACCAAATTGATGCAAATCTATCAATAATCAGGCTTGATTATTGCTTTTCGGGGTAAAATGGGTCTAATATGCGGTAAATACCCTAAATATTGGTCAAAACGGCATCTACAATGCCATAAGAAACCGCTTCTTCAGCATCCATCCAGTAATCCCTGTCAAAATCTTTCAGGATCTGTTCTACACTTTTTCCGCAATTATTGGCGAGGATTTTTGCACCTAATTCCTTGGTTTTGCGAATTTGGGTAGCTTGTATTTCAATATCCGCACTGTTTGCCTGGTAATAGCCACCCAAACTTGGTTGGTGTATCATTACCTCTCCATGCGGATAAATATGGCGTTTTCCTTTTGTACCTGCACTTAATAAAATTGACCCCATACTAGCCGCCAATCCCATACAAATGGTACTAACCGGACTTTCTATCAATTTCATGGTATCATAAATAACCATACCGCTGGTAACCACTCCACCGGGACTATTAATGTAAAACTTAATTTCATCGCCCGGTTTATCGGCATCTAGCAATAATAGTTTTGTTACGATATCACGAGCCGACTTATCATCAACCACCCCCCATAAATACAGCGCTCTTTTACCAAAAAAAAGTTTCTCTAATTTCTTATTCATGAAATCGGGCGCAGCTTCTTTTTTATCTTCTTTGGGTTCGTTTTCATCATCAGCTTCTTCATCCATTAAGTAAGGATTTATGATGTATTTTGAATGGATCATTGTGTTTATTTTGAGAGTTTTGAATATTATTTATCGTGAGTCGTGAGGCGTCAATCGTGAATAAAAATACTCACGATTGACGCCTCACGACTCACGTCACTAGCTTTTCTTTTCCTTTCTCGGATTGGTCAATAACACTTCATCTATCAACCCATATTCTTTTGCTTCTGCCGCCATCATCCAAAAATCGCGATCACTGTCTCTGGCAATGGTTTCTACGTCTTTGCCGGTATGGTGCGCTGTGATAGCATACAATTCATGCTTTAATTTTTTTATTTCCCTTGCCGTAATTTCAATATCACTGGCTTGTCCGCCTATACCGCCACTGGGTTGGTGCATCATGATTCGGCTATGTTTTAAAGCGGTACGTTTTCCTTGTACACCTGCACATAAGAGTATTTGCCCCATGCTGGCAGCAATACCGGTACAAATAGTAGCTACATCCGGACTAATAAATTGCATGGTATCATAAATACCCAATCCAGCGTATACACTACCACCCGGACTGTTCAGATACATTTGTATATCTCTGGTTCTGTCGGTGCTTTCTAAGAATAACAATTGAGCGGTAACAATGTTGGCTACATAATCATTGATACCCTCTCCTAAAAAGATGATTCGGTCCATCATTAAGCGGCTAAATACATCCATACTTGCCACGTTTAACTGCCTTTCTTCAATGATATAGGGTGTTAAATTGGTAAACCCTTTTTGTTGGTAATTGTGTAGGGTAGCACTGCTAATGCCTCTGTGTTTAACTGCGTATTGATCAAATTCTTTTCCCAGTTTCATGTAGTATGATTTTCGCTTTGAAGATAAGGGTTTTGTTATTTCAAGACTGATTCTATTACAAATAGTGTGCAAATGATGTTTTCAGACAAGAAGTCAGTTCGGTTTGTGGTCTGTAGTTTGTTGTTTGTGGTTAAATTGACCCCAAAAAAGCCGGACCTAAGTCCGGCAATTATTTAGTAACTCCCCCTTTGCGCCGACGCTGAAGCTTTAGCGCAAGCATCAGGGGGTTTGGGGGTTAATGGTGATGATGTAGTTTCTTGGCAAAATCTTCTGCACCAATGGCTTCTTCGGTGGCAGATACCAATCCTTCTAAATGGTTGAATAGTTTATCCGCACTGATTCTATGATAACTGTCCTCTACAAATTTCTTATCCTGCATCATACGGTTTGCATAATCATCCACCCACTGTTGGTTATCTCCCAGGGCGCCTAATTGGCCGCCCATATAACTGAACAATTGCTGCTTGGCAAAATCACGGATATCATCCGGTAACACTTGTATATCATTGTCCTCAATTAATTTACTGCTAACCAAGGTCCATTTTAATTGATTTACAAAAGTTGGATAGTCTTTTTCAGCCTCTTCGGCAGTTTTGGCTTGTTCACCACCAGTTTGTAACCAACGCTTCAAGAAATTTTCCGGAAACTCCATGTTGGTATGGTCTAATAAATAGTGGTAAATCTGATCGAAGATCTGGTTACGGGCTTGTTGGGCAAAATGGCCTTCAATTTCTTTCTTCACTGCATCGCGGAAAGCTTCTTCCGTTTTGATTTCTGTATTATTTGGATAAACGGAAAGGAAAAATTCTTCATTCAATTCAGATCTTTCTACCAAACCCACTTTGGTTATTAAGATTTTGAAATATTTATCGCCATCATCTTTGGTAAGCCCTAGATCTCCTAATATGGCTTCTTTTTCTTTGTCTTCAAAAGCCTTGCTTAATTGTAAAACAACACTATCCTCATTCTTTCTACCAATCAGTGATTTGCGAAAACTTTCTTCAAAGTATTTTACCAATAAAGAATTGTCTTTGCTGATGCCACCTTCAATTTCATTACCTGCTTCGTCTGATTCAATGAATTTTACATTCAATACATTGTCATCACCTGTAACGGTTTCGGGTTCTGTCATTTTACCGTTACGGATTTGTAAACGCTCTACTTCTTCTTGCACCATTTCATCAGTAACGGTTATTGCATACCGGGTGACTTTAATAGACGCCGGATCAATTTCAAAAGCAGGTTTAAGTCCAATTTCGAACGAGAAAGTATAATCCCCCGGATTGTTCATATCCAGTTTAGCGGCATCATTTTCTAAGGGCAGGGGTTGGGCAAAAATGTCTATCAATTCTTTGTTCAGATAAGTATTCAATTCAGCTTCCACTTTGCGAAGGATTTCCTCACTAAAGACACCTTGTCCGTACATTTTTTTAATCATACCGGCCGGGACCATTCCTTTTCTAAAACCCGGAATATTGGCAGTTTTGGCATGTTTCTTCAAGTTTTGCTCAAAGCCGGAATAGTAATCTTCTTTGCTTAATTGAACAGTAAGCTTATCATTTAGTAAACCAATGTTTTCTCTGGTAACAGACGCCATATTTATTATTTTAAAGTACTAAAATTTGGGCTGCAAAGGTAGGGGATTGGGAGAAAATCGTTTTAAGAATTTGAAGAAACATTTATGAAGTGTATATAAATATAAAATTATACGTTTTAATATATTTTTTTAATATAATATAATAGCCGGCAAATTGAATCCCAAATGGTCTCAAATTGAGTATTCATAATAGGTATGAATACTCAATAACCCAATGCTTTTATTTTTAGGAAACGGAAACAGTATTGATGATGTAGAAATAGCAAGAAGTGTGTTAATATATAAAGACTCTATCAGACTTTGTTCCTGAAGTTTTTTTAGAGTTAAAATGCCAAACAAGTGAGAAATCCATACTTTGAACATTATTGTAATAATTACGAATATCTGAGTTTACTAACAATACATCATAAGAAATGCCAATTAACCAGTTATTCCCTTCTATTCCAACATAGGGATAAATTGCATCTTTAAATCGATTCCATATACCCAAATGTAGTCCTTCAATGAAACTGTCTTTTATTTGAGCTTTATATACTCCACCAAATGTAAAAACATTGTTTTCGCCTTGCGTTTCGCTGATACTACTTAAGTGAACTTCATCTTTATTTCTTAAGTAAAACGAAACACCCCCCTGCAAACTTATGCGGCGTGCTATGGTATACTTTGTGCTACTATATGTGCCATCTTCCGGATTTCCTGCATGAAAAATAGCTAAACCAAACTGGTATCCCCAACGATTTTTAGGAATTGTTTTACTATAGTGGGCACCTACATTTACGTCAAAATAATTTGAGGATAAAATATTAACAGGGTCGCCGGATGGGATAGATCTTTGAAAACCCATACTGCCAAACTGAGATTGAAATATAAACTTACTCGCATCTGTAAGTCGATTGGCATAGGTGCCTTGTATCCCTACACCCAAAAGTTCATCCCCGTTAGCATCAAGTGTAATATTATACGCTGCCCCCAATGTAAAATAATTATTTTTTAATAGCCCTGCATTTGATGCATCTGTTAACATTGAAACGGAAATTCCAAATGCACTTTTACCGGATTTTCCTGTTTTAATTTTTTTTTCAATAGAAGCTGCAGTTGTATAAAACGGAGATACGCCACCTGATCCCCACCATTGTGAACGAAAAGTGGCCGTTGCACGCCAATCAGCAATTCCTTTGCCTGTCAGTGCAGGATTAAGGGTCATGGGTGAAGTGAAGTATTGTGAAAAATGCGGATCTTGTGCTTTTACAGTCTGGTTAATAAAATAAACCGACAACATCAAAAAGGTCAGCAATAATTTTTTTTTCATAATGCTATTTGTTTTGCATTTTCTGTATTCTAAAAAGCCAATATGTCTTTTATCTAAGTAACGTTATGTTGCCCTTAACAACTGTAGTGCTTCCGGAACTCTCTGCTACTGCTGCTACCCATATATAAGTGTCCATTGGTTGAAGAACATTTTTAAATTTACCATCCCATCCAACAGTAATATCATTTGTTTCAAATACCAATTGGGCATATCTGTTAAATACACGGAAATATCTAAGCGGTCGAACGCCTGCCACATTTACAAAGAGTTTATCATTGATACCATCTCCATTTGGTGAAAACACATTGGGTACATAAACCCTATTATCATATATCCTTACTAGCAATGAGTCTACTGTAATACAGTTTGTTGGGGCTTTTATTGTAATAAGATATTGCTGGTCTGCATTTAGGGTTGCTTTCGGATTCGGTAACGTTGAGCCGGTCAATCCCGTTGATGGCGACCATACATAAGTGCTACCGAAATTTCTAGCCTGCAGTTCCAATGGCTCATTAATAATAATATTCACGGGTTGCATGCGTACAGCAAGAGTAGGTTGAACGATTGTAATAGCTTTCGTGGTACTGTCTGCCTGTGTAGGACATAAAGTAGGTATTGCTTTCAACTTCATACTCACACTACCGGTTTGTGCAAACGTAAATGTGGGTGAAGTAGCAGTGGAAGATTTTCCGGTATTATCGCTCCATTGGTAAGTTACCAATCCGCTACCGGTAATGATGGAAGTATTGGTAAATGGTACCGCTACATTGATGCAAGACCCATCATAGGTAAAGTCGGCTTTTGGAATTGATTGAATGGTAACTATCACAGGCATGGTGTCTGATGTAATTCCACTAGTATTGGTGCCAATGATATAATAAGTACCTCCAACGGATACAGCTATTGGTGTATTTACGAGTGTTGTAGCCGATCTATTTGTATAATATTTATAGGTTAGGTTAGGATCACTGCCTGCGGTAATGGCTGCAGCAGTAAGATTAACAGTTGCAGGCGTACAAACAGCAGCAGGGTCCGTAATTTTTACCACCGGCTTGAGGCCAACACCTACTGTAATTAAGGATCTAGCCACGTCAGTACATCCACCACTATTGGTTACGGTATAAGTTATCGTTACGGTACCGGCGCTCACACCTGTTACTACACCAATTGAAGAAACAGTTGCTCTAGATGCATTGGTTGTGCTAAATACACCACCCGCAGTGGTTCCTGTTAATGTAATGGAGCTGCCGGCTGCCACACTGGTAGGGCCTGTAATGGCTGCACGTGGACTGTCGAGTACTATTTTTAGTCCGGCTAATGTTTCAATAAAAGTATTACTGCTGGAACTGTATTTACAGCGATAATAAGTAGTGCCATTGATCGTTGCAATATAACTGATACTGGTAGCGCCCGTTATATCGCTCCAATTGATACTATCAGGTGACGACTGCCATTGATAGATGAGTAGGGGCCCTGAGATATTTACCGATAAAGTATCTAAAAAAGAAGGGCAAGGGCCATTGGTAGTTGTTGCTCTTACTACAATGCCTTGAACTGAAGCACTAGGGGTACCTGAAATTACAAGATTAGCAGAACTACTAAGATCAGACCTAATTACAATATTATTATTGGCATTTACATTTCCAAACATCAAATTGGCGGTATTGGTAACAGAAATAGGCGAGTTAAGTACTGAAGGTGTAGATGAAGAATGCGCTACAGTAAAATTTGCTACCTGGGTAGTGCCGGTTCCACTATAATTTATCGGCCCGGCAAAAACCAATGTGCCTGTTGAGCCACCCAAAACTCCATTATTGATTAGATTACCTGTGCCCAGCACTAACTGAACTGTTCCACTGGTAGTCATTCTGGTGCCTCCACTAATGCGAACTGTATTCTGGGCATAAGTGGTGCCTGCAATAAAGCATGTTAGTGAGAATAGGCAAATCAGTTTTTTCATTATGTGGAAATTTTGTACCAATCCAATTTTGTTTAAAAGAAATACTATTAATAAAGTTTACTCAATTAATTCATTTTAATTAGGTTCTATTATTATCCATGCCACTGTTGCAGTTGTTGCAGTAGCAGCACCTGCAGAATCTGCAGATCTTATAACGAATGATGTATTTGCTGTCCGAGCATGAACAACTAATGTTCCAATAGTTCCTGTGTTTGATTGAAATGTAAGGAAAATGCGGCTGTTAGCGGTTACTTTAGTTGTGCTTATTGTTACCTCTCCAGCTGTTAATGAAGCAATACCCATTGTGGCATTTGATCCTTCTGTAACACCAAGGCTTCCAACCTTAGTAGTACCTGTAACAGTTAATGTTTCGATAGTTGCATGACCGGTAACAGATAAAGTATTAACAGAGGCTTGACCGGTAAGTGTTAACCCACTGGCAGAAACGATACCGGTACTAGAAAGACTGCCCACTTTAGAGGCACCTTTAACTGATAAAGTATTAACGGAGGCTTGACCGGTAATTGTTAAACCACTACCAGAAACGATTCCGTTACAGGTGCCTCTACAGTAGGTAGTCTTGTCAGTACCGGAATCGTTTCTGCCAGTGGTTTAACACTTACCGGTCAAGCCTCCGTTAATACTTTATCTGTTACCGGTGCTTCTACAGTTGGAAGTCTGGGTACAAGCGGAATCGTTTCTGCAGGTGGCTTAACCGTTAGTGGCAGAGCTACTATTGAAACTTTATCGGTTACCGGTGCAGGTTCTTTTGGCAGTCTGCAATTAAGTGGCCTCACTACTACCGGTATCATTTCTGCCGGTGGGTTAACACTTAGTGGTCAAGCCTCCGTTAATACTTTATCTGTTACAGGCGCTTCTACTGTAGGTAGTCTTGTAAGTACCGGAATCGTTTCTGCCAGTGGGTTAACACTTACAGGACAAGCTTCCGTTAATACTTTATCCGTTACAGGTGCAGGTTCTTTCGGTACACTACAAATAAATAGCCTCACTTCTACCGGTATCGTTTCCGCCAGTGGGTTAACTCTTACCGGTCAAGCCTCCGTGAATACTTTATCTGTTACAGGTGCCTCTACTGTGGGTAGTCTTGTAAGTACCGGAATCGTTTCTGCCAGTGGGTTAACTCTTACCGGTCAAGCTTCTGTGAATACTTTATCCGTTACAGGTGCAGGTTCTTTCGGTACACTACAAATAAATGGCCTCACTACTACCGGTATCATTTCTGCCGGTGGGTTAACACTTAGTGGTCAAGCCTCCGTGAATACTTTATCTGTTACAGGTGCTTCTACTGTGGGTAGTCTTGTTAGTACCGGAATCGTTTCTGCCAGTGGGTTAACACTTACCGGTCAAGCCTCCGTTAATACTTTATCTGTTACAGGTGCTTCTACTGTGGGTAGTCTTGCCAGTACCGGAATCGTTTCTGCCAGTGGGTTAACTCTTACAGGTCAAGCCTCCGTTAATACTTTATCTGTTACAGGCGCAGGTTCTTTCGGTACACTACAAATAAATGGCCTCACTACTACCGGTATCATTTCTGCCGGTGGGTTAACACTTAGTGGTCAAGCCTCCGTTAATACTTTATCTGTTACAGGCGCTTCTACTGTAG
>JANOVY010000001.1:0-19477 GCA_031417635.1 Bacteroidota bacterium | reverse complement strand
TTGGCATTAAGCATTTTAGGGTTAACTCCAAACCCCAAACGCCAAACCCCAAACTGAAAGGTATCTTTGCCACATGACAAAAGTGTACTTGCGGAAAAAAATTGCGCCTAGAATTGCCAATGGTCATCCATGGATATATGGAAATGAAGTAGATCATATTACCGGGGAGGTAGAAGCGGGTGATATAGTTGATGTATTTTATGGGGAAGATAAATTTGCCGGCAGGGGATATATTAATCCTAAATCGCAAATTCTTGTCCGATTACTCACGCGAAAGCCGGAATTGATTGATGAGGCATTTTTTCACTCCAGAATTTTGCAAGCATGGCAATACCGTCAAAAAATTGGATACACCGAAAATTGCCGACTTGTTTTTGGAGAAGCCGATCAATTACCTGCTTTAATCATTGATAAATTTAATGATTATTTTGTTATTCAAACCCTTTCTTTTGGCATGGATAAATGGAAAGAATCCATTGTACAATCATTACAAACCATCTTCTCTCCCAAAGGTATTTATGAACGAAATGATGTTCCTGTTAGAGAACTGGAAGGATTGCCGCAACAGAAAGGTTTTTTAACCGCTCCATTCGATACCAATGTAACCATCACTGAAAATGGATTACAGTTTATAGTGGATATTGAAAATGGGCAGAAGACAGGATACTTTTTAGATCAACAAGATAATAGAAGAGCTATTCGGCATATTGTAAAAGACGCTGATGTGTTAGGCGTATTTACGTATACCGGTACTTTCGAAATACATGCTGCACATTACGGGGCGAAATCGGTTTTGGGCTTGGATATTTCGGAGAATGCAGTAGCACAGGCTAATAAAAATGCGGCCTTGAATGGATTGGAAAATATTTGCCGTTTTGAGGCGATGAATGCATTTGATGTTTTAAAACAATGGGGCAAAGATGGCAGGCAGTATGATGTGGTAATGCTTGATCCACCTGCATTTACCAAGAGTAGAGAAAATATTCAGAAAGCACTTACCGGCTATAAAGAAATCAATTTAAGGGGAATGAAATTAATACGGAATGGCGGTTTTTTGGTTACTTCCAGCTGTACAAATCTTGTAACACCCGATCAATTTTTGCAAACCATTGAAGCTGCAGCAAAAGATGCCCGCAAAAAAATACGACAAGTTACCTTTCAACAACAAGCCAGTGACCACCCCATCATTTGGGGAATGGAGAATACAAATTATTTGAAATTTTTGATTGTAGAGGTAACGGATAAATAGTTGTAAGTAGTAAGTTATAAGTAGTAAGTATATTAGCAATACCTACTACTTACAACTTATTACTTATCACTTACAACTTATCACTTACTACTTAACTACTTGAAATTTACCGGATTCAATAATACGGCCATCTTTATCGCGAAGCTGAAAAATATATAGGCCGCGATAATAATTGTCATCAAGGGAGAGCGTGAATTTAGGTTCAACAATCCTGAGTTGTTTCATCTTCCTGCCAATAAAATTGTAAACCTCAAGGGTGTAATTTTTATCAATGATATTATCGAAGGAAAAATTAATATAACTGGTAGCGGGGTTAGGATAAAAATGGGTGATTCTTGCACTGTCATACATGGATGCATACGGGGATGAATCCACAATAAAACTGCTAAGGACTAGCGTAGAAACCAATAAAACCGCTAAGTAAATTTTCCGCATTACATAAAAATAAACACTAAACTACCCAAAGAATCTGAATGTATCAAATTGAATAGATGAAATGTAACAGAGATACCCAATGAATCATCACAGGCGGCATTTTTGATAGTTAGCTGTTTGTCAATCAGTTACATGATTAAAATAGCATGAATTGTCTACATAATTCGTTGGCAATACATCATATATTAACCACAACAAATGCTAGTGAGTTTAAGACAATCCGTGTAAAGTTTGGTGTATGGCTGCAAAATCAGGTAAATCACCCGGAGTTGGGCATATTTCTGCATAGCGTACAATACCTTCTTTATCAATTACAAATGCAGCCCTTTTGCTCACACCTTGCATTTCAAAAGCAGGAAACGTATCATACAACACGCCATAAGCAGATGAAGCTTCTTTATTAAAATCACTTAACAAAGGGAAATTTAGGTTTTGATCCGTTTTAAATTTATCTAGTGTAAACAATGAATCAACCGAAATGCCAAAAACTTTTGCATCTGTATTGTTATAATCACCAATCGTATCTCTTACAGTACACAATTCTTTGGTACAAACACCTGTGAATGCCAATGGAAAAAATAAAACAACTACATTATGACCTTTTTGTTCGGCCAGAGATACTTTGTTTTTTGCGGAATCAAATAAAGAAAAATTGGGAGCTTGTTGACCTGTTTGAATTTGCATATTTTATTTTTAGTCCCGCAAAACTAAAGGAATCAAATTGAAATATTTCGCTATTTATGAAATGAATCAGAAAATGAAACATCTAATGATGCTACCCTAAAAAGGAGATAACCGATTGTCTAAACCCCCAGTTTTTACAAATTATATTTTCATCTCCGGGACAAAATCAGGGATGTTTAATTTACCGGCTGTTTTGGAGACGATTTCTTCAACAGTTACACCCGGGGCTCTTTCAATTAAAACAAATCCTTCGGGCGAAATATCTAGGACGGCTAATTCAGTTACCACTTTTTTCACACAGCCCAATCCTGTAAGGGGTAAGGTACAAGAAGTTAATAATTTACTTTCCCCTTTTGGGTTGGTATGCATCATGGCCACAATAATATTTTTAGCACTGGCCACCAGATCCATTGCACCACCCATCCCCTTTACCATTTTTCCGGGTATTTTCCAGTTAGCAATGTCACCTTTCTCACTTACTTCCATTGCACCCAAAACAGTTAGATCTATTTTTCCGGCACGTATCATTCCAAAACTTTCCGCACTATCAAAAAAAGCACCACCCGGTATTAAGGTTACGGTTTCTTTTCCTGCATTAATTAAATCTGCATCAACTTCCCCTTCTAGCGGATAAGGTCCCATACCTAAAATACCATTCTCACTTTGAAAAATAACGGTCATCCCCTCTCCCACATAATTAGATACCAAAGTTGGGATACCAATACCCAGGTTTACATACATACCATCTTTCATTTCCTGTGCTATTCGCTTTGCGATTCCGTATTTGTCGAGGGCCATGGTGATGATGAATTAGTAATTAATAATTAGTAGTTAGTAATTGATAGAGAATAATGAGTGGTTAGTAATTTAATAAGGGACATGGTTGTAATGAATTAGTAATTAATAATTAGTAGTTAGTAATTGATAGATAATAGTGAGTTGTTTGTAATTTATTAAGGGTCATGGTGATAATGAATTAGTAATTATTAATTAGTAGTTAGTAATTGATATAGAATAATGAGTTGTTGTAATTTATTAAGGTCCAACAATTGTATAATTACTAATTATTAACTACTAATTACTAATTATCCTTCAGTCTAATGGTTTTTCGTTCAATGCGCTTTTCATACCCGGTTCCCTGAAAAATTCTGTGAACATATACACCGGCCACATGTACATCATCGGGATCAATCTCACCGGGTTGCAATAAATGTTCCACTTCAGCAATGGTAATGTTACCGGCTTTCGCCATGGAAGTAGAAAAATTGCGGGTTGTTTTTCTAAAAACCAAATTACCCAACGTATCTCCTTTCCATGCTTTTACAATTGAAAAATCAGCATGAAGTGCGTGTTCCATCAAATGCATTTTACCGTTAAATTCTCTGGTTTCTTTGCCAAGGGCAATCTCTGTACCATATCCCGCAGGTGTATAAAAAGCAGGGATGCCCATGGCCGCCATTTGTATACGCGTAGCCAATGTTCCCTGGGGTATTAGGTCTACTTCTAATTCACCACTCAACAATTGTCTTTCGAACTCAGCATTTTCACCCACATAACTGCTCATCATTTTTTTTATTTGTTTTGTCTTGAGTAATAATCCCAAGCCAAAATCATCGATACCTGCATTATTTGAGATACAAGTAAGGTTTGTAATCTGTTTTTTTACCAAAGCTTTGATGCAATTTTCGGGAATCCCATTCAAACCAAATCCACCCAGCATAATTACTGCCTCATCATGAATATCATGAATGGCGGCATCTGCATCAGTATACACTTTATTCATATCATTTCTGTTATTCTGTAATTGAGAAATCTACTTTATTTGGCTTGACCATTTGTATTGGCTAATTTATTGCGCTCTCTATTGGCAAAGGTTTCCACAGAATCCAATAATATTTTGTACTCGATGGGATGAGATTCATAATACTTATAACTGGCATAAAATTGATCTTTTGAAATACCATGCACATCAAATACTTTTTGATACAATCTGATATTCTCTTTTTTTATTTTAACGGTTGAGTCCTTTAAGGTTTGTCGAATGTACCATTCATCTGCTTTTAATAAATCCCACATGACCAATTTCATGGTATTGATTTTCAATACTTTTTTTGTACCTGAGAATGTTTGGCAACTGATCCAACCCAGACAAAGAAGAATAAAAAACGATTTGAAAATTTTCATCTCAATTCTTGTTTGTATCTCGATGCGTTAACAACATCAAGATCAGATAATAATTCAATTGCTTTTGTTTTCTGTTCAGCTGTGGCTTTTTTAAATATTCCAATAAATTCAGTCGCTTTCCCTTGCATAAAAAATTGGACGAACATGGTATTTGAATTCTCTTTATTAAATGCATCCAATTGTGTTAATGTCTGTAATACATTTCCACGTGCCTCAGACTCGGCTTCATACATTTTGTCGAGTCCTGAACGATAGTATGTATACAATACATCATGAAGAATATTGTAGCGATTGCTAATTAAATTCTCGTTTAACCAATAGCGGTTCCTTAGGCCATCAAACACACGCCAGCCGGTAATGCTTTTACCTTCAGGGGCGTTGGTTACAATGTTTTGAGCTTTTCTAAAATACTGATCTCCCCCTTTTGGGGCAAAAGAATCATAATCGAACCCAATAATCATATAGGCATAATATGCAAAAATGGCTGAAAGGTTAGATGCTTGCGCATCGGTACCCTGCACCCTATTTTCATTGAATTCTACAGGTTGAAATGGGGCATATTTAAACACAATATCTGCATCAATGTAATTGATCAATGCCGTTTGATAAGTAGCATTAAACACAGGTCTTGCTGCCTGAATACTTAAAGTAGCTCTATATACATTTAGTTCAACCTCTGATTCTAAATTTAAAATAAAACTGCATTCAATTTTTTCATTCTGTTGAAATTGATCGTTAGTCCATCTACGACTATTTATCAGGTTATTTAATTGTGTCTGTAGTGTTATGAATATTTTTTTATCAACAGTTGTATTAATTCTCGAAGACAGAACACTAATCTTGGCATTGATTTCTTGTGATGAAGCTTTATTCATCAGCATAAAAGATGCAGCCACAATAAAAAAGCATTTAATCCGCATGTATTTGTTGTAATATATATGAAACAATATTTTTAGCGACTTCCTTTTTTGATTGTAGATCAAATGCTGTTTCTACACCGGTTTTGTTAAAGATAGACACCTTATTGGTATCTGTTCCAAAACCTGCGCCGGCCTCCCGCAAAGAATTTAGAACAATACAATCCGCATTTTTGGAGACCAACTTGGCCAATGCATTTTCTTTTTCATGATCGGTTTCTAAAGCAAAGCCCACCAGCAACTGTTGGTTTGTTTTTCTTTTGCCCATTTCTCCCAAAATATCCTTTGTTTTCATTAAAGACAATTCCAATGAGCCTGCTGTTTTTTTGATTTTATTTTCAGATACTTCTGGGGTTGAATAATCAGCAACCGCTGCTGCCATGATGGTTATATCCATCTTATCAAATCCGGCATCAACCACCGAAAACATATCGGATGCAGAAATTACTTTTGACACTTGTATTCCTTTGTATTTAGTTTGTTGCGCGGTTGGACCGGTAATTAATACAACTTCGGCACCCCGCATATACAATTCTTCTGCCAATGCAAAACCCATTTTTCCGGATGAATGATTGCCAATGAATCTTACAGGATCAATGGCTTCATAAGTTGGTCCGGCAGTCACCATTGCTTTTTTGCCTTTCAATTCTGTTGTTCTGAAAAACCCTTCCATAATAAAGGTAATGATATCTTCCGGCTCTGCCATTCTACCTTCACCAAACAAACCACTGCCCAGTTCTCCTTTGGCAACGGGAATGATTATATTGCCAACATCACAAATAGACCGGATATTTTTTTGTGTGGTGGGATGAAGCCACATGTCTTCATCCATTGCAGGAGCCACCACAACCGGACAAGTTGCAGAAAGATAAACAGCCAGTAATAAATTATCGCAAAGCCCATTGGCCATTTTAGCCAACGTATTACAACTAAGGGGTGCCATTACAAATACATCTGCCCATCTACCAAGCATTACATGATTCGACCATTCATTTTCTTCTGAGAGGTTGATGATGACTTTGTTTTTAGAAAGTGTAGCAAGTACAAGTGGAGAAACAAATTCTTTTGCTGCCGGGGTCATGATCACTTTCACATCCGCTCCTTCTTTAACGAATAATCGAACCAACAAAATAGATTTATAAGCTGCAATGCTACCGGTGATGCCAATGAGTATTTTTTTTCCTTTGAGCATGGAATGGATTGTGTTAAAGGTAACTGGGTCTAGTGTGAATCGTCAGTCGTGAATCGTCAGTCGTGAGAATGATAAAATATTCCCTCATACAATCCACTCATGACTTATTATTGAGACCTCACTACTCACGCCTCACATCTCACGTCTCACGCCTAATCCCCTCAAAATAACAAAAAACGACAGTTAATCACTGTCGTTTAGGTATCATTTGAGAAAATTTTAGCTTATCTGAATAGATCGCTGTCATTATTTCTTCTGTGGTAAACTTTGTCTTCCATAAATTCCTGCGTGGCAAGAATAGCAGAATTGGGCATTTTTTCATATGCTCTTGATATTTCAATCTGCTCTTTGTTTTCATGAATTTCTTCTAAACTGTCTGTATGACTGGCAAATTCTTCCAGCTTATTATGCAGTTCCTCGCGTAATGAGATATTGATTTGGTTGGCCCTCCTGGCAATGATTGCAATAGACTCATACAGGTTACCTGTTTTTGCTTTGATCTCAACCAAGCTTTTGGTTTCAACCACACTGGGGATATTAGCGCCCATTTGCCTTCTTATTTTGCTCATTTTTTAGGGTTTTTTAAAATATTATTGGTTTGTGTTTTGTATTTATTAACTTCTTCTAAGTGTTTACTTTCAGTAAAACGATCAGCAAAATCACTGCATTCGAGCAACACTTTTTGATACCTTTCGGGTTGCTTTTCTTCATAACTCATTTCGGCATATTTAAAATACGACTTAATGGTCAATAGCTTGTATTCATCTGATTTTTTCGAATCCGGAAAATTATCAGATACATTGGCAAACGCAATAGCAGCTGCTTTATAAAATCCCAGATTGTAATACAATTCGGCACTTAAAAATTCTTTGTCTTCCAGCTTTTCTCTGCATTTATCAATGATATTGGCAGCGTCTTTTGTTCTTTCTGATGCAGGGTGTGTATTAATAAAAGCCTGCATCAATTGCATGGTCTTATTGGTGTTGGTCTGGTCTAATTCAATCTTAGGCGATTGCTTAAAATAACACAAAGCCCGCATGTAATCACATTCCTCACTTTTGGTACTGGTGGGGAAATTTTCCGTAAAACTCTTAAACAGATTTTCTGCATTCAGGTAATCTTTTTGATAGTAATAAGAGTAAGCGAATTTATAATATAAATCCTCGTATCGGTTAGAACCCTTTACATACGGAAAAATGTCTTCAAAGAGCTGCTGTGCATACCCGTAGTTCTTGGCAGCATAGTATTGTTCGGCCATTTTATATTTGTACTCATAATCTTTGCTCTTCAATACCTTTCCAAATTTGGTAGAACATGAAGCCAATGTGATCACTACAAATACTAAGAGAACAATTTTATTCATACAAGTTGGCGAAATTAGTTAATTATCGGCAATTTATTAACTCAGTTGCTCGTTTACGCTTTCCCGTAGTTAAGAATTACACAAAAAGAGCAAAGTGAATGTTGGACGCTGAATGCTGAACGCTGAATGCTGGATGCTAAAAAAGTAACCAACATCTATCCAGTATCTAGCATCCAGTATCTAGTACCCCTTCCTCTCGCCTAAAAAGGCCGCCTTATTGGAATAAGGCAGCCTTTTTACTTTTCATCAAAACCAACTATTTATCACCTTCTCCTTCTTGTAATTTAGCTTTGATTTCTGCTAAGGCACCCAAATCGCCCAAAGTAGATTTTTCTACTTTAGCCTGGATGTTTTTCACCGCTTTTTTGGTATTATCAGACTCAACTTTTGCTTCTTTTTTAGCTGTTTCTTTTACTTCTTCTTCATGTTGCTCCCAAATACGGGCATGACTTAATACGATGCGTTTTTCATTGCGATCGAATTCAATCACCATAAAGCTGGCAGTTTCATCGGCTTGAACCTGTTTGCCATCTTCCTTATTCAGGTGACGGTTAGGTGCAAAACCTTCTAAACCATATTGCAACTGTACCAAAGCACCTTTGTCATCCTTGCGGGTAACGGTACCTTCATGAACAGTGCCAATAGCAAAAGTAGCTTCCAATGCATTCCAAGGATCTTCTTCTAATTGCTTATGTCCTAATTGTAATTTGCGATTTTCTTTATCAATACTTAAAATAATGATATCGATTGACTCACCCACTTTTGTATAGTCTGTAGGGTGATTGAAACGCTTTAACCAGCTTAGGTCGCTAATATGAATCATTCCGCCAATACCCGGTTCCATTTCAACAAATACGCCATAAGGAGTAATGTTTTTAACAAGACCTTTGTGCTTACTATTTTCGGGGAATTTGTTTTCAATGGTATTCCAAGGATCCTGTGTCATTTGTTTAATGCTCAGGCTCATTTTACGAGTATCCTTATCTAGGGTAACCACTTTTGCTTCATACTCATCATTCAATTTGAAGAATTCCTTCGCATTGATAGGGGTATTGGCCCAAGTAATTTCAGATACGTGTACGAGTCCTTCAACACCGGGTTGAATTTCTAAGAATGCACCATAATCTTCAATGTTTACCACCTTACCTTTTACAACCGTTCCTTCAGCCAAACCTTCGGGTAAAACATCCCAAGGATGTGGGGTTAATTGTTTCAGACCCAGACTGATACGTTTTTTGTCGTCGTCGAAATCCAATACCACCACTTGTAATTTCTGATCCATCTTCACCACTTCGCTCGGGTGAGAGATACGACCCCATGAAATATCGGTGATGTACAATAAACCATCCAAACCACCTAAGTCCATGAATGCACCGAAATCTGTGATGTTTTTCACCACACCTTCCAATACCTGGCCTTTTTCTAGTTTGCTCATGATCTCTGCACGTTGTGCTTCAATATCACTTTCAATCAAAGCTTTGTGAGAAACGACCGCATTTTTAATGGTTTCGTTGATCTTTACTACTTTGAATTCCATTGTTTTTCCTACAAACTGATCGTAATCTGTAACAGGCTTCACATCAATCTGAGAACCCGGTAAGAATGTTTCCATACCAAATACATCGACGATCAATCCACCTTTCGTTTTGCTGGTTACTGTTCCAGTGATTACTTCACCTGTTTTGTGAACTTCCACAATTCTTTCCCAAGCACGGTAAATGCGGGCAGATTTGCGGCTTAGGTTAAGGTTGCCTTGACGGTCTTCTTTTTCCACAACCATTACCTCTACTTCATCTCCAATCTTTAATCCTTGTAAATCGCGGAATTCGTTCAATGAAATCAGTCCATCACTTTTAAAACCGATGTTTAAAACAACATCTGTTTTGGTTAAGGCAACTACCGAACCTTGAATAATTTCTCCGTCTTCAATTTGTACAAATGTTTGATCGTACACTTTGTCGTACTTAACTCTTTCTGTTTCGGCATAATGACTCACATTGCGTTTGTCGATGCTCCAATCAAAATCGTCATGTGCTGTTTCAATAACGGGTTCATAAACAGCTACGGGTGCTGCTTCAGCTACCGGAGCAGCCTCAGCTTCAGGTGCATTTGTTATCGCAGTAGTAACTTCTACAGCTTCTGAAGCTGCAGCGTTCTCCTGTGCATCTGCGTTTAGTTGTTTGTTAATTAAATTCATACGTAACCCGAGGGTTTTATTTCGGGGGGGCAAAGGTAAGGAAAATGATGAATTTGGCGCCAATAAATATTGAATTGGCGAGTGTTTATAGGCAGACAAAATAGGAAAAATGAAGCGGCAGTTTGTGAAAGAATTGGAGATGATTATAATTTGTTGATTATCAGTAAGTTAATATTAGTGTGTAACATAAATACACAACTTATCCCAGGATGAGACAAAACAAAGAAGGTTTACTCGCATTTACCCAATCTATTGCAAAACCACTGGTATGTTGTGGCTTTATTCCGATAAGCGGTTCTTCAAATCCATTCTAGCATGGAGCACCCTGATTATCTCGATAGTATTTTGACTAATTTTTCGAAAAAAGATAATATGTTGCGTTGCTCTATAACCAAGCAGATAATCTGTTACATCACTATAAGGCCTACCAAGCATTGGATTATCTGCTAAATTTTGGAAACAATCAAGCAAGTAATGATAATATTTGTCTGCTTGAACTTCCGACCAAACTTCAAAAGTATAATCCCAAATATTTGTCAAATCTTCAACCGCTTTATTTGACAGTTGATATTTAGCCATTATTTATCTTTCTATTTTTTAAATCCTTCAAAAGGTTTTGCGGGTTAAAGTCTTTAGTTACTCCACTATCTACACCCGCTTTGATTGCTATACGCAGAGCAAGAATTTTCTGTTCTTCTTCTTCTAGTAAACGAAGACCGGCTCTAATCACCTCACTCGCATTTTTAAACCTGCCTTCAATGACTTTTGAATCAACAAAATTTTCAAAGTAGTCACCGAGTGAGACAGATGTATTCCTTCCCATAAAAATAATTTGTACTAAAGTTACCAAATATTGGTAACTATACAAAATCTTATTGAGACTTTTATCAATACATCCTCAAAACTCATTCGGGGTATGAGCCCAATAAGTATACCCAATGGTTTTAAACAAAGAGGGTTTTCATTAAAAATTAACTTTGTTTGCAGTAGGTGACACCTTAATCAGCCAAAAAACTATTGAATGATACAAGGGCTATTTTGGTTTACCCCTAAGTTGTGGTGTTTTTTTCGTATTTCCTTATGCGAGAACGCTTGGTCCCCTTGCGAGAGACCAGTCGACGAACAAATGGATATACTAGATAGGAACCCATCTTATTTCGGGATTAGACAATCTAAAGCAGATCTACGCAAGCTTAACCAATTTATTGCAAAAACCACATGTATACCGGTTGGCTGGCAGGTGGCCATTTTTTCCGCTAGGTATGACCATTGGTATACAAAATTTGTCTTTTCATTGATTTCGTTTAATTGTCTTTGATGTCTGTGTCAAAAGATGTATTTAGAGCTGACTTTCGGAACAATTCTATAAAATAACCTATTTGAAAAAAGTCACGACCCGTTTCATCATTTATTTTGTAGTCGAACTGATGTAAATAACCCATTTGTATGGTTGTTGCTTTGGATGGTTTGTAATTAAATGCAAGTAACATTCTGTTTCTTTCAAAATAAGGTTCTGTGTTTGTAAAAAATATTTCATTGCTGGCACCAACGTGAAAGGGTTTGTATCCATTTAGCTCCTTTCCAAATGGGTAAGAAACACCCAGCCTGTAACGAAAACGGTTGCGGTAGCCATTATTTGTAAATCTAAACTCAGCACGATAACGTTGTTCTATTTTCAACTTACCGATTGATTGAAAAAAAATAACCTGGGGCCAAATTCTAAATTCATCACTATTTTTTGGCAAAACAAAATTTCCACCTTCATGATAAGTTTGGTAACTACCCGCACCTAAAGTGAGATTTGCATTTTTATGAACTTTGTAGTTAATACCACCCTTGTATTCGTAATAGTGAAAGTTGCTGTAAAATTTTAATGAACGCAATTGTGCCTCGCCAAAAAAACTCAATTTTTCGTCAAGACTATATTTTACATTCAGAATATTCCAACTGCCAAGGTCAAAAGTCTGTGCAAGTATCGTATTCATTGAAAAACAAAACGCCATTGCTATTAGAAATAATATCCTCATTTAATAGATGCTTTGGATTTTTCTTTGTTTTCAGAAACTGAAAATGATTTATCGAAAAAATGAGAATTGGGTACTGTTATTATTTCATTATTAGCAGTTGTAAGGTGAACAAAAAAGTAGTCCATTTCTGTTACTTTTCCTTCATAATGATAGTCTTTGTGTAATACTTTTACATGATCGCCCATTTTTAAAGGATGATTAAAGAATATCAAAATGCTCGAAGTGATATTTGAAAGTAATGACCATTGTGCAAAAAATGCGATACCCAAAGCTGTCAAAATAGTACTTGCAAATAAAGCAATTTCATTTTGTTTAAACCCCCAAACCCCTGTTAGAAGCACAATTGCAGTCATTGTGGTAAATAACTGAACTGCTCTAATTGCCATTTTTCTCCTACTCCTTTCCAATTGAGTTTTTTTTAGAAAATTATTGATGCCTATTTTAAATATAAAATACATAACTAGATAGCCGGTTAATATTATGATGGTTTCAATCATTTGTAAGTTAAATGCTTTCATAGACAATTTATTGATTGGTTTATTTTCTTTTCCTACTCACTTTAGGTGAATGCTTTCATAAAGTAACGAAGAGTTGAATAGAAAGCGATCGAGATATTGTTAAAATACTGTTCAATGTTATGATTCCCTTTATTTGGGTGTGCACTGGGTTTATCATTAATGGTCTGAATTATTGTCGTCGAAAAAAAAAGATTGCAATCAACATTCCGACATGCAATGGCGGACCTTAGTATTCTACACTTCCAAACCAAAGAGGATTTTTTGTTTCATTGCCAGTCCATGCCACTAGAATCAAGATGCACTAAAACACGTGTTATGTTTTTAGTTTCAACTTTATGCTTTTTCTGTTAGCTTTTTTAGAACTTTAACGGTTCTTGCCCACCGGTAGGGGAAGTTGCATCAACTTGTTTTGGTCTGCTGAAAATAATGTAACTCGTTCAAATGCTATTCTGTTGTAGCGAAGCTAATACTTCCTTACTTTTATTGTAAATGCTTTTGCCGGGTTTATTCTAAAAATGCGCTCAAGTTCGCCGGGTGTAAATCCGTTCTGTTGAAGCAGGGGGATAAATTTGGTGTGAATACAAGTATAAGGTTTAACGTTTCCTCCGTTGGGATCACCTACGTTATACCATCCTGAATCCTGGGAAACCAGTACCTGGTCAAGCAGATCGTTCTCTTTCATTATTTTTAAATAATCTACATTTACCTGTAGTGTATTTGGGTTTACACCGTCAAATGAAATCCAGGTCTTAAGCTTTCCCGCCCTAATATGCATCTCTTTGTTGGGTTCGTTCTGTGCATGCACCCAAATTCTTCCAGAGGGCAAAACACCCTGATCTTTCAAAATGTCAAGTTGTTCAAAAGCGGCTTCTCCATCACCAGTATGCACTGCAATGGTTAACCCGGTAGCAAGATGCGTGATACCGGCTGCCTGGATCAATTTCCTTTGCATTTGGGTAAGCGGACCTTTATCTGTACTTGTTTTAATCAATCCCGGTTTTATAGAAGTGCCTTCAATACCATTTTTCCATTCTCCAATCCACCGGTCTGCCAATTGTTGTGCAGATTCAACATACGCATGTGATGGTACAAATTTTTCATTCACAGCGCCGTAATAACCGGTGGTAGTCAACATATTAATACCCGTAGCATCTGCAATCCGTTTAAGAATATTCACATCCCTCCCTAAATAAGCAGGAGTACAATCAATAAAAGTATCAACACCCTTAGTTTTCGCTTCTATAACAAAGGGCAATGCAACCTCAAAAACTTCGTCTGCATTGTAACGGCTTTTACTGTATTTTTCAGAACCTATAAAGTCTACCATAATATGTTCATGGGTCAAGGTAAAGCCCATTTTTTGCGCTTCCATAGGACCATTAACTGTCATTACAGTCTCTTTTTCTTTCGTCTGAAAACCTGGCAATAACAGTGTGCCGGCACTTACAAAAAAACTGTCTGTAATAAATTTCTTTCTTGATATTTTCATTTTCCTTTTGGCTTAATCTTACTAAAAATAAATAATGATCAGCATAAAATTAAAACCAATCTTGCGCGAATGTCCCAGTGCTAATTGTCATTAGCAAACCGAAGAGTGTTGATTTGGTCTTGTTCATTTTATTTTTTTAAGTGATTAATTGTTTGTAAATATAAAAGTCCTTTATCCTGCGTGATGGTTTGTCGTCCTTTAAAATGGCTTAAAACGCACCAGCATTGGTGTTCTGGCGGAATTCCGTAATCGGTCAGTCGGGAACTGTTGCTGATTAAAGATACAAAAGTCGATGATTGATTCTTCTACTAAAATTATAAAATCCAGTTGAATCAAAAGTTGTTTTCATACTGTAGCTGGGCATCTGTACTCCGTCTGTAGCCATAACAACAATGCAATGTTGTGTAGTTTATTTTGTTTCCACAGCCTATCAGACAACTACAATATAAAACGATCCAATTCATGATAGTACTAATACTACTTTTAGCCATATCTCCGGTTTTCATTAAAAGTATTCAGCTGTTATTTGGATAATTTATAATTAATGTAAATTCATTGTAAAATATTTTTGCTTAAGCTAACTATCACTCATTGCAGAAAAAAACTATTGAGTGATACAAGGGCTATTTCGGTTTACTCCTAAGTTGTGGTGTTTTTTCGGTACTTCCTTATGCGGGAACGCCGGGTCTCTGCCTCAGGCGGAAGACCCGTCGACGAACTTCCGATGATTTTGGTGATAGTTGAGGGTGGTAGGTGTATGCATTGAGCACCCAGCGCAAAAGTAAAGTAAACCCTTTCATTTAAAGTATTAGGAGAATCATTTTCGTTCTGCAATGGTTTTATAACCCTTTACCAATACCAAGGGAATCAATCCGGCTAAAATTGATACCAACCACACTTTGGTGGGAAGTAATTCCAAACCTAGCACAAAACGCATATTGGGAATAGCATAAACCAACACCATTAGAACAGTGCAAATTAAAAGAGCTATCCATACGAATTTATTTTTAGTGATCTCATTCACTACAAGATTTGAATGTGCTGATGACATATTGAACACATGAAAGAGTTGGGCAAACGCAAGAGTAATAAATGCCACATTATTTACAATTTTTGAATCAGTAGAAATGAACTGATCGCAATAAATTACAGCAGCCAGCACAGAAAAGGTCATAGCTGTGGCATATAAAAAAATGGTCGTCCAATCTTTATTTGAAACAATTAAATGTTTAGCGTCTCTTGGGGGTCTTTCCATCACCGTTTTATCTCCTTTTCCCAAACCGAGTGCTAAAGCCGGAAATACATCTGTTACCATGTTTAAGAACAAGATTTGCAATGGAAGTAAGGTAGCCGCTGGGGCTATAAAACCTAAGGTTGTCACAATAAAAATCTCACTTAAATTACAAGAAACAAGATAGACTACAAATTTTTGAATGTTTTGAAATATCTCTCTCCCATGTGATACTGCTTGTGCAATGGACACAAACGAATCGTCTTTCAGCACTATACTGGCTGTTTCTTTTGCAACTTGTGTACCCCTCATTCCCATTGCAATGCCAATATCTGATTTTTTAAGCGCCGGTGCATCATTTACACCATCACCGGTCATGGCTACAATATTGCCTGCTTTTTGATAAACAGCTACAATTTCTAATTTTTGTTTGGGAGTGGTACGAGCAAATATGGCTGTATTCAGTATCCTTTTATTCCATTCATCTGAAATTGATTCCATGTCAGGTAAATCTATTCCTGAAATTGTATTTTGTTCATTTTCATCTACCAATCCCACTTTTTTAGCAATATTAAGTGCCGTTAAAGGATGGTCGCCCGTAATCATAACAATCTTGATACCCGCCTTTCTACAAGTAAGTATGGCTTCTTTAATATCTAATCGAGGAGGGTCTATGAAAGCTATCATTGCTACATAGGTGAGTGAATTCAAATAATCGGCTGTATTAATTTTAACTTCTTCGCTAAAGGCAAACCCTAATACCCGTAAGCCATCGGCAGCCATTTTTTCAGATTCCGTCAGTATATTTTTTCTTTCATCATCACCCAGTTCAATGATGGTTGTACCTACTTGCAACTTACTGCAGTTTTTCAACAAATGCTCAACAGAACCTTTTGCTGCCACAAAATTTCCATTTGCGCTTTTATGTAAAGTGCCCATTATTTTGGTATCCGAACTAAAAGGGACTTCTCCAATACGTTCATATTTTGCTTTTAGTTCTTCAACAGAAAATCCTGCTGCACTAGCAAGGTTAACCAATGCAATTTCTATTGGATCGCCTACTATTTCAGCTTTTTCACCACTATTTTTTTGAATAGCATTGTTGCACAAAGAACCAATTAAAATCAATTTTTGAAATGCTTCTTCACTTTTTTTAATATTCCCTTCAACAAAACTTAATATATTGTCTTTGATTGCAACGCGAACTTTTTCTTCCGTAAAAGAAAAAGAATCTACATATATTTTGTTTTCTGTTAAAGTGCCGGTTTTATCAGTCAGTATCACATTGGTACTTCCCAATGTTTCCACAGCCGATAATTTTTTAACAATGGCATTCCGCTTTGCCATTAAAAGCATTCCATATGCCAATGCAACTGTGGCAACTATGGGAAGGCCTTCCGGAAAAGCGGCTACAGCTAATGCGATCGAAGTTTCTAAAATCAACACCCAGTCCTTGCCCTGCATCAATCCCGCGATGGCAAAAATGGTTGTCATACCCAGCGTAATCCAAATCAGTTTTTTGCTTAGTATACGTATCCTTTTATCGAGCGGTGTCTCTCTTTCTCCTGAATTTTCTACCAAAGATGTAATGGTGCCTAATTGAGTATGTTGAGAGATGCCGGTAATGACCGCTTTTCCATTTCCATTTGTAACAGCAGTACCTTTAAATACCATGTTGAACCGGTCTCCTAGCGCACTTGCTTTCTCAATTTTGTCTATATTCTTTTCAGTAGGTAGTGACTCACCGGTAAGAGAAGATTCATCACATTGCAACTGATTGGATTCTATCACATGCGCATCCCCCGGAATCAAATCTCCGGCTTCAAGTAAAATAATATCTCCGGGAACAATATTTTCAGAAGGAATCTCATTCATTTTTCCATCCCTTAGCACTTTTGAATGTATCACATCCATTTCTCTAAGGGCATCCATAGAATTTCGTGCCTGCAACTCCATTAAGAATCCAATGAGTGCATTTACCAAAATCACCACAAGAATGGCAACGGCTTCAATAATATTTTGAAAATAGAGTGTAACCGAAACTGCAATAAGCAATAAATAAACGATTGGATTTTTGAATTGCAGTAGCACCATCAATAAAATACTCTTTTGATTTTGAGCTTGATAAGAATTATTGCCAAATTCTTTTGTCCGTTTTTCTGCTTCGTTCCTGCTTAACCCTTCAACGGAATTTGTTTGAAATGCAAGTAAAATCTCTTCTACAGAAAGGGTATGAGGATCCGCTACCGGGTATTTAATTTTCATTTGGAGTTTTATGTTGTCATAAAAGAAGTTGTGGATATCAAGAACACCTGCATTTAATGTATTGTCATTGGATTCTCCGCAAGCATTTTTACCAAAAAGAATATAGCGAGTTCACTCGTAGGCGAAACTACGAATAGAATAATGAAATTCCTTGTTAAACAATTGCTTCACTCGCATTTCAATAAAGAGAGATCAACATCTCGTAAAAGCATATCGGTTATCACCGGTTATCTTCTTTGCACAGGATGAAATAATATTTGGCTGAACTAAGTGCATAGTCTTCAGGCAAGAAACGGAAGAATTTGATTGCCAAAAAGTATGTTCTCTAATGAGTACCCATATTGCGATGTATGCTTTGTAAATTTAGTATGCATTTATGTGGCAATAAGAATATGTAGATAAGCAAATTTGTTCTACGCGAATTCTACCCTCTTGGATAATACCCTATTTTTTTATAGAATGCTGTTGATTCAGAAAGCATATTCTTCATTCTTTTTTCACACACTGTTCGGAAACTGTAGTTACCATAGAAGCCCGGCTTTTGCAAAATTCTTTTTTTACCAAGGCATCCCGGTGATGCTATTTGTTCACAATTTGTCTAACCCCCATTTCATAAGTGGTAGGTGTGAAGTTAAAATGGGCTAGAAATTTTGAACTATCAAAGAAGTAGTCCCTATCATATTGATACATCATCTCGGGCATTTCTCGCATCAAAGGCACAAATAGGCCTAGTATTTTTAGCATAAACATGGGTAACACCATCCCCTTTTTTGATGTGTTCATTTCTTTGTTAAACAAATCAATCCATTCCTTTCCGGTTAAAGTATTGTGATCGGTTGGCAAATGCCAAACCTGGTTGAATGCTTCAGGGGTATTACCTAACATAGCTGTTGCTTTGGCTGCATCCGGGGTATAAATAAAGGAATGTTTTTTTGTGGGATCCATAAACCAGTTGGGTCTCTTCCCTTTTAGCATATTTTTATACACCACTTCTATTAAAAAACTTTTTTTATTGTCGGGTCCATAAAAATCCGGCGCTCGGGCAATTAAGCCTGTTAGGTTACCGGCTTTCACTTGGTTCAACAACATTTCTGCAATCTCCTTTCGCACCAACCCTTTTTTACTGGGCGGATGAATAGGAGAATCTTCCACCATATGCCCGATTGATGCAATGTCGTACATGTATATATTGTCAAAGAAAACCAATTTGGCATTGTGTTTAATGCAGGCGTCAACAGTTGCTTTCATTAATTTTGGCCATTGTTCTCTCCAGACTTTGATATTGTAATCAAATCCCACTACCAAATAAACCACCCCTGAACCTTCAATGGCTTTTTCAACCATGTTAACGTCTGACAGATCAGCCGGAAACAATTCATCAGTTTCATTTACTTTTTTAGGATTTCGGCTTACCAACCTAATTTGGTTTGTATAGTGCTTTAATTCGCTTGCTAAAACTTTCCCAATGGTTCCATTAGCGCCTAAAATTGTTTGTAGCATACATTTTTATTTTTTACTAATTATGTTTGAATGTCTATACATGGCAGCGTTGTGTTTTTTTTTGTTGCATTCTTTTTTAAGTCTAGGTCTTATACGGATATAGCTTTACAGTTTTAGGGGCAAAACAACCTCTATGACCACTCAAAACCTAGAACAGTTTAAGTTTACAGATGAGTTTAAAGAAAAGCTCATTTTAATGGTGGTTTACCACAACCACTGTCCAAAA